>NZ_JBSFUW010000074.1:0-13846 GCF_053591995.1 Streptomyces sp. NPDC002835 | reverse complement strand
CGACAGCATCCACGGCGGTCTCAGCGTCACTCGTCACGTCAGTCATCAACTGTCGCTTCCAGCTCGGGAGTTACACCACTCACCGTACAGACCCGTTTTTCTGGATGTAGCACGACGGGGATTATCGGCTACGGGCCTGCTGTCGATGAAAAATATGGATACCGCGGGTATCCGATTCCGGATCCATTTGGCTGGTACGAAAACAAGCTTGGCGTCTCACCGGAGTACCAGCAGTGCGACGGAGGCAACAGTATTCCGGGCTGCGCTCTGTACGCCGTCGGGATTGTAGTTGCACTCAGAAATCTAGGCGACGATGATGGCTCGGGCGGAGGAAAGAAGAAAAAGGGGCGTGGGGACAGAGATGAAGACGAAGAGGAATTCGAATCTGTCTTTCGTGCACCGTACAAGCAGGATAAGGAGGAAGCGGAGGGCGGATTTGTCGTAGGTGCGCACGGAGTGAACGGAAGGCATGCCGGAAGTGCCTATCTCGGAAGCTCTAAGGAAATAGCTGCCCAGTATGCAGGTGAAAGCGGCTTTGCTGAGGGGATCTGGGAGTGCAAGATGAAGCGCGGGTGGGAGCGGGATCTTAAGCAGTACCGGCAGCCCTATGAGAATAAGAATGGAGAGGTAGGGTACGAGTGGGTCATTCCTCAGAATAAGATCCCTCTTTTCAACTCCAAAATCAAGAGTGCGGAGTGGTGGAATGCTAGGGGTGGCTACTATTGGCAGGATTGACCGTCGTTCGGGGGGCGGTCCTCCGGGTTCGCCAGCAGCCAGTCCGTTTCTTATTCTTAGTCGTGGAGAGTGTCGTGAGAATCGAGCATCTAAAGCGCGGGCAAGTATTGAGCGGGGTCGTGACTCGGCTAGAGGACTATGGTGCAGTCATCGACCTCGGTCACCGTGAAGGGCTGATCGATAACGCACACCTTTCTTGGATTCCTGGAAAGATGCCGCATGAAGTTCTCTGCCTTGGCGAAGTTGTCAAGGTTGTGGTAGTGAGGGTCGACGAGGAAGCGGATGAGCTCACGCTCTCGCTAAGGGACTTGGAGCCAGATCCTCTATTGGCTTTTGCTGTGAATTTTCTCGATAGAACCGTCGTCGGGAGCCTTGATAAGGTAACTCCGATCGGGGTGTTTATTCAAATCGAAGGAGGCTTTCTAGGGCTAATTCCAGGAGATTCGGAGGATATTTTGCGTCGGATTTCTGATAGCCTTCACTCTGGCGGTCTAGTTGATGTAAAGGTGACCTCGGTCAATGTTTTCGCCAGGAAAATTGAGCTCGACATCTCGGAAGGAGACCCAGAGCGCCCTTGAGTTTCATTCCGCCTGCGTTCACTGAGCCTCGATCCACCGTGTGACGGTCGGGCTTTGGGCAGGGGAACCTCAAAGAGGTGCCTGCTGACCTGGGATGATGGGAGTTCTCTACGCTTCCGTCAGTCCCAACCAGCAAGGCACCTCGTAAGTGAAATCCTCCCACAGCCCGGCGGCGGTGTTCGCCGCGTTCGACGAACCGAATCTGATCGCGCATGCCGGGCTGGTTCCGGCGGTCCGGCTGGCCGAGCGGTGCGACCTGCCGCGGCTGGTGTCCGAGAAGGTGAAGCTGACCGGCGCGAAAAACGGGGCGGGCACGGCCGCGGACGCGAAGGCGATGTCCGTCGTGGCCGGGATGGTGGCGGGCGCGGACAGCATCGACGACCTGGACGTCCTGCGGCACGGCGGTCTGCCGCGCCTGTTCGGCGGGATGCGGGCCCCGTCCACGCTGGGCAGCTTTCTGCGCGCTTTCACCTGGGGGCATGTACGCCAACTCCAGTCCGCGACACGTGGCGTTCACCTGCAATCTGGCCGCGCACACCGGGCTGGTGCCGAAGGCGGACGAGGTGGTGTTCGTGGATATCGACTCCAAGGTCAAGCAGGTCTACGGGCTGGCCAAGCAGGGCGCCTCGTTCGGATATACGAAGGTTCGCGGCCTGCACTTCCAGATCGTCACCGTCAAGACGGGTACGTGCGCGCCGGTCATCGTCGCCACCAGGCTGCGCAAGGGCGCGGCAGGCTCCGGCAAGGGGGCGGCGAGTCTCGCGAGGCGCTGGCCACGGTGCGGGCGATGGGGATCACCGCACAGATCATCGTGCGCGCGGACTCGGCGTACTTCTCCCACAAGGTCGTCGACGCCTGCCGCACGGCCGGCATCCGCTTCTCCCTGGCGGTCGCGGTCAAGAAGACGGTCCGCGAGGCCATCGTGAACATCGCCGAGGACGCTTGGACGCCGATCGAGTACACCGCCGCGGTCTGGGACGATGAGGATGAGTGCTGGGTCTCCGACGCGGAGATCGCCGAGATCCCCTTCACCGCGTTCACCAGCGAGAAGAAGCAGTTCCACACCACGGCCCGGCTCATCGTGCGGCGCGTGAAACGCCTCAACCCCAAGAGCGTCCCGAAGGCCAGGCCGAGCTGTTCGGCGTCTGGCGCCACCACGTCATCTTCACTGACAGCTGCTTCGAGCTCGGTCAGGCCGAGCCGATGCACCGCGAGCACGCCGTGGTCGAGCAGGTCTTCGCCGACCTGGAGGACTCCGCCCTCGGCCACCTGCCCTCCGGGAAATTCACCGCGAACGCCGCCTGGCTGACCCTGGCCGCCACCGCCTACAACCTCACCCGGGCCGCCGGTCACCTCGCCTCCACCTTCCACGCCAAAGCGCGGACCGGCACCATCCGCCGCCACCTCATCCACGTCCCGGCCCGAATCGCCACCAGGGCGCGGACGATCACCCTGCACCTCCCTCAACGCTGGTGCTGGGAAGCGGACTTCACCGATCTGTGGACCGCCGCCGGACAGCGCCTGCAGACCTGACCCAGCTGCTCGACGCTCGCCCACGACCAGGAAGAACCTTCGGAGAACTCGCCACCGGGACGGCCGCCCGGCAAAACGTGCTGCCCGAAGCCGGAAACATCACCAGTACCCCACCCGACATCGAAGATCAGAATTCACACGGTGGATCGAGGCTGAACGCTTCTCATCCTGTGGTCGTGGGTGATGACGGCTGGCGGTCGGGGGCCGTGACGCGGCAGGGCTCCTTGTCGTTTCGGCTGGTGATCTCACTCGCCAACGTCTCAACACAGGAGCCCTGTTGGTCCCGTATCGAGCCATGCTCGACGTCCCGCACGAGGTCGTGGAGCACGTTTCCTGGCTCATCTACGCCCGAAGGTGTGACTGAACTCCCGCTGGCGCAGGCTGGGCTGCTTCCGGCAGGCCCTGCTCGTCCTGGTGCGCCTGCGCAAGAATGAGACCCTGGCCCAGGTCGCAGCGGGGTTCGGCGTCTCCACCGCGACCGTCGGCAATCCGATACAGTCGCCACCGGCTTGGGATGCTCGGGATTCTCCGGCCACCACGCGAAGAACTCCTCGAAGACCTGACTGAACAGCTCCCCACCGTCATCCCGGCCGGTCTTCCCGGCCAGAAACCTGAACAGCCCGTCCCGGTGCGCTTCGAAGAAGGCCTCGAGCATCGCCTCATCGACCACCTGGCTCACGGTGATCGGCCCGCACGGCTCGGCCGCATCGCGACCGAGCCCCGCACTTGAATGGTCCTGCAGGGTCACCGGCGCCACCGCGCCACGATCGCCCCAGCATCTGAGTCCAGCTCTCGGCCGTCAGCCGGGGGAGAGCGTCGGCCCTTCTCCACCGTGCGCAGATGCTCCCAGTCGACCTCGGAGCGGGCGGGGATGACCGCGTCGACGGACGCCGTGGTGCAGAGCGCGACATCGACGGCCCCAACCCGGCTCGTGCCGAGGCTGGCCTCGATGCTGGCGAGAACCCCGGCCACCTACAACAGCCGTCCCGACTGTCCGACGGCCTCAGCCACCCGAGCGCGAGCGGCCCGGGCACCGTTCCAACTCACCCGCGTATCGGGGCGCGTTGAGCTGCGGCGCCGGCCGCGGCATCCCTCGGGGGAGTGTCAGTGCGCTGGACTACCGTCTGTGTCGTCCTCGCGTGGGGACTGTCCCGCTCTCGCCTGGCCTCCACGAGTGGCCAGGCGAGAGCGGTCACGCTCGCTCCCTATCAATCTCGGCACGGGAGCGAGCCCTTCCGGATGGGGAAGGCCGACACCGAAGGTGTCATGCATCCATTGACGGGGGTCCGCCGGGCGATTGCAAGGAAAACCGGGAACTTCTACACGTTGGCGCTGTGGTCGTGCTCTCTGTGAACCGGAACGGTCATCTCCGTGCGCCCGGGGTGCGATGGGTGACTGTCATTGTTCCGTGATTCCTTGATCACATGGCGTAACAACTCCCGCTTGGTTAAAGCTGGTTGCCCTCCCCCGGGGACCGGACTCGGCACCCGCGACCCGGGGAGCTCCACGGCTTCCGGATGGGCCATGGAGCACCAGGCCGACACCAAGGAGTTGCGCATGGGACTCAAGCAGATATTGATCATCACGGTGACAGTGCTCGCCTGGAGCCTCGTGATGACGGCGATGGGCCAAACCGCCGCGGTTGCCGCGCTGGCACCCGTCCTCGGGCTCGTCGTGCAGCAGATCGTCCGCGCTGCCCGTATCCAGGCCGCGCCGCCCTCGGGGCACCGCGTGGACACGGTGTCCGACCAGGAGGGCGGCACACCGTGACGACACCCACCGAGCCACCAGTACCCCCTGCCAAATCGGCCCCCCCTGCGACCCGGGCGCAAGCTCGGGCCGATCGCCGACGGCGTGGGCAGCGTCCACCGCGCATGGCTCGAGCCGGTGCGCTACACCTACCTGAAGAGCGGGCTGACCCTCAGCGATCTCAGCGCCAGGGTCCCGCTCGCCAAGTCGAAGCTCTCCGAACTGCTGCGAGGAACCGGCCTCTACCCCCGATGGGAAATCCTCCTCAACCTGTCCAACCAGCTGCAGATGCCCGACTGGCCCCTGTACCGGCTGTGGCGGCAAGCGGCGTTCGAAGCGCAGAAGTCCAGCGACTGGATCGAACGGTCCACGCAGAAGGCCTCTCTGGCCACGTCTTACACGCCGCCCCTCGATCACCGCGCGTTCCGTGAACTGGTGGAGAATGAATACCGCTTCTACGCCCAGGTCTTCCTCGACGACGACCAGCGCGACGCGGCCGTGTCCAACACCTTCGACATCCTCTGGCTCCGCTGGAACGAAGCACTCTCCAGCCCCGACACCCGCCGGTTCGCCTGGGACACCCTGCGCGCCACCGTCATGGCCCGCACCCCGCACATCGACGGCCGGCCCGAGTTCGGCGCAGCGGCCTTCGACACCATCGCCCTGCGCTACCTGAGCAGCGAAACCGAGCGCATGAACCAGATGACGGAAAGCATCCAGCTCTTCAAAGCCATGAGCTGGCTCCCCGACCAGCAACTCGACGTCATGGTGCTGCGCCGGCTGCACGGGATCTGCCCCGACGGCGTGTCCACCCTCATGGGCGTCCCGCTGGCCACCGTCCGGTCCGGCGAGCGCCACGCCACCTACTTCCTGGAGAGCGTCATCTGCCCGCCGCCCGAGGCCGAAGGGAACATCGCATGACACGCATCGACGAAATCCTCTCCCGGGCCCTGCTGGTCCGTGACCGCACGGTGCCCCGGGACATCGTCCCGAGCGTCACGACCACATCGCCCGACCCGCTCCCAGCCGGCGAACCTCCCATGAAGGACCGCACCTCCACCGACGCCGCAGAAGATCTGCGGGCCCTGTGCGAAACGCTCGTCACCCACACCCCCGCCGACGACGTCGCCGAATTCGTCACCGAGCAACTGCCCGAGCCCCGCAGCGCCCTCATCCTCGCCTGCGTCCTGCAACTGACGGACACCGACGACGGTGCCCGCTTCTGGTGGCAGTACGCCGCAGGCGCTGGTCAGACCGCCGCCGCCTACTGCCTCTACCTCCACCACCTGGCCCTCGGCGAGAAAGACGCCGCGGACTGGTGGCACCGACAGACCGAGGACGTCCAGCCACCCACCAGCCCCTCCAACCAGCCCACAGAGCCGAAACCGGCATCAGCACGGTCCTGGCACACAGCGAGCAGGCACATCACCGACGCGCGCACCCCCACCATGCTGCGCATGCTGCGCCACCTTGCAAAGTCCACCGCCCGCCAGCAATCGGCCGTGGTCACCGAACTCATGGCCTACATCCCCACCGCGGTCGCCGCCGGTTATCTCCGCCAACCGGAGATGGACCTGCCGATGCCCGGCCCGGACTTCGCACGACGAGTCAGTGCTCTCCTGGACGCGGCCGCAGACCGACTTGACGCCCCACGCGAACTCCCCGCACGCCGGCCCCCTCTGTGCACACGCCCCCGCCTTCGCGCCACCAACCCGCCCACCGTCCGTCCATACCCCACCGAACCAGCCCCGACAGCGCACTCACAGTCAGGCGAGACCGCCAACCGATGAGCACAACGAGAAGACAGCCACACCGGCCAAGCATGGGGAGGCTGGTCAAGATTTCGACCGGAGCACTCCTGGATGATGACGACTCTCGTGCACGGAACCCATTCGTCCAGACAGAGCTCTGCCCCTCCGCCAGCCCTCAGCCGTTCTCCCGCACAGCAACTCGTAGACCCGGCATGATCAACGGAGCCCGATGCAAACCATGCTCAGGAGGCCGTACGTGAACCGTCGTCATGCCCTCGCACCCACCGTCATGACCGTCGTGCTGCTCGCTCTGACTGCCTGCTCCGCCGAGGTCAATACGCGCGAGGACGAAAAGCCCGGCTCGCTGCCCGCCACCACGGCGACGCCCTCAGCTCCAGTCCCGGGTGTGGCAGGCGGCCCCGCCGACAGGACACCGCTGATCGAGGCCATCGACCTACTCACTGTCGCCCCGGAGACCGAAGGCGACTACAACCGGCGGGACTTCAAGCACTGGAACACTGGTCTCGACGAGGGCGACGGATGCGATACCCGCGAGGAGTTGCTTGTCGCCGAGGCTATCAAGCCACCCACGAAGGGCGAGGGCTGCAAACTGACCGGAGGACAGTGGCTCTCGTACTACGACGGCGTGACCGTCGAGAAGGCATCGGCACTGGATGTGGACCACATGGTGCCCCTCGAGGAGGCGTGGTCGTCCGGCGCCCACGACTGGGATACCAACCGCCGAGAGGCCTACGCCAACGACCTCGACGCACAGCGCTCTCTCGTGGCAGTCACCGCGAAGACGAACCGATCGAAAGGAAGGAAGGAC
Source organism: Streptomyces sp. NPDC002835 (assembly GCF_053591995.1). Classification (NCBI taxonomy): domain Bacteria; kingdom Bacillati; phylum Actinomycetota; class Actinomycetes; order Kitasatosporales; family Streptomycetaceae; genus Streptomyces; species Streptomyces sp. NPDC002835. The sequence goes on along the minus strand of NZ_JBSFUW010000074.1, from coordinate 6,671 downwards.
CCGGCCGAATGGCTGCCACCCTCACCAGAGGCCCTGTGCATCTACCGGCTCAGTCGCTGATCTTGTGATCGGGACTGCCCTTGCCGAGCCGGGGAGTCAGGACGTCATCGGGTGACGGTCCAGGAAGCGGGCCATGGCGTCGGCCACCGGTTCTGGGCGCTCGATGTGGAGGAAGTGCCCCACGCCCTCGATGACCTCCTCCTCCACGTCGGGGACGGTCGAGCGGAGGAACTCGGCGACGTCGACCCAGAGTTGGTGCGTGGCGCTGCCCAGCACGGACAGCGCCGGCTGCCGGATCGCCGCGGCCTGTTCCGGGCCGAACCGCCACTCGACCAGGGCGGGGAGTTCGATCCCGAAGACGGTGTCGGCGTCCTTGACCGCCTGCGCGGTGCAGCCCGGCATGCGCTCGTCGAGCAGCGTGCGGCAGTGTTCCCAGTCCATGCCGCTGACGGCAGCCAGGAACAGCCCGAGGGCCCGTTCGGGTGCCCCGTCGGCGTACGCCTCGAAGGCCGGCGCCGCTTGGGAGAGGAACGCCTCGCCGGCGCGAACCGACAGCAGGGAGAGCTCCAGCAGAGCAGCCGTGGCGATGCGGTCGGGGTGGTCCATGGCGAGCTGGGCGGCGACCGCCGCGCCGCTCGAGTGTCCGGCCACGTGGACGCGGTCGATGCCGAGGCGGTCGAGTAGCGCGACGGCGTCGGAGGCGTGGTCGGCGATGGTGACCGGGCCGGGGGTATGCGTGCTGCCGCCCGAGCCCCGCTTGTGGTAGCGGATCACCTCGTGACGGGCCGTGAGCGCCGGCTCGGCGGCGAGCGGGGCGAACCCGTCGGCGAGGATCGGACCGATGAGCAGAACCGGCTCGCCGGTGCCGCGGATCTCGTATGCCAGCTGGATGTCGTTCACAGTGACGGTGTCCATGGTGTCCTCCTCGGCTGTCCTGTGTCCTCCTGGCTGTCCTGGCCAACCATTGAGGCGTAAGCGAGACTGTTACCGCCGTAACCGACTCACCCCGGGATCGAGGGAAATGTCCGAACCCTCAGCCGCCGACGACGGGACCACGCTGCGGCGGGCACGGGACGCCGCCGCCCGTGGCGCGTGGGCGGACGCCTACGTGGCCTACCTGGCGGCCCGGGAAGCGGGCGAGCTCGGCCCGGCGGAAGTCGCCGAGTTCGCCCAGGTCGCCTATGCCGCGGGCCACCTCGACGTGTCGGTCGAGACATGGGAGCGGCTGCACGGCGAGCTGGCTGCCGTGGGCGAGGACAACGGCGCCGCCGGGGCCGCCGTACGCGTCGCCATGCACCTGCTGTTCGACACCGCGCTCATGGCACCGGTACGGGGCTGGCTGCGGCGTGCCGAGCGGCTCCTCGATCCCGCGGCGAGGACTCCCGCGCATGCGTGGCTGGCGGTGGTCCGGACCTACGAACGTCTCCTCAGCGGCGACCTCGACGCCGCCCGGGAATGGGCCGGGCGGGCGGTCGGGATCGGTTCGGACACCGACCCGGCGGCGGCCGCAGTGGGGCGGGTGGCGCAGGCCCGGCTGGTGATTCTGGACGGTGACGTCGAGCGGGGCCTGGCGCTGCTCGATGACGCCGGCGCGGCGGCGATGTCCGGCGATCTCGACCCGCTCTCCACCGGGGTCGTCTACTGCGAGCTGGTGTGCGCGCTGCAGGGCCTGGCGCAGTACGACCTGGCCGAGCAGTGGACCGAGGCGATGGAGCGCTGGACGAGTGCGAACCCGATCGGCAGCCTGCACGGCCGGTGCCGGGTGCACCGGGCCGAGATCCTGCGGCTGCGGGGCCACTGCACCCGAGCCGAGGAACAGGTCCTGCTGGCCTGCGACGAGCTGCGCCCCTACGTGCGGCGTGAGCTGGGCTGGCCGCTGACCGAGCTGGGCCGGATCCGCCTGCGCCGCGGCGATCCGAACGGCGCCGAGGCGGCGCTGCTGGCCGCCCATCAGCTCGGCTGGGATCCCGAACCCTGGCTGTCGCTGGTCCGTCTCGCCAGCGGCGACGCCGACACCGCGGCCGCCACCATCCGCCAGGCGCTGACCCGGCCGCCGCCGGTCCCGTCGAAGGAGCTGCCGCCCAGCACGGCCCTGCGCCGGGCGCCCCTGCTCGACGCGCAGGTCAGGATCGCCCTGGCCGGCGTCGACGTGGAGACGGCACGGACCGCGGCCCGCGAACTCGACGAGGTGGCCGTCCGCTTCGGGAGCAACGCGCTCGCCGCGTCCGCGGCGCAGGCACGGGGCGAGGTACTCCTCGCCGACGGCGACGCATCCGCGGCGGCCGCGCTGCTCACCGACGCCGTCCGCGCCTGGAGCGAGATCGGCGCACCCTACGAGACGGCCGAGTGCCGACTCCGGCTGGCCGATGCCCACCGCACCCTGGGCAACACACGGGCCGAGACCCTGGAACGGGAGGCGGCACACATCACGTTCGAGCGGGTCGCCGGCACGACCCCCGATGCCGACGAGTCACAACCGGCGCCCACGGCCCCCACCGAACCGAACACCTTCCTCCGCGAGGCCGACTACTGGAAGGTCGTCTTCGACGGTCGGCGTGTGACCGTCCGCGACAGCAAGGGCATGCATCACCTCGCCCGGCTGCTCACCTCGCCCGGACGGGAGTTCCACGTCCTCGATCTCACCGCCGCCGACAGCGAGGACCCCGCGGCCTCCGCCCGGCTGGCCCGCTCTGGCGACGCCGGGCCCCTCCTCGACGAGCACGCCAAGCGCATGTACCGCCGGCGGCTCGCCGAGATCGAGGAGGACATCGAGGAGGCGCGGGCCGAGCACGACATCGGCCGGCAGGAACAGGCCGCGTTCGAACGGGACTTCCTGATCGGCGAACTCGCCCGCGCGGTCGGGCTCGGCGGACGCGACCGCCGGGCCGGCGCGGCGTCGGAACGGGCCCGGGCCGCCGTGACCCAGGCCCTGCGCAAGGCCGTCGGCCGCCTACGCGACGCCTGCCCACCGCTCGGCGACCACCTGGACCGCACGATCCGCACCGGGACCTACTGCGCCTACCTTCCCGACCCGCGCTTTCCTTCCGTATGGTCCACCCGATCCTGAGGGAACCCACGCCACCCTAATGGAACTGCGGCACGATCAGATAGATCGGCTCAGTCGCTGAACTTGTGATCGGGCGGGTGTTGGCGGTGGTTCCTGTCATCGTGGCCCGGGTGTACTTCGCGGAGTTTCGAGGCTCTTGTTCCTCATCTGTCCGGTGTCGTGGTGGAGTTGGTTGAACGGGCTGTCGACAGGATCACGATGCAGGCCCGGGTGCGTGCGGCCGATGCCCGGTGCCCGCACTGCGGCAGGACGTCCGGGCGGGTGCACGGCCGGTATCTGCGACGGTTGTCCGACGCGGCGATCAGCGGCGACTGTGTGGTGATCGAGCTGTTGGTGCGCCGGTTCCGCTGCCTCAACGGCGCCTGCCCGGCCGTGACGTTTGCCGAGCAGGTCTCCGGGCTGACCAGCCCGCATGCCCGCTTCACCCCGCTGCTGCGCGGGATGCTGACCTCGATCGCGGTGGCGCTGGCTGGGCGGCCGGGGAGCCGGCTCGCGGCGGCTCTGGGAATTCCGGTAGCAAAGGACACCTTGTTGCGCCTCCTTCGCGCTCTTCCCGAGGAGCCTGCGGGGCAGGTCAGGGTGCTGGGGGTTGATGATTTCGCGCTCCGCAAGGGCGACTCGTACGCGACGATCCTGGTGGATCTGGAACGGCGGCGCCCCATCGATGTGCTGCCGGGCCGCGAGGCGGAACCGCTGCTTGCCTGGCTCGCCGGCCACCCCGAAGTAGAGATCATTTGCAGGGATCGCGGCGGGGCCTATGCCGAGGGGTCCCGCACTGGCGCCCCGCAGGCGACGCAGATCGCGGACGGGTGGCATTTGTGGAAGAACCTCGGGGAGGCGGTGGAGAAGACCGTAGGAGTCCATCACGCCTGCGTCCGGGCCGTGTTCGCGAACAACGTACTGCCGAACCCGCCGCCCGGAGACGATATCTGGCAGCTTCCGCCGCCTGCAGCCGACACGGCGCTCGACGTCTGCGACCGGGAACGCCGCCTGGTGACGCGGACGAGGGAGCGGTACACCGCCGTACAGCAACTCCTGGAAGACGGCAGTTCGCTGGAGGGGATCTGCCGGACACTCCGGCTGGACCGGTCCACCGTGCGCCGCTTCGCCCGCGCCACCAGCATCGACGAACTGCTGGTCAACGCGACGAACCGGGTCAGCATCCTCGACGAGTACAGGGCCCACCTCCATCAGCGGTGGAACGACGGCTGCCGCGACAGCGCACTACTCCACCAGGAAATCCAGGCGATGGGCTTCCCGGGCAGCATCCAGACCACCCGGCGCTACCTACGCCCCTTGAAGTCCTTGACCGCCGAACCGGCAGCACCCCGTCCGGCTCCGCGTCCTCGACGTGTCGTCAGATGGATCATGACGAACCCCGGCAACCTTCTCGACGAGGACGCCCTCACGCTCAAGGAGATCCGTGCCGGCTGTCCCGAACTGGACGCGGTCACCCAGCACGTCCGCGACTTCGCCACGATGATGCGCGACTTGACCGGCAGCGAACTCCCCGCCTGGATGGAGCGCGTCGAGCACGACGACCTGCCCGCGCTCCACTCCCTGGTCAACGGCCTGCGCCGGGACCAGGACGCCGTCACCGCCGGCCTGTCCAGCTCCTGGAGCTCCGGCCAGGTCGAGGGTCAGAACACGAGAGTGAAACGGATCAAAAGGGACGGATACGGCCGGGCCAACTTCGACCTCCTCCGCATCCGCATCCTGCACCGATCCTGACCCGCCCGATCACAAGATCAGCGACTGAGTCCATCTACCTGGTCGACTGGACGGTCACAAAGCTCCGCTGGGGACTGAGCGCCGATCAGACCGAGCGCGATACCCTCATCCGCCTCGCGAAGGACTGCCCCAGATCCACGGTCACCTACGAGCCCGCGCACTGACACGCGCGTGAGCAAGCATGATGGCTCGCCAGTTCTATGGGCTGTGGCTTCGCCGTTTGTAGTGGCTTCGGCGGGTTTGGTGTTGTCGGCGGCGCCGGCCTCCTCGGCCTCCTCGGCCTGCCGGCCTGCCGGCACGCCCCGCCGGGGCCGGAACAAGCGTGCGGCCTGACAGGCCCCGCTCACCCAATCACCCACTCCTGGAGGTGCGGTGTTCGACGAGGACGGGTCGCTCGACCGCCTGCTGAAATTCCTGCTGACCGCCGTCCTCACCCTGGCCGTAGGCAAGATGCTGTGGGAGTGGCTCACGGAAGACGTCAGCCGATGGATCACCACGGATCTGTGGGGCCTGATCGCAGCCCACCCGTGGTGGACCGGACTCATCGTCCTCGGCGGGCCGGCCACACTCCTCCTGCTCGCCAGACTGCCGGCTCTCTTCTCCGCCGGCACCTACCCCTACGTCGGTGACGACGAGCACGACGCCCCGACCGCTGCGCCACCCCCATCGGCAAGCCCGGATGTACTGACCTTCAAGATGAAGCAGCTCTCCGCGATGAGTGCCACGGGCTTCGAGCAGGCCTGCGCCGAGCTCCTGGCCCGCGACGGATTCCGCGGTACACGACGGGTCGGAGGCACCGGTGACCTCGGCGCGGACGTCACCGCCCAAGACAGCGAAGATCGCCTCCTGATCCTGCAATGCAAGCAGTACCAGAGACCCGTCGGATCGGGACACGTACAGCAGTTCAACGGAACGGCACGCCTCCACCATGGAGCCGACGTACCGATCATGATCGGGCTGAACGGCTTCACCCAGCCCGCCACCGACTTCGCCGCGCACCACAAGCTCATCCTCATGGGTCGCGCAGAACTGAAGCAGTGAGCCTACGGCCAGCACCTCTACGACGTCCTGGGCATCCAGAGCACAACCCAGTGACGCCGACCGCGCGCCTGGTCATGTTGTCCGTACAACCCGTCAGGTCAGGGGCAGATTGGACGTCCCCACCGCAAGAGCCGATCCCAGCATCTGGCAGGAGCCTCGATGGCATCCCCGCTCCCTCCCCGGCTCACCCCGCGCGAACGGGCCCGGCGCAGGACCAACCTGGTCCTCACCGGGACCTTGTTCGGCCTGACCCGCCTCGGCATGCTCGGATTCGCTGCCTTGGCCGTCGTCGGGAATCTGGATGCAGAGGAACTCGTCGACACAGACGGCTGGGTCGGCTGCACCGTCTGCCCCTACGGAACCGTCGGCCCGGTGCCGTCCCTCGGCTGAAGGTGGCTGTACTCCAGCATCGCGGCTCAGTAAGCCGCAGGCGACTCCGCGGCCGGGAGCCTGGAGAAGGTCCACTTCTCCGACGTCGAACACCTGGAGTTGGCCGTTCCCTGACCAGCCTGTGAGCGCGGATGCGACTGAGCGCTTCAGTCGGCGCATGTCGCAAACCAGTTACTGAGGTTGAACTCGTGGAGTCGTAGGGGCTGACGGCTCCTCGCCGGTGCGGTATCACCGGGGCATGCGGTATCCACAAGGGGGCGGGCTGACCGCCGAACGGCAGCAGTTCCGCGAGGAGTTACGGCTGAAGGCCGCCGAGAGGTTCGCCCAGGGCGAGGCGAGCTCGGTGATCGCCAGGGACCTGCGGGTCAGCGTCCGCTCGGTGCAGCGGTGGCGGCGGATGTGGGATGAGGGCGGTCCGCGGGCTCTGCGGTCACAGGGGCCG
>NZ_JBSFUW010000073.1:0-14381 GCF_053591995.1 Streptomyces sp. NPDC002835 | reverse complement strand
GCCTCGTCGTCGGTGAGGGTCCAACGCCCGAAGCCTTCCGCCAAGTCGGCGTTCAGGTCGATCACGATGTCTGTCACAGCTGTTCTGTCTCCTTGAAGCAGTCCGCTCGGCACGAGCAGCCACTGCGCGGTCATGCGAGGCGGTGGTAGTCCGTGTCACGAGCGTCGGTGATCAGCATGTACTCAGGCGCGTGCGTGATCGCGAAGGAGGGCTGCAAGACCATCGGCGCGGTCTGGGGCCTGACCCCACAGGCCCAGAACACCGGTGCGTCGCCCGGCTCTTCCTCTACCGGGTCACCGGAATCGGGCCGTGCGAGGTCCTTGATGCCCGGAGCGGCGGGGTCGCCGACATGCAGGGGGCTGCCATGGGCTGGCGGCATGAGAGCACTGGCGCGTGTCGCGGTGTCGACCAGGTCTACCGGGATCTGCCGCATGGACACGACAGCGGATCCCTTGATCCGCCCGGCCGGCCGGCAGTCGAGACCGGTTCGGTGCATGGCGATGCTGGGACCTTGATCCACGTGGCGCAGCGGTACGTCTGCCTCGGCAGTCATCATGGATGATCCTCTCGTCACAGGATTCGGCTACGACTGCTGCCCTGTGCAGTCCTGGCGTCAAGGTTGGGGGCGCGGCAACCGCCGGGCGCGGCCCAGAGGCGGAGTACTGGGGGAAGCGGGCGCCCAATGGCAGAGCGCTGCCTCCTGGCCCATACTAGAGGATCGTTGAGCAATCCAACAGTTGGTTCGTGTGCTGCTGTAGGAACGGCATGGAGGGACCGGCGGATGACGATCGACCGTGGGATCGACCTCGGCTGACACCGAGGTCGATCCATCGGTTCTCGCTGGAGACCGGTCGCTTTTGGGGCGCTCAAGCACTGCGGACCGCGTGGCCGACGTCCTCCGGACGTATCGCCAAGGGCTATCTGCTGCCGGGTGGCAAGCTGTCCGAGGTGCGGCCGGTAGTGAGGTGGACGTCTCCCGCAACACACGTGCGGGCAACAGGTGTGGCTCGTCGAACCGGACCGCGTCCTCCTGTCCGCGCCGTGGACGGCCGCACCCGCTCTTCTGGTGAGACGCCCCCGACCTGCGAACGGAGCGCCGCGTAAGGTCTCCCGCATGTCGCAGCCGATCCAGCTCATCATCCTGATCACCACACTGCCTGGCCGGGGCGCGGAACAGATCACCGCCTTCGACCGCCTCGCACCCCTCGTACGCGCAGAAGACGGATGCCTCCAGTACGACCTCCACCAGGTCGTGGACGACCCCGACCGCTTCGTCCTGATCGAACGGTGGGTTTCGCCCGAAGCGCTCGCCGCCCACGACGCCGCCCCGCACATGATCGCCGCCGACGCGGCGAACACGGCCTTCCGCGCGAAGCCTGCCGAGGTCATCCGCCTCGTCGCCGATCCCGTCGCCTGACCGCCGGTCGAACGCCACTGCGCCCTTGCTTCCCCCAGGGGGCGCAGTGGTGCGTACGGGTTCAGACGTATTGATCAGAAGCTCAGGGGGTTCTCGTTGAGGGTGTAGCAGACGTGAGGGCCGCCGAAGTGGCCACGGACGATGTGGGATTGTCGCCGGCGATGTCGGGAGAATCTGCGGGTCCCGGCGGTGAGTTGGGCTTGGCCGCGGGCCCGGTTGCTGGTGGGCGGGCTGCGCTTGAGGTCGGCGTTGGCGAGCTCGTCGGGGTTCAGCTCGGGCGAGCAAGCCGACAGGAGGTGCAGCTGGATCCTCCCGGTCTGTCGGCCGCCAGGTGCGGACCCTGCGAGAGCGCGACGTGTCGGGTCTGTGTTGATGAGGGCTTCCCGCACGTCGGCAGTGACCGATGATTGAAGGATCGTTGAACGTTCTGTAGTTTAGGGGGCCTGGCTACATGTCGCGACCCCGAAACCCATGGAGGCGCCTTCGGGGTCCCATGCAACAGGCCTCGCCGGCCTGCGGCGACGCCCCAGAACCAGGCCCACAGCGTCAGTAGGAGGGAGGCTGTCGAAGTCCCTCCTCACCCCAGCCCGGGCCTCCGGCATTCTGGTCGTAGGGCGTTCCTCGGTGCTCGCGGCATTGCGCCGCACGGCAGGGGAGTCGGCAAGACGGCCGGCATCGCGCTTGAAGCCTTTCCTGGCCGTAGCTGTAGAGGTGATCCGCCTGCCGTGCCGGGCCCGTCCTCCAACACCGCGGGCAGGCGGGGCGCATCGGAAGCGATGCGCTGCTTACCGGCCCAGCCGGGGCGGGGGTTCACCTTCCCGTCGGGCAGGGGCGTGTCACGTCAGCCTCCGTGATCAGGTGAGCCGAAATCGGCATTTGCAGAAGAACCCTGATTTCACCCGTTATAGATCGATGTATGAGCTGATGTGGTTACCAGGTAACCTGACCCCACATCAGCAAATGTGAGGGGAACGGTCCGTTGATCGGCGCAACAGACTTGATCGATAGGCGGTTTGAGCTGCTGGAGCAGCTCGGCAGCGGCGGGATGGGCACCGTGTGGCGGGCACGCGACATCGCCCTGCATCGCGAAGTGGCATTGAAGCAGGTCCGCTACATGGACCCTGCGATGGCCGCGGCGAAGCCTGATGCCGCTCGTGTACAACATGAACGGGTTCTGCGCGAGGCCCGCGCGCTGGCGCGCCTCAGCAGCCCCAACGTGGTGACCATCCACCACATCATCGACACCAAGCCATACCCGTGGCTGGTGATGGAACTGGTGGAGGGCGCGAGTCTCCAGGACCGGCTGGCCCATGGCCCCCTGACCCCTCATGAGGTGGCCAGGATCGGCCGTGACGTACTGGTGGCGCTGCGGGCCGCCCATGCCGCGGGCATTCACCACCGCGACGTGAAACCGTCGAACATCCTGCTGCGCCGGAGGGATCCCCTCCGGCGGTCCGGCTCCGCCGAGGGCCCGAGCGCGGTACTCACCGATTTCGGTATCGCCACCCTTCAGGGAGAGGCGGGCCTCACCCCCACCGGCGACCTGATCGGTTCACCCGAGTACATCGCTCCCGAATGCCTCAACGGCGGCGAGCACACCCCCGCCTCCGACCTCTGGTCGCTCGGAATGGCCCTGTACACCGCGGTGGAAGGGGTCAGCCCGATGCGGCGCGGCACCACCCTGGCGACCCTGGTGGCGGTCCTCCAGGAGCCGGTTCCGCCGCCGGTGAACGCTGGTCTGCTGGCTCCGGCCCTGACCGAGCTACTGGTACCTGATCCGCGGGCACGGCCTGACGCCGAACGGCTGGACGCCCTGCTCTCCACCGCTCTGGAGACAACGGGAACCACCACGGAAGCCACGAACGTCCGAAAGGCCGCACGAGCGGTGGCTGCCCGCCGTCCGGCATCGAGCGCTCGCCGGCGCTGGCCGCTGATCGCCGCGGCCGCGGTCGCCACCACCGCCATGGCTGCCGCAGGCGGATACACAGCCTGGAAGCCCGCTGCGCAACAAGCCGACGGCATACCGGGGGACAATCAGGTCCGGCAGACCGCGACGGTTCCCGTCCCAGCGGCCCGCCCGGCGGCGGTCAGTGAAAGTCCCGAGAAGACCCAAAGCCCCACACCGGGCTCCAGTAGCCAGGCCCCGGACCACTTGGGCGCCGCACCGCCGGCTGCCCCGGCTGAGACGACCCGCACCGCGACCGTGACCATGGCCCCCAGTGAGGCGGCCGTCGCCCCTCAGGATCCGGTCGACCCGGAAGTCTTCGCCAACGGCTGGATCAGCAAACTCGACGTCATCCCGTTCTCCTCGGGCCCAGAGGTCCGGGACCAGCATCTGACGTCCGTACGGGCACAGGTGCCCGAGGCAGAGGTACTGATCAGCGATCAGTTCGCCTCGATAGGCGACGGCTACTGGGTGATCTACGTACCCCAGCGGTTCCCCAACGGAGTCGAGGCGGTCGACTACTGCCGCGCACGCGGCCGCACTATTGCCATGGAGTGCGCGGGCCGCTTTCTGAGCCACTACTCCGACGACTTCCACTACCGCTGTCACCCCACCGAGGAAGGCGGCACCACAGGCCGCTGTACCCATCCCTGACGGTCGCGCAGTATGTCGCCGTCGGTTCTGACCGGGCGGGTCGAACGCTCAGTCGGCCCGGCCCCGGGCCGTGGCGGCGACCAGGCCGCCGGCTCGCGCGGGCGGACCAGCGGCCTGATCCGCTCATCCGATGCCGGATGCGGCGCCGGGAGTGCCCCGGGTCCTTGCGGCAGACGCACGAGGCCTCGACAATTTGCCTCGGCCAGCCCCTGGCTCGGCCTGTGCCGGGGCCAACTGGCCGACTGCGTCGCCGCCCTCGGCATCCGATGTCCAACACGATGCTCTCCGCGTCGAACGCACCCAACGGCGCTGCAACATCGATGACCTCGTCGCCGTCGCCCACGCCGTCCGTGTCTCGCCTTTCGCCCTCCTACAAGGGGCCGACCGCCTCATAGCCGGTTCGAGCCGAACCACCCCGCCCTTCCGCGGCCGGCACCCAGGTGACGCCAGGGATGTCACTCCACGCGCGCCAGAAGAGGACTGCACGTTGCGCCGATCCGTCATGCCGTCCGTCGGCCTCCGCGCCACGTTCGACGGAAAGGAGGCAGCCCCAGCCCGACCGGCTCCTTACCGGGCCGACGCCGCCGGACAGGATGCGGCCTTGGACGTAGCCGAAGGTGGTGGTCTTGAGGGTGCTGCTTCTTTTTTCCCGACATGAACGCGGCGGCCGGGGCAGCCCGCACGCGGGCGGCGGACCTGTACTCCGGTGCCGTCGGTCCGCAGCACGACACCCTCGACATCGGCGAGGAGAGCAGGTCTCCAGGGTGCGCAGTCGCCGCCGCGCTCGCGCCGGCGAAGACTCGTGTACGGCCTGTCACCGGGGGCGTGAGTTCTTCGAGCAACCCGCCGGGGTGTGCCGGGAGACCCTGGACCAGGCAGGAGGGAAACAGGCCGCGCGGGCCTTGGCCGGCCTCACAACTCGCCCAACGGTGCGGCCAAGGTTGTAAGAGGCTGCGATACGCGGTTCGACCGGGCTGCCTCGGGGCGGGCCCGGTCGGTGCCGGTGGACGCGTCGGCCGCTTACCCGTTGTCGTCCCCCATGGGCCAATTCAGCGGGGCCTGAGCTACATCGAAGGGGTACACCAGGCGGTACCTGGCGCCCTGGACCTGTTCCACGATGCCGCGTGCGCCTGTGTTCTGGTGGTTGTCGTCGAACTTCACGCCGTCCCAGGGCATGATTGTGTCCCGTCCCGGGATGTCGGTGTTCACCAGTGCCGACCGGATGTCGACCGGCGTTCGGGATCCGGCGCTGTTGATCGCTTGGGCGAGGGTCATGACGGCGGTGAAGGCGCGGGCGGCGTCGTCGTTCATCCGGGCGCCGTAGTTCTTCCTGTACAGGTCTGCGACGGCCTTGGCGGTGGGGTTGCGTTGGGCCAGATCCGCCGACCAGGCGAAGCGGCTGCAGACTCCTTCCGCCCCGGTCTGGGTCTTTTGCAGGAAGACCGGGTCCGCATGGCCGCCGCCGAAGGCGATGAGTGCCGGCGGGACGTAGGCAAGGGAGCGGAACGACTCGCTCAGCGCGAGGGCCTGTGCGGTGTACAGCAGTGTCAGGACGACGTCGGGGTTCGCCTGTGCCACTTCCCGCGCGTCGGCGAGGAGGCCGTCCGACCCGGAGCCGACCGTCACATCGGCGACGACGTGCCCGTCGACATGGGACGCGAGGCGTTCGATCATGGCGGCGCCGTCGTTGCCGTACTGGTCGTCGGTGTGGAGCACGGCGATCCGCTTGACCTCGGTTCCCGTGCTCTGGCGTTCCTTGAGCAGCGAGAAGACCACGCGGCCGTAGTCGAGTTCGGAGGGGCCGGTGCGGAAGAACCAGTCCAGGCCCCGTTCGGTGAGCGAGGTGGCCGAGGAACCTCCGTTGACGAAGGGGATCTTCAGTTCCTCGGACCGTGCGCTGGCGGCTTCGGTGACGGAAGACTCGTATCCACCGGCTATGGCGACCACCTGCTTGTCGTTCACCAGCTGCTCGACCTCGGCGGCGCCCCGCGTGGTGGAGCCGTGGGTGTCGGCCACCTGGAGTTTGATGCCGGCGTTGCGCAGGCGTGGCAGGCCCGTGCCTGGCCCGAGGGGGAGAGGGATCGCATGAAGGCCGTTGACGATCTCGGCAGCCAGTTCGGCGCCTCGTTGGGTGTCGGCGCCCACTGAGGCCGCCGGACCCGACATGGGCGCGAGGAAACCGATGTTCACGGCGTGATGAGAGGGGTCCGGCGCGTCCGGGTCTCCGGCGCAGGCGGAGGTGGCGAGCAGGGCGGTGCACAGGAACGCGGCGACGCCGGCAACTGGTCTTGGCATCAGAGGTGCCCTTCCGCGGTCGGTGAGGTGTCGGGGGTGCTGCTGCCAGGGTGCGGCAGGCCGGGGGAGGAGCTTTCGCCGGTGTGCAGCTCTCGGGCGAACCGGCGCTGGGTCAGCCATTCCTGCGGCGAGGCGAACATGGGTGCCGCGTCGGTGGCCTGAGTCGTGTTGTGAGGGAATTCGTCGTCGTGGGCCACAGTCGGCGAGGGGACCTGCACGGGAGCCCGGGCGGGCCAGGAGTCGGCAGCGTGCCCGTCGACCGACGAATGGAACTGCTGGTCGGTGACGTGACTGCCGTTGTGGCGGGAGGTGGCGAGCAGGCTCGGAGGAATGCGGACCAGAGCCGTGGTCCCGCGCTGGGCGAGGGAGGTCAGGCGGACTTGGATGCCGTGCTTGGCGGCCAGGCGTCCTACGACGATCAGTCCCATGCTCTGCCCTGTGCCCGGGTCCAGCGAGGAAGCCGAGGCGAGCCGCTGGTTCACCTGGGCCAGGTGCTCCGCCGCCATCCCGGTGCCCTCGTCCTGGATGGAGATCACCAGGTCCCTATGGGGGGTGGAGGTCGCTCCGCAGGCCACCGTGACGCGGGAGCCGGCGCCTGAGAAGTCCGTCGCGTTCTGCATCAGTTCGGCCAGCAGGTGCACCAGGTCGGTGACGGCGTCTGCCGCGATGTCGGCAGGCACCGTGGACCGGCAGTCGATCCTGGTGTACTGCTCCACTTCGGCGCTGGCGGCGAGCATGATCTCTGCCAGGGGCATCGGCTGTTCCCAGACGCGGCCCGTGTCGGAACCTGCGAGTACCAACAGGCTCTCGTCCGTTCGCAGCATCTGCGTGGCCAGGTGGTCCAGCCGGAAGAGGCGGGCGAGGTGGTCGGGGTCGTCCTCCTGCTGCTCCAGGTCGCCGATCTCGGCGAGCAGTTTGCTCACCAACTGCTGATTGCGGCGTGAGAGGTGGATGAACATACCGTTGATGTGCGCGCGCAGCGCGGCCTGGTCCCTGACCAGGGCGACGGCGGCGTTCTGCACCGCGTCGAAGGCCTCGGCGACCTCCCCGATCTCATCGGTGGACGCCACATCGGTGGGCGTGGCTCGGTAATCGTCGAGATCGTCGACGTCGGCCCGCCGCAGGCGGGTGAGCGCCTCGGGCAGACGCTCGTTGGCTACCTCCAACGCCGAGATACGCAGTTGTGCCAGCGGACGGGTCATGGACCGCACGACAGCGGTGACCATCCAGCCCGTGGCTGCGAACACCGCGGCCAGCCCGACCGCTCCCCACACGGCCGCACGCTCCCGGGAGGCGTGCGCCTCGCTGCTGACGGCGACCAGATCGCGGAGGATCTCCGCTTCCACCTGGCGCATCAGGGTGATCTTGCGGCTGGAGGCCTCGTGCCAGGCTGCGGGGTCGACGTCGATGTGGGGAGCCTGCGCCTGTTCGGTGGCTCGCTCCTGGATGGCGTGGGCGGTGCTGACCGGTGCGCCCTTCACGGTGTCGGCGTACAGGCTTTTCTGATCCTTGTTCGCCGTGGTGATGAACTCTTTGACGGATTCCTGCTGGCGTGCGACTGTGCCGGCGAATTCGGGGAAGTGCCCGACGAGGAAGGTACGTGTGGTGAGGATGCTGTTGAGTGAGGCTCGCACCCGGCTGGTGTTCTCCACGGCCTGGGACAGCGAGTTGAGGGAGTGCACCCGGGAGGCGGCCTTACTGCCGCCGTTGCGCGAGGCCAGTGCCGGCCCGAGATCCATCAACCTGCTTATGGTGGAGGTGTAGTTGGCGAGGATGGTGCTCTGCGTGAGGTTGGCGGTATCCACGGAGATGCGCAGTGCCGGTAGGCCGTGCAGTTCCCGGGTGATGGCCGTGAGGACCGTGAGCAGTTGCGGATCGTCGGTGGTGTCGATTTCGGTTGCCGCCGCGCGGTAGGCGGCGGCGGCTGTGTCTGCTTCAGCGCGTTGCTGCCGTGGGTCGGTGTCGGCGGCCTTGCGCCGGCCCGCGATGAAGGATGCGGTGACGTCCCGTTCGTCCTGCAGAGCCCGGACCAGGTCGAGGGCCGGCTGCTGGAGCCTGGCCATGTCGGAGAAGTGTCTGTGGTCGTCCACGTCGCCGATGGTGTGCGAGAGGCTCATGACCGCCATGACGCCGGCCAGCAGGCCGGGGAGCAGTACGACCGCGGTCAGCTTGTTGCGGACGCGCCAGTTCTCGGGTCGATTGAGGCGGCGCAGGGCCTCGAGGTCGGGCCGGTGCCCACGCCGGGGTTTACCTCTGGGGGGTCGGTTCGCTCTGGTGTGCAAAGGACGGAACCTCTCGTGAGTGCTGTTCTGGTGCCGGTCGAGGGCGTTGATCCTGTGGGTGGCCGTGGCCGTGGCCGTGATCGTGAATGCAGACTGTCGGGAACGGCCGGGCCGCAGTCGCCGGAGGGTCGTCTGCCGGCCGCAGCACACCTGCCGGTGGTCGATCCGTGTTCCGCACCTGCGCCGGATGCCGCCGGACGAGGTTGCGTACCTGGCCGCCGAGGCGGTGAGCGATGTGGGAACAGATCTGTGGGGCCTCGCGCTCATGTCCGGTGCGGCAGTGGCGGCAAAACGGCGGTGGTGGGCGGCTCGTGGCCGTGGAACACCCCGCGGTTCGGACGAGGATCGTGGGTGGTTCTCCGGCCGGACGGACCGTCGGTGCCGCAGGGGCGAATGACCGCTTCCGTGCTGTCCTGCGGCGCGAAGTCGGTGATGTCCTCGCCTTCCGCGGCGCCCTGTCAGGTCCCCAGTGGGATCTGCGGCCGGTCCCGGGATCTCGGCGAACTCGTGTTCAAGGCCGAGGTCCTGCGTGTGCGCGCCGGGAGCCGTCGCGTAGCGGCTAGCCGCCGCACGCCCGCTTGAAGGCCTTGCGGCCGGGCGGGGACATCGACCGGTACCAGGCGAGCGGACCGGTCACCTGGGCCCCCACGGTCGTCGGGGTGCTGGTCGGGCGGATGTCACGGTGACCTCACGGGGAGAGGGAAGGAACGGGCCAAGAACCTCTGGGGAACCGCCGGTGAAGCGCTGCTCCCGGCCTTCGCGATCGGGAGTCCACGCGTACCGGCGGGAGTCCACGTGTACCGGGCTCGGCTCGACGATGGGAACAAGGTATGGATCGTTGAACGATCCTTCAAGAGCTGTGAACTTATTTCTGCGAATTGGCGTCTTTTCAGGAAACAGCGCTACTTCCGGGTCGGCTTCACTGCATATCGGCGGCACTTTCCGGCCAAGTCGGCGGGGTTGCCCACGCGACGTGGCCATGGGGGAGCCGCCACACCCCCAGTCCGAGGAGAGCGCCTCGGCCAGGAAGAGGCCTCGACCGTTGCAGGGAAGGTCTTCCTCGATCGCGCCCGGGGTGCCGGACTCGCGCTGGACCGGACCGCCGCCCTCTCGTGCCCGCCGTCGCCGACTTCGAGCCGGACCATTTCGCCGGCCGCGGTGCGGATGCGGCGTACCGTGTGCCAGGCCGGATCCTCGTCCGTTGCCGTGGCAGGCCGCGTTGGTGGCCGGCTCCGAGATGATCAGTTCGGCGTCGTCGGTCAGATGTTGCAGACCCCACGCCTGCAACTGGTCGCTGACCTGCCGGCGGGCCGCTTGGGCGGAAATGGCAGCCGGGGGTCCACGTCGCATCGCCTGCCCCGACGTCACCAGGCCTCCTGTCGCTGCTGCACGGAAGCCCACTCGTCAGTCTTGACGGGCAACCACCCAGCGCGGGTGGAGCCGCGGGGTGTGGGGTGGCGGGGATGCGAGCAATCGTCAATTCCTGTGGATGGCTGAACCACGGTCGCGGGCCGGTGCCTTGAAGCTCCTGCGACCGTGTTCGGCCCATGGGTTTCAGCCGGCTGCCAGGACCTCCACACCGAGCGCCTTGAGCTGCTCGACGACCGCGTCGTGGGGGTCGGCGTCGGTGATCAGTCCGCTGATTCCCTCCCAGGGCAGGACGCGGAACCGTGAAGCCGTGCCGATCTTCTCGGAAGAGGCGAGGATGTAGGTGTCCGCGGCCCGTGCGGCCAGGGCGCGCTTCATCGCGGCCTCCTCGGCGTCTCCGGTGGTCAGTCCCGCCTGGGGGTGCACGCCGGTGACGCCGAGCAGGCAGAGGTCGGCGGAGACGTTCTGTGCTGCCTCGACCGCGGTGGCGCCGCAGGCGACCGCCGAGTGCTTGAAGACGCGACCTCCGAGCAGGAAGAGGTCCGCCTGCGGATGGTCGAGCAGGGCCGCGGCGATCGTCGGGCTGTGGGTGATCACGGTGCAGGCGAGATCCTTCGGGAGTGCGTGGGCGACGGCGAGGGCGGTGGTCCCACCGTCGAGGATCAGCGCACCGCCCGGCCGCACGAGCCCGGCAGCCACCGAAGCGACCCGCTGCTTTCCGTCCGGGGCCACGGTCTGCCGGGTGGCGTAGTCCACCACCGCCGGCGAAACGGGCAGCGCGCCGCCGTAGACCCGCTGGCACAGTCCCTCGGCGGCGAGATCGCGCAGGTCGCGCCGCACGCTGTCCTCGGAGATCCCCAGCTCGGCGGCGACGTCCTTGGCGACGATCTTGCCCTCGTGAGCGAGCAGACCGAGCAGGTGGTCGCGCCGTTCAGCAGCCAGCATCCGCACTCTCTCCTGTTCTTGCACGTTCTTGCGTGTATCGTAGCGCGCCATGACCGACAAGCCGATGCTCATCCTTATCGCCGGGCCCTACCGCTCCGGCGCCGACGGCGATCCGCAGGCCATGGCCGCAAACCTTGCCCGCCTCGAAGCGGCAGCGTGGCCGGTCTTCGCCGCCGGTCACCTCCCCGTGATCGGAGAATGGATCGCCCTGCCCGTCCTGCGCTCAGCCGGCGCGGGCCCCATCGGACCCCTCGCCGACCAGGTTCTCTATCCGACCGCCGAGCGCCTGCTCGCCCACTGCGACGCTGTGCTCCGGCTTCCGGGCGACTCCGCCGGAGCCGATCAGGACGTTGCCACCGCCCGCCGTCACGGCCTGCCCGTTTACCACGACGTGGACGAGATCCCCCGTCGCACCCCGCAGGAGACGGTGTGAACGCCCGCCCCGGCATCGACACCCCCGACCACCGCGGCCGCACTGGCCTCGACCGCGTCGGGCGTGACCTGGACCGCAACCCCGACGTCGTGGTTCGCGACGTGGAGCTCACCTCCCAGGGCTGGCACGTACTGCGTCGCACCACTTTCGACTACCGGCGCCGCGACGGACGCTGGGTCACCCAGCAGCGCGAGACGTATGACCGCGGCAACGGTGTAGTCGTCCTGCCGTACGACGCCGAGCGCGGACGCGTACTGCTCACCCGTCAGTTCCGCTACCCGGCCTACGTCAACGGCCACCCGGACGGCATGCTTGTCGAGGCTGCAGCCGGGCTGCTCGACGGTGACGACCCGCTCTCCGCGGTCCGGCGCGAGAGCGCCGAGGAACTCGGTGTCACACTCGGCCCGCCCACCCGTGTCCTCGACGCCTATATGAGCCCTGGCTCGGTCACCGAGTGCCTCCACTTCTTCGCGGCCCCCTACACTCCGGCCGACCGCACCGGCAACGGCGGTGGGTTGGAGGAGGACGGCGAGGACATCGAAGTGCTCGAACTGCCCTTCGCCGACGCGCTCGCCATGGTCCACGACGGACGCATCACCGACGGCAAAACCATCCTGCTCCTGCAGTGGGCTGCCCTTGACGGACCCTTCGCCCCCGCAGCGGGCACAGGCTGACACCGCCGCACCCCGGCCGGTCGGCCCCGCTACGGGTACGTAGTCGGTGCCGGGCACGTCGCGCTGCTGGAACGCGGCGTGGTCGGCCTGCCATTGTGCGGTCAGCCGGGTGATCGTGGCCGGCCCAGCTGCCGAGGAACTGATCCAGTGCGGCCACGAAGTCGCCCGACGAAAGGCCATGCAGGTACAGGAGCGGGAGCATCTCGGCGACCTTGGGGGGTGCGGCACCACGGCGGCAGTATCCCTGGGACGAACGCTCTTTCAGCAGACCAGTCCGCCGTAGGTGTTGTGGGGGAGGCCAGTCTGGCGATGGAGGGCTGGGGAGCGCACGGCCATGGCGGCCGCACGGTCGGCCCAGGCCGAACGCGGGGAGCGGGGCGGCGGTGGCATGTCGGCGGCCGCGGCATGTGTCGTACGGGTGGTGAGTACCGCGACGACCGCAGCCAGTTCCTCGGGGGTCGGCCGCCCATACAGCACTTTGATGGAATCCATGGGATGTGTACTCCTGAGAACGCCCTGAAACGGGATGGGTACCGGTCCGGTTCCGACAGGTGATCCGGACACGCGATCTACAGTGGGATGTTGCCGTGCTTCTTCGCGGGGAGGATTTCCCGCTTGGTGCGTAGCGCCCGCAGTCCGCGGACGATGTACTGGCGGGTACTGGACGGCTTGATCACCGCGTCGATGTCGCCACGTTCGGCGCTGGCAGACGGGTTGAGCAGTGCTTGTGCGTATTCGGTCATAAACTTGGCGCGCTGTTCCTCCGCCAGGGCCGCTTCCGCGACGTCGGCGGTGGACGTCTCATGCGGGAACAGCGGGCCGACGGCGGTGTGGGGCCCGGCCGCAGCGATCTGTGCAGTCGTCCACGCCACGTTGAGGTCGGCGCCCAGGTGCTTGGGGCCCATCACGTCGTACGCACCGCCGTACGCCTTGCGGGTGATGACCGTGATGAGGGGGACGGTGGCCTCGCCGTAGGCGTATATGAGCTTCGCGCCGCGCCGGATGATGCCGTTGTGCTCCTGGTCGGCTGTGGTGAGGAAACCGGGGATGTCCACGAACGTCAGTACCGGCACGTTGAAGGCGTCGCAGGTTCGTACGAACCGGGCCGCCTTCTCGGAGGCGTCGATGTCCAGGCAGCCGCCGAACTGCATCGGCTGGTTGGCGACCACGCCCACCGGGCGTCCCTCGACCCGGCCGAAACCGGTGAGGATGTTCGGGGCGAACAGCGGTTGCGTTTCGAGGAGTTCCTGGTCGTCGAGTACATGCTCGACGACCTGACGCATGTCGTAGGGCTGGTTGGGGGAGTGGGGGACGACGGTGTCCAGGTCCAGCTCCAGATCTTCGGTGAAGGCGTCAGGGTCGTACGGGAAGGCGGGCGGCTCTCCGCAGTTGTTCGACGGTAGATACGACAGCAGTGACTTGACGTAGTCGACGGCGGCCTCTTCGTCGCCGGCCATGTAGTGCGCCACACCTGAGGTGGTCGTGTGGCTGCGGGCACCGCCGAGCTCCTGAAGGCCGATGTCCTCACCGGTGGACGTGGTGATGGCGCTCGGCGAGGCGCTGAACATGAATGAGGTCCGCTCGGCCATCACCGTGAAGTCGGTCAAGGCGGGTGAGAACACCGCGGTGCCGACGCACGAGCCGAAAATGAGTGAGATCTGGGGCAGCACACCTGAGCAGTGCACCTGGCGGCGGAAGATTTCGCTGTGGACACCGAGGGCGCTCGTGCGGTCACCCCAGCCGGCGAGGCGGGCGTCGTGGATGCCGATGACAGGGCAGCCCGTCTTGAGCGCGAAGTCCATCACCTTGATGATCCTCCGGCCCAGTCCCTCGTCCAGAGCGCCACCCAGAACTGTGCTGTCGACGGCGTAGACGACTACCGGTCGGTCGTCGACCGTGCCATAACCGGCGACCACACCGTCGCCGGACGGACGGCCGGCATGCGGCCCTGCACCACTCAGGCGGTGCCCGACGGCCTCGTCGAGTTCAAGGAAGGAGTCCTCATCGACCAGTTGCTCCACACGCTCCCGGGCGGTTGTCCCCATCGACGGATGCTTCGCGGTCTCGTCGGTCCAGTAATGGACAGCCTCCTCCGGATCCGCGACGGCACAGGGGTCCTTCATCTCGGCGGTGTGCTCGGAGGTCATGGGCTTCTCTCCTGCTCCTGGTGAATGGTGGTGACATCGTGAGAGGCGTTCGGTGTCTGAGAGGCGTTCGGCGCCCGGGGCGGGCGCGGCCACGGAGCGGTCGGTCCTTGGTCCGGCATCAGTGTCTGATCTCGCAGATGGTGGCGCCGGAGGTGAGCGACGCGCCGACCTCGGCGGCGAGGCCCTTGATGGTGCCGGAGCGGTGGGCGTTGAGGGGCTGT
>NZ_JBSFUW010000072.1:0-14449 GCF_053591995.1 Streptomyces sp. NPDC002835 | reverse complement strand
GCCCAGCGTGAGGGCGAGAGCGGCGATGGGGACGGCTGAGGCAGTGAAGGCTTTACGGCCAATGAGTGTCATGCTGTGAACCTTTCGTGAGCGAGAAACGCCGTGGGTGCCTGCCGGTCGGACAGACCGGCCTATGGATTCCCTCACTTGCGGTTCGCGCCACCCGTTATAGCGTGAATACGCTGATTTGGGTGAACGCCCTGAACGCCGAAGGCCCGAGCGGTCTGAACGACAGGTCCGGCCCGTCGGGTCGTCGGCGCAGGATCGGGCTGGCCGCCGTCGCTTTGGGCACCCTGCTATGGGACGTCAAGAAGCCGTTTCCCATCTGATCGCTTGGCTGGTGCGGCGGGCGGGCGCTCTGGCGTCGGGAAGTGGTGAAGCTCATGGTAGAAGGATCGACCAAGATCAACCCGCACCACCAGGAGCTTCGCGTGCTGGTTTACCCGTCGGCGATCGATCTGTCGAGCCAGAGCTTGCGCTTCCTCGTCCAGCACCTCACCCACCGGCGGCGCGAGCTGGGCACCCGCTGGCGCAAACTCCCCGACAGCGAGGGTGTTCACTGAAGTGCATGGGAGTTGATCTCGCTGGGTGTTGGGCGGGCCCCGGCTCGACATGAAGGGCACTACGCACTGTGAGTATCGGGAAGTCTGAGTTGACGCAGGATCAGGTGCCGCAAAGGCGCCAGGAGGAAGCGCGCGGCGGGTGGCGGGGGTGCTTTCGCTGCAGGCCATCGATTCCTAATGCGGTCTGTCAAGCCGCGAGAGCCGTCGGTGGCGTGAGCTCGTAGCACCGTCCGTCGCGGAGGAGGGCCCAGAGGACGTTGACGCGGCGGCGTGCGAGGGCGAGGACGGCTTGGGTGTGGCGCTTACCCTCGGCGCGTTTGCGTTCGTAGAACCGGCGTGACTCGTCGCTCCGTCGGATGCTGAACAGAGCGGAGGTGTAGAGGACGCGCTGGAGCCGTCGGTTGTATCGCTGAGGGCGTCGCAGGTTCCCGCTGATCTTGCCGGAGTCGCGCGGGACCGGTGCGACGCCTCCAAAGCCGGCGAGGCGGTCCGGGGTCCCAAAGACGGCCATGTCGCCGCCGGTGGCGGCCAAGAACTCGGCGCCGAGGATGATGCCGAGGCCGGGCATGCTGGTGATCACGTCGAAGTGGTGATGGTTGCGAAACCGGGCTTCGATGAGCTTGTCGAGTTCGGCGACCTGCTCGTTGAGGGTCATCACCTCTTTCGCCAGGGTGTGCACCAGCTGGGCGGTCAGCGTCTCCCCGGGCAGGCTGGTGTGCTGACGTTCGGCGGCCTCGACCGCGGTCTCGGCGAGCTGGTCGGCGCGGAGGACCTTGCGGTTCCGCAGCCAGGTCTCCAGGCGCTTGGCGCCGAGACGGCGGATCGCCGCGGGGGTCTGGTAGCCGGTCAGCAGAGTCAGTGGGCCCTTGTTGGTGAGGTCCAGGGCCCGCTCCAGGCCGGGGAAGATGCCGGTCAGCTGAGCCCGTAGCCGGTTGACGGTGCGGGTGCGGTCGGCGACGAGGTCTATGCGCCGGCCGGTGAGGATCTTGAGGTCGGTGACGGTCTCGTCGTCGGCGCGTAAGAGGTTCAGGTCGCGGCGGATGCGGACCTGGTCGGCGATGACGGCTGCGTCCTTGGCGTCGGTCTTGCCTTCGCCACGGTAGCTCTCGGAGGCGCGGTGGATGGCCCGCCCGGAGATGTAGTTCACCGGCTGGTCGTGGTTGAGGAAGATCGTGATGGCCAGGGCGGCGCCGCCGTCGGCCAGGTCGATTCCCCAGGTCACCTCATCGCCGAGGGCCAGAACGTCGGTGAGGAGTTCGAGGAGTTCGGGCTCGTCGTTGGCGACGCGCCGGGACAGCAGCCGTTGGCCGCTCTCGTTGATCGCGACGCAGTGGTGGTGGGTCTTGCCTGCGTCAATGCCGGCCCAGATCGCGGCCATGTGGTGCCTCCGTACGGTGCGTTGTGGGTGCTTCCCGACGGACGACCTCGCTGTCGATTCCCTACGGAGCGATCATTCGCAATTCCTAATTGGCAGCCGAGTCGTCGTGGGGCGTCGGGCGGCCAATCGATGGAAGCCACAAGCGGCAGAAGTTTGAAAGCCACACCCGACGCCCCTGGGTGGGAGAACCATACGAAGGGCTCGCCCTGTCCCGCAGACAACGTAGGGACGGTTTGATCGCGGACGCCGCCGACGCGGGGATCGGGCTGGACGGCGGCGGGGCTGCTGCAGCAGATGATGAAGGCGGTCCTGGAGTGAGCCTTGCAGGTGGAGATGGCCGACCATTTGGGTTATGAGGCCGGGGACGGGCGGGGCTCGGGTAATCCTCTCCGAAGACGATCACGACGACGACGGCCGGGCCGGTGGACCGCGACTTCGTCGCCCCTGCCCCGAACCGCTGCTGGGTCGCCGACTTCACCCACGTCGTCACGTTCGCCGGCGTCGTCTACGTCGCGTTCGTCGTGGACACCTTCTCCCGCCGCATCGTCGGCTGGTCAGCGGCCACATCGAAGGAAACACAGCTCGTCCTGGAGCCCTGGAGATGGCCTTGTGGCAGCGTGACCGAGACAAACATCCCTACCAGAAAGGCGAGTTGATCCATCACTCCGATGCCGGCTCGCAGCCCGGGTTCAAGGGGTCGTCGCAACGCCCGCCTGCACCTGCCGACACGGTCCAGCCGCTCCAGCGCCGCCGGATCGGCTCGCTTCCCGAGACGCGCCTCAAGCCAGCCGATCTCGCCGGACAGCTGCCTGATCAGGCCTTCAGGGTCTGGTGGTCTCGGCGCGCAGCCCCGGCGGCTCGCTCGAGGGTCCTCCGTTCGGCGACCCGCTGAGGAGCCGCTCGTAGGTGGTGTCGGCAGACATGGCGTCCCCTGCTCGGCTCAGTCGGCACCCGCGGCCTGTGCGGCGACCAGCGCCCCGACTCGGCTGCGGTACGCCTCGACCAAGTTGCCGCCGTCCGAACTGGGAAGCCCCTCCGCGCCGGCCCCGATCGACCGCAGGACCGTGTCGGCCCGGGCCTGAAGGTCCGCCACCTCATCCGCGGTGTGCGGGTACAGCAGGTTGAGCCCGCGCTTGTCGCCGTCCGACAGGTTCTGCCCATTGCCGATCGGCGCGCAACTGCTCGGGGTGGACTTGTAGAAGAACGATGGGAACCGGTACAGCATCACGGATCGTGGGTCGAAAGGCCCGGCGACGACATCCGGGTCATCCTCGGTGCGAAGGTTGTGATCCACCTTCGCGCGCGGCCATCGGTTCGGCTCACCCGCGAGGTACGTGTAAATGCCGGGGCGCCGGCCTTGAGCGTCCGCCACGAAGACGCCGTCCGCATCTTGTGTGGGAACATACCCGGCTTCGTCATCCCAACGGAACTCGCCCTCGCAGGTGCCGCGCATGTTCTGGTGGGAGTGGTGGAATGCCAGTGCGTGCAGGAACTCGTGACGCACGGTGCCCTCCCACTGGGCGGGCCTGTTCACCGCGTAGCGCCCGAGGTTCAGGCTGCGCTGGCCGGGATTGCCCCCGACCGGGCCGCCTCCCGCGCCGATGGTGCGATCCGTGCTGTCGGTGCCGACCAGGGAGAAGTAGCCTTGCATGTCGAAGCTGACTCGGATATCGGCGGCGAAGACGGTATCGGCCGTGGTCCATCGCCGGAATGTTCCGGTCGCCTCGTCGTGGCCGAAGTCGAGTTTCAGGTTGCAGGCGTCGGTGATCTGCGCCGTCGCTCCTGCGATGTCCGCGTGCAGCTGTTCGTCCCCGTCGAGAAACGCGACCCGCACGGTCGAACCTGGTGTCCACCGCGCGATGTCGGTGACGAGGAACTCCAGGCCACCGCCGGCCGATGCGCGCCTCCAACGATCCCGCACTTCGATCGCCGCGACGACGTCATCCGGGAGAGATTCGAGTTCCATGGCGCATTCCTTTCGCATCACATTCGAAACAGTCCCCCGACCGCTCTGACGATGGATGGGCTGCTCGCTCGACGCGCGAGCGTGCCGACATTGGAAACTCACAGTCTACTGTGGTCCGAATGAGTCGCTTCGGGTAGTTCGGCCATTCATCGGAGCCGCTCACGTGCACGGGAGGAGGCCTTCGAGCCGTCGCGGGTGATCCGGTCAGGCCTGTGGCGTGAACCCGGTGCTGAGGCGTCCGATCGTGTCGCGGTCCATGTCGGTTGCCGTGGCGGTGGTTGTAGGCGCCGGTTCGCCGCCATCGGGTTCCTCGTCCTGTCCCGCGAGTCCGATGCCTACACTGGTGGACAGGATCGCGAGGCCACCAGGATGGCCAGCGAACTCTTGAGGGCGCGCGGTGTGTGAGCCGTGGCTCGGGCCGCGGCTGCTGCGGTGGCCAATCCGGCATGGTGGCCTCCCGGCTTTTGCGGGCTGTACGCCTTCCCAGCGTGCGGCGGGAAGGCGAAGACCGCCATTCGGCAGGAGGGGACCTGGGGGCCGATATTCTGCCGGTGATCACACACGGTCACCGGCAGGCTGGGCTCCGCGGGGAATTGGCGACAGTTGCATACGCGAGCTCACCAGTACCGAGGCCGGATGCGACGAAGGGGTCGGGCGCCCGGGTGGGCGACCGACCCCTTCGGCCGGCGGGAGGGCACGGATCCGATCTTCCGTGGGTCCCTACCCGTTCGCCTGGATGAGCGGGCGGAGACGAGCAAGGGCCTGCCGGCAGTTCGCCGCCGTCCGCGCCGCCGCCTCCTGTGCACCCATAGGGGCATCCGCGGGTACCTGGGCAGACGCGTACAACGCCAGATCATTCAAGGCCGCTTCCCGTGCCTCTGCAAAAGGATCGAGCACATCACGCTCCTCGACGTGAACTCCCCGTACTTGCGCTGCGCGTCCACGTGCGGCCGGGAACTGCTGCGGTTCGACCCCGGCTACCCGGAACTCGGGCACCTTCCGCTTCAGCTTCCCGTCGTACACGCACACGCTGTCCGACGGATACCCCGCCGTCACCGACCACCCGGCCAAGGTGGACTGCACCAGCTGTCCGGCGGTTTCGAGGGCCACTTCTACTTCGGGCACAGCCGCAAGCCGCCAGCCGAGGGCGGCAAGCTGAAGATCACCGGGACGTGGGCGCTGAACCGCCCGCTGAACCAGTGGGCCCGGGTGCTGGTCCACCTCCCCGACCACGGCGCCCACCCTCCGACGTACATCGTGCACCTGGGCAGCGGCGACAACCGTCAGGGGGGTGCTCCACCAGCGGGTGCCGGACAGCGTCTAGTGCCACTGAATGTCAGCGAGACTGTCCAGTGGCTCTCGCTCCGCCAGTGCTTCGGGCACGACGAGTGTGTCTGCCTTGCGCAGGATGGCGGGGAAGTGGAGGTGGCCGCGTTCTTCGATCTCGCTCAGGTTGACCTGGAAGACGCGGAACTCGTCGAGTTCCAGGGCTTCGAGCTGGTTGAGGTTCTGTGTGAGCAGGAAGGCTTTGGTCTTGAGTTCACCGTTTTCGGAGAATGCGATGACTTTCCAGTACTCGCGGGGGATCTGGACGCCGCGGAAGAAGCGGTCGTCCTCTTGGAAAACCGGACCGCCGAACACGCTCACTTTCAGGTCGTCGACTTCGATGTCGGCGAAGACGGCGTCCTCGAGCTGTCCCCACAGTCCGCCCTTGCTGCTCTGGTTGAAGTCGTCCATCTGCGGGGTGATGTTGGTGTAGAAGAACGAGTCCAGGTTGGCTTGCTTGGCCTCGGCCGGACTGCCCCAGAGCAGGTCGGCCCGGCGGGCGAGGTGTCCGCGGTCGAGCCGGTTGGCCTCATACAGCTCGTTGCCGATCTGGGCGTCGTCCGCGATGCGGGGGTCCTTGACGAACTTGATGCCGTTGCGGCTGAGTCGCTTGAGTGAGGCGCCGTCGATGTTCCAGGCGACCCAGAAGGCGAAGCACCGTGACGCGCTCAGGGCCAGCGAGAAGTGTGTGTAGGGGATGACCTCGGAGTCGCCGTGCTGGACTGCGTCGTCCTTGATGGCTGCGTTGAGCTGCGGGATGTCGATCCGCTTGGCCAGGAAGCCGGGGTCGTATCCCTTGATGAGCTCGGCTTCTTCAACGGACGGGGGCTGCAGGCTGATCTCGAGCTTCTCGAAGACCGAGCGTGGCAGGCAGGCCAGCGCGTGCTCGTCCGGGTTGTCGCCGCTCTCACCGCCGAAGTGAAGGCCGGCCAGGACCTTGCTGGTGCGGCCGTTGGCGGCCTTGAACAGCCAGACCGAGCCCGAGTCGCCGCCCCGGCTGACCTCGCCGTCGGCGGGAGGGTTGTCCGGGTCGATCCCGATCTCGAAGCAGCCGATGATCTGCTCGCCGACACCCTCGCCGTAGTCAATCTTGGCGAGGGTCTCGATGCGCCGGACCACGCCGTGGGTGACACCCGTGGTGCGGCCGCTTTTGATGACCTTGTCGCCGAGTTCCGGCTCGCCCAGGTCCTCCGGCACGACACCGAGGTCGAAGATTTCCCTGCGGAACTGGCGGTCCTTGATCGTCGCCACCGCGCAGTCCCCCGCTACCCCGAGGTGGGAGCGCTTCAGGATGCCGAGGCGGTTGAGGGTGATGCGGTTGTCGTCGTGCGGGCCGGGCTGTACGACCGTCTCGCCCAGCGCGCCATCGGGCCCGTGCAGCACGTGCCAGTTGCTCAGGACGTAGGGGGTTGCGTCGTTCTTGTCGAAGACGATGCAGCCGATGGTGCCGGCCGAAACCTCGACGTGCCCGACACTCGCCCCGGGCAGGATCGGGTCGAGGCGTTGCTTGCGGATCGGGCCTTCCGCTTCGGCGACGACACGAAACTGCGTCGTGTAACTGCGCTGGATGACGTCGGTGGGGACCTCGACGCCGTCCACCTCGATCGTCTCCGGGAGCTCGGTGGTTCCCAGCGCCTCCAGTACCTCCGGCTCGGAGGTCTTCACGTCCACCGTGAACTGCAGCGTGAGCTCCTTGACCGTCTCATCGTCCTTTTGGCGGTAGCCGATGCCGATCGAGGTCACGTTTGGATCGGTGAGGTAGCTCGGGCCTCTTGTCCGGATGAACTGCCTAAGCGAGGCGACACGTTTGTCCTGTTCAGAGACAGTCTTGGACGTCGTGGACTTCTTCTTGGCGACCACGAATGGATCCCTTTCATGGGAGGGGCGGATGCCAACTGGTACTTGGCGTGGGGGTGTTCGCCGCCGGCCGCCCGGGAGCCGCAGGAGCGGATCGCCGTTCGAGATTGTGACCGGATTCCAGCGCTGAGCGGTGTGCCGTCGTTGTGGTTTGCGTCGTTGTATGGCAGGAAGCGGCAGACCACAACCACCCCATCGGCACCTAGTGTGATCAGGATCTGACTTTCCGTACATGATGGAGTCTAGAGGGGCAAACCCCGGAGAGCGCCGAGTGAACGTTCCGCCCGGCGTGCCCGGCGGGGCCACGCCGGGAGAAGCTCGACAGAAGATGGACGCAGGCCCGGCCGGTCAGGGACCGTGACACGGTGATCACCGCCTCATTGAGCGCATCATGGTGACCGAAGCGACCGTGATCGGACTGCAGGTAAGGCGGGTCGACAGTATCGGCGAAACGATCCGGGCCGACATCTTCTCGGACGGTTCCGGCCGCACGTCGCTCCGCTACCCAGCGAGTCTGATTCCCGGCAGTCCCCTCAACTCCTGGTGGATGAGCCCGCGGCCCCTCGCTCGTACTCACGCCTGCAGGTCGAGTGAAGCGTGCTGTCTACGCGCAGGTGTCGGACGGGCTCAGGGCCGTGATGCTGTCCAGCGGGATATCGATGTGCTGTCCCTGCGCCCACAGTCGCAGGCTGCCCTCCCCACCCGGGATCAGCGTCCCGCAAAGCGTGCCCGCTGACGTCTCGACCCGCACGAACCCGCCGTCGGGCGTCGGCGGCGTCGGCCACCACGCAGCTGCGGCGGCCGTGGAGACCAGCACCACCGCGAAGAACGTCAGGACGAGCCCGGCACGCAGCCGACGTGCCGCACGATGTGTCCCCGCCGCCCCCTCCGGGACGGACAGCGGCCAGGCCACGCGCCCGACGAGAAAGGTCGCCCAGCAGGCCACGGCAAGAGCCAGGAGGACCATAATGCCAGCGAGGATCTCGATGTCCCGGGGTGCCGGTGAGCCGCTGCCGCCCTTGAGTACGCCGCAGATCCCGACGAAGCCGAGTACGGCCAGCTGGATGGAGTGCCATCCCCGGGCCGAGGCCTGCAACTGCGCGCTCGTGCTCGTCGCGTGAGGATGTCGGTCCGGCTGGTCGTCGTTCATGGTGTCCTCTCCCGGCGCGCTTGCGACCAGCGCAACAGCGCCGTCTCGCACCTGCAATGGGACACACCGCGCACGTCGTGAGTGTCACCGGACCGGCCGCACATCACCAGCGGTCGTCACGGCGGCATATCGACCCTGTACGGAATCGCCGCAAACGCCGGCCGTCGGCAGACCACCGGAGTGACAGCGAGGACGGTCGGTTGCGGCGGGTGGCATTGATCGACTCAGGGCTTGGCTCCTTTCGACCACAGGATGGCTTCGGCACTTGCCCGGAACTCGATCTGCTTCTGTCTCTGGACCCCGACGGCGCCCCTGGGGATCGAGAACGGGCTCCTTCGTCACGGACCGTCTGTTCAGTGCCGCCCAATTTGGCCAAGTTGGTGCTGAGTGGGCGTTCAAAGATGGTCTGTGTCGTTAGGTGAACTTTGAGGCCGCCACTCTTCAACCCGTTTGCCCAATACGTATATGTTCACGTCCGCTGGGCTGCCGATCTTGCCACCCGTTTGTTCCGGTTCTCGCGCACGAAGTCCGTCTGGTTTGACGATGGACCAGAAACGCCCAGCAGGCGGCGGACGACGGCGTCCGTGCCGCCGGTGGTCCTCGAACTGGCCGCAATCTTCGATCACATGTTCCAGGCGCGCTCGGGTTTCCCCGTTGCCTCGGTGAGGCTCGGCGGTCCGGGACCGCTCCGTCGTCGGCGCCGCTGCGCGGGGGTATGCCCTCGAATCGATCCAGCAGGCCGAGGTCGAAGACTATGCGCCAGGCCGTCCTGAACTGTCGGGTTAGTCTGAGCCGGGTTGATAGAACTGGTGCTCCCATAGTCAGAGCAGCCTGCGCCGATGGTGCGGAGGAGCACCCATTCGGCCCGTAGTGTTCTGCCGGGGCAGAGATGCGTACGCATGTCCGATCTGCGCGATGTCTTGACGCGCCGAGCTCGAGTCGACACGCTCCGTGCGGACTGCAGCGGAGTCGGGCACATCGGTGTGCCTTTCTCGCTGGGATTCCTAGGGGGGAATCAGATGCACGCGTTATCGACGCGTATGCGCATGCCCATGCCCGTACGGGCTCTCCTGACCGGACTCGCCGTACTGGCGCTCGCCCTGGCCGGCATGGTGGCCTTGGCGCCCAGCGCCACGGCGGCACCCGTGTCCGATGCCTCGGCCAGTCCCACGGCCGTCGCTCGGTACGGCACCTCCACTGTGACGCTCAGACTCGACGGCGAGTCCAGCACCCAGTCGACACCGACCGACCTCGTGCTCGTACTCGACGAATCCGGCAGCATCGACGCCACCGAGTGGGGCCAGCTGAAGGACTTCGCCAAGAGCGTGGTCAACGGCGTGGCGGCCCACGGACTGTTCACCCACGGCGGCAGGGTCGGCATCGTTGGCTTCGCCAACTCCGCGGCGCCGCCCGTCAGCGCGCTCAGCGGCGACAAGGACGCCGTCCTGAACGCCATCGACACCAACCCCAAGCAGGACACCGGCACGTGCATCGCCTGCGGTCTGGCCGAGGCGAACGCCGTCCTGGGGGCCGACGACCCCGCCCGCAACCAGCTGGTCGTCGTCATCACCGACGGCGAGGCGACCAGCGGCAACACCGCCGCCGAGGCCGCCGCCCTGCAGGCCAAGGCCAACGTCTTCGCCGTGGGCGTCGGCGGAGGGATCCAGCAGGCCACCCTGGACGTCATCGCCAGCGGCCCCGGCTCCGAGAACACCTTCTCGGTCGGTGACTTCGGCGGCCTCGACACCCTCCTGAAGAAGATCGTCGAGGCGGTCGTGGTGCCCGGCGCCACCCACCCGTCGATCGTCGTCACGCTCGACTCGCCCTGGCAGCTCGTGGCCGGCACCGTGACCGCGAACCTCGCCGGATCTGCCGTAAACGACGTCACCGCCGACGGATTCACCTGGTCCCGGGCGGATCTCGGGGACGAGGACCTGGAGATCACCTACCAGGTCAAGCACCGCGGCGCCCCGTGCGGGCCGCTGGACGTGAACAAGTCCGTCGTCTACCACGACGACCAGAACGCCTCCGTGACCTTCCCGAAGGTCGTCGTCACCGTCAACTGCCTGCCGCCCGTCGCCGACGCCGGGCCCGACAAGACCGTCGACGAGGGCCCCGCGGTCACGCTCGACGGCTCCGCCAGCCACGACCCGGACGGCACCGTCGTCTCGTACGCCTGGAGCGGTGCCGATGCCGGCATCGGCACGCTGGCGAACGCCGACACGGCGGTGGCCACGTACAACGGTCTCGACGACGGCAGCGACGCCGTGACGCTCACCGTGACGGACGACAACGGCCTCACCGACGAGGACTCCACGACCGTGGCTGTCAAGAACGTCGCCCCGGACCTCACCCTGACCACCTGCCCGGTCGATCCCCACGCGGTCGACACGGACGTCTCCGTCGCCGGTACGTTCACCGACCCGGGCACCCTCGACACCCACACGATGTCGATCGACTGGGGCGACGGCACCACCACCGATGTGCCCGGCGTGAACTCCCCCGTGGGCAGCACGCATCAGTACGCGGCCGCGGGCATCTACGACATCGCCGTCACCGTCACGGACGACGACGGCGGGGCCGACACCCAGCACTGCGGCTTCGTCGTCGTGTACGACCCCAACGGCGGTTTCGTGACCGGCGGCGGCTGGATCAACTCGCCGGCCGGCGCCTATCCAGCCGACCCGGGGGTCACCGGGCGCGCGAACTTCGGCTTCGTGTCGAAGTACAAGAAGGGCGCGACCGTACCCACCGGCAGCACGGAGTTCCAGTTCAAGGCCGGGAACCTCAACTTCCACTCCGCCGATTACCAGTGGCTGGTCGTCGCGGGTGACAAGGCCATCTACAAGGGCACGGGCACGGTCAACGGCCTCGCCGGGTACTCATTCATGCTCACCGCAACCGATGGCACGCCGGACACGTTCCGGATGAGGGTGTGGAAGACCGCGGACGACACCCTCGTCTACGACAACCAGATCGGCTCGGCGCCCGACGCCGACCCGACAACCGCCCTCGAGGGCGGGTCGATCATGATCCACAAGAGCTGACGCCACACGCCCGGCCGGCGGCTCACCCGACGCCGGCCGGGCTGCGCGGACCCCTTCGCCTGCGCTGATTCGGAGACTTGCCGAGCCCCAGCGGGCGCACTCAGGGCGCCACCGGCCGCTCACGCCGGTGGCCGATCTGTGAGGGCGACGAGATCCCGGCGACCACCGCCAAGCACCACTTCATGCCGGTGGCCATGACCTTCGTGCTCATCCTCGGCATCCCCACGGCGGGCGGCAGTGTGCCGCCGGACATGCTCCCGGCCGCCCTGGGAGCGCTGCACCAGATGCTGCCCTTCGGCCAGTTCGTCGACCTGGCGCGGTCGTCCGCGTGCTTCGGCGGACACGACACCGTCCGGCCGTTCCTCACCCTGCTGGGCTGGCTCGCCGCAGCGGCCACCTTGTTCGCCTTCGCCGCGCGCCGCGCCAACCGCTCGGCGCAACCGTTCCGCGCAGCGTAAAGAGCGTTTGGTGTCGGCCTGGCAGCTGCGCCGCAGCGGGGACCAGATGCCCTCGACGGGGGAAGAGTGCATGGCAGGTACAGGCCCCCGCCTCCGAACTGGATTCGTATGACTGGACCGGCCGCACGGTCGAATACCACCGCGCGCAGATTTGGGGCCACCTCGGCTTCCGCGGGCGCAGCGTCGCGGACGCGGAGAAGCTGACGGCGTATCTGGCCGAGTTGCCTCCCACCCCACCTATGCGGCGATGCTGGAGGCCGCCGCGCTTGCGTGGAAGGAGACCAGCGCCGCCACATGTGTAGGTCGCACAGGGTCAGTCTTGCTGGGCGGCTGCCTTACGGCGGCGCAGATCGGACAGCCATCCGGGCGGAGTGGCACCGCCGCCGCGGCGAAGAGATCGGCAAGGTCACTGCCGCGGCGGGTCCTCAGTTGATGTGTCCCAGCCCGGCATGCTGTCGTGCCGTATGTCCTTGACGCTGAGGCACTCCTCAAAGAAGGCGAGGGCCTTGAGGTGGTACGCGCGGGCGGCCCAGCCGAGGCTAATGTTGTGACCGGCCTGTGGCAGGCGGTCGATGACGATCCGCGGGGCGGCGGACAGTAGCGCGGTCAGGTCGGCGAGGTCGTCCTCGCCGTGGCTCCACCAGGCCTCGTGTTCGGCGAAGGTGAGCCGGACGGGGACACGGACGCGCGGCAGGATGGCCGCCGACAGGCGCATCCAGCCGGCCACAGTGCTGACCTCTCGTGCGGGCATGGGCGCCACCATCTGCTGGCTCGCCCTGAACGTCTGCGGCGGATACAGGCCCAGCGGCCCCCAGTTCAGCAGCCGCAGGCTGCCCTCACGGTCTGACCCGACGAGGCCGGTGCCCACGGCCAGTCGGCGCCCGCACCCGGAGACATCCATGCCCAGCAGGTCCGGCGTGTCCCAGTCGGCGGCGGCCGCGAAGGCCGCCTTGGCTCCGAAAGAATGCGCCAGCAGGAACGTGTCGGTACCGGGTGCATGGCGTGTCCTGAACGCCTGGACGGCGCAGCGCACGGCGGCCGCTTGGACGGTCAGCCGTTGCCCTGCGGGCAGGCATGCGGCCGAGGCTCCGTAGCCGGGACGGTCCAGCGCCAGCACCGTGTACCCCAGGCGCGCGCCGAGAGCCAGTAAGGACACGTCCGGATGCGCCTGTCCGTCGAAGTACCCCGCGTTCATACCGCCACCGTGCAAGGCGACGATCACCGCGCGCGGGGCCTCCTGGTCGGGTCCACTCATCAGGCCGGACAGGCTGATGCCATCCGCATCGATGGTGACCGGGCGGACGCCGGGTGAGTTCCGCCGGTGATACGGCTCCGGCGCAGCCGCCGATCTCACGGCGGCGGGCTGTCCGGTGGGGCCATCAAACATAGAGGTCCTCAACTCGGGTGACGGCACGTAAGCAGTAGCACTCTTCGATCGGTACCTGAACAGCAGGTGAATCCTGGAGGATGTGTCCAAGCGGGGGCCGGGGCCAGGTTTCAACCGCAGGTTCCGCAGCTCATCCTGCGTGCCGCGCCGGCTGTCAGCCACCCGAGGCGGTGCTGCTGACTCTCGCCTCGTTTGCCCAGAGTGATTCTCAATGGGATGACTGAACCTCTTTCATCCTCTGTATCCGCAGATCAGGAGGGTGTGGACGGCGGCGACGATGCGTCCGATGCGGTTGGTCGAGCAGCGGGCTCGACGAAGTAGGCGCCAGGTCTTCAGCTGTGCGAAGGCGCGTTCGCCTGGGGCGCGGAGTCGGGCGTGGTCCCGGTTGTACCGCTGGTAGTGCTCGGGCAGTTCGTGGTGGCGGTAGTAGGGGGTGCGTACGGTGGCGCCGGCGCCCTGGTAGGCGCGGTCGGCCAGGACGAGGATCTGGCGGGTGAGGCAGTTCTCGATCACGCCATGAGCGCGGGCAGCGGTCAGGTCGTGAGTGCGTCCGGGCAGGGCCCGGGAGAACCACAGGGGTGTGCCGTCGGGTGCGGCGATGACCTGCACATTCATGCCGTGTCTCTTGTGTTTCTGGGAGTAGTACGGCTCGTCGGCCGCGACTCGGTCGGTGGGGATCAGAGTGCCGTCCATGATCACGAAGTCGTCCTCGCACCGGCCGGTCAGGGCCTCGCGCAGGCCAGGCGCCCAGGCAGCAAGGACATCGACGGTCTCGTCCACGTACGCCTGCGGGGGTTACATCTGCTCCGAGGAAGAAGCCGAGCTCACCCGCCGGCCGCCCAGAGGACGCACCTGCGGCCGACGCTCAGGACAGCTGTCGGTGGCCGGGCTGATCGCGATGCGGCCCGGCTCCCGCACCCGGCTGTGCCACCGTCTGCGCACCCATCCCGCGGGCAAGGGCAAGCGCCGCAGCATGGGTGAGCGTGTTCATCGCGCTGATCGACGGCGTCCACCAACTGGTCAAGGCGCCCATCGTGCTGGTGTGGGACCGGCTGAACACCCACGTCTCCCACGCCATGCGTGAGCTGATCGCCGAGCGTCAATGGCTGATGGTATTCCTGCTGCCCGCCTACTCGCCCGACCTCAACCCCGTCGAGGGGGTGTGGGCGCACGTAAAGCGCAGCCTGGCCAACCTCGCCGTACTCGCCCTGGACCGACTCGAAGGGGTCTGATGCAGGTTCGGGTGACAGGTTCGGTCACGCGGCCTGGAGGGCCGGTGTGGTCATGAGGGTCTCGAATTCGATGGGGGTCAGCCGG
>NZ_JBSFUW010000071.1:0-14480 GCF_053591995.1 Streptomyces sp. NPDC002835 | reverse complement strand
CCACTCCCGGGCACCCGCCCGCACACTCTCCCACCCCATGACCAGCACAACGCACCAGCCGCCGCCCCGTCACGCAAAAGACCGTTGCAGTACTAGGGCCTGTGTGAGGTCGTGATCAATCTCGGGTTTTGGTCCCTTGCGGGGGCAGGACCTGGTAGGACGCTGGGTGTGACACGTAGGCAACTCAGCGACGAGCAATGGGAGTTCATCGAGCCGTATCTGCCGATAGGCGAGTACGGTCCATACCCCGAACGGCTGCGGGAGCAGTTCGAAGGGGTGATCTGGCGGTTCCGGTCCAGCGCCCAGTGGCGCGAGATGCCCTCCGAGTTCGGACCGTGGCCGACGGTCTACGGCCGCTTTCGTGTCTGGCGGGACGCCGGGGTCTTCTCTGCTCTTCTGGAAGGCATGATCGCGGAGGCCGCCCGCCGGGGACAGACGGACTTATCCCTGGTCAGCGTGGACTCCACCACTGCCCGCGCCCACCACGACGCCGCCGGGATGTGCATCGGCAAGGAGGTTATGGACGCCCTTGAAGAAGCTGCCGCCGAGCAGGAGCGGGCCCGGCAAAAGGGGGCGGCCCGCCAGAACAGAACGGACAGGACGGCAGGGACGGCCCCGAGCGGGAAGAGCGGCGGCGTATCAGGCGACGGCGCAAGCTCCGCTTGAACCAAGCCCTGCTCGGGAGATCCCGTGGTGGGCTGACGAGCAAGGTTCATCTCGCCGCGGACCGCAAGTGCCGTCCGTTGTCGCTCGTCCTGACCGCAGGACAGGCCGCCGACAGCCCGCAGTTCGTCCCCGTG
Source organism: Streptomyces sp. NPDC002835 (assembly GCF_053591995.1). Lineage (NCBI taxonomy): Bacteria > Bacillati > Actinomycetota > Actinomycetes > Kitasatosporales > Streptomycetaceae > Streptomyces > Streptomyces sp. NPDC002835. The sequence continues at coordinate 13,680 of NZ_JBSFUW010000071.1, read as the reverse complement.
TTGCAGAAGGTGCGGGTCCGTCTGCCTCTCGGCCGTCCTCGAACCCGGCCCGACGCTGTCGCCGCGGACAAGGCCTACTCGTCCCGCGCTAACCGCTCTTACCTGCGGAAACGCGGCATCAAGGCAGTCATCCCGGAGAAGAAGGACCAGTCCGCCAACCGGAAGAAGAAGGGCCGCCGGGGCGGCCGCCCCACACGCCACGACGGCGATCTTTACAAGGAGCGGAACACTGTCGAGCGGCTCATCAACAAGTTGAAGGCATGGCGCGGTATCGCGACTCGATACGACAAGACGCCCGAGAGCTACCTCGCCGGCCTCCACCTCCGTGCCTCGATGATCTGGATCGACGACCTCCTGAAGGCAACTGGCTGATCACAACATCACACAGGCCCTAACGGAACATGACGCGACAGCGCCCCTGTCCCAGCGATCTGTCGGACGCCCGCCGGGAACTACTGGAACCCACTTGTCAGCCTGGCGGGCCGAGCGAAGGGGCAACGGCCCTGCGCCGCCTGTTCCGCCAAGCCGAAGGCCGGAGCACCGAACCCAGCGCATGCGTGCTCGATGCCCAGAGCGTCAAAACGTCCGCCAACATGCCCGCGGCACACGATCCCGAGCACGAGGCGTCAGCCTGCCACTGCGAGAGCGCGTATCGGTGGGATGACCGATGTGCGGGGGATGGGGGCGTGGCCATACTCCTCGGGAGATCGTTCGTGGGTGGCCGTGGTGCGCCCGGGTTTTCGAAAGGACCTTCTGTGGACACGTATGCGGATCTGGTGTTTCTCGGCGGGCGGGTGGTCACGGTCGATGCGGAGTTCTCCGTCGCCTCCGCCGTGGCGGTGACCGGTGGGGTGATCAGTGCCGTCGGCGGGCGGGACGATGTCGCGCCGCTCGTCGGACCCGGCACCCGCGTCGTCGACCTGCGGGGGGCGACGCTGCTTCCCGGTATCAACGATTCGCATCTGCACGGATGTGCCTTCGGCATGGCGACGCCGCCGCTCTCCCTCGACCTCGGCCATCCCGCCGTCTCCTCCCTCGCGGACGTGGCCGAGGCGGTACGGGAGGCCGTCGGGCGGGTTCCGGGCGGGCATTGGATCACGGGGCACGGCTGGGACACCGGTTACCTCGACGAGTGCGTCTCCGATCCGTCGCGGCTTCCCTCGCGGCGCGACCTCGACTCCGTGAGCCCGGACCACCCCGTCGTTCTCTACTCCTTCTCCGGGCACGCCACCTGGGTCAACTCCAAGGCACTTGAGCTCATCGGGATCGGCCGGCACACCCTCGCGCCGCCCGGCGGGGCCATCGTCGTGGACGAAGCCGGGGAGCCGACCGGGCTGCTCCACGAGGGGGCCCAGGCCCTCGTCCAGAACGCGTTGCCGCCGCTCAGCCGGCAGGAGCGGACCGACGCGATCAGGTCGACCCTCGCCACGCTCGCCCGGCTCGGCGTGACCAGCTACACCGAGCCGGGGCTCGGCCCCGGCGGCGACGGGATCATGCGGGGCGCGCTCGGCGCGGAGACCCTCGACGTGTACCGCCGGCTGCTGGCCGACGGCGAACTGACCGCCCGCGTCGGCGTCCTGCTCCTGCCCACCGGAATGGCGAGCACCACCGAGGAGTTCACCCGCACCCTCACCGCCCTCGGCGAGTCCGGCGTCGCCGATCCGCGCCGCCTCGCGATCCACGGGGTCAAGATCTTCGCCGACGGCATCGTCCCCAACAAGACGGCCTGGATGCACGAGCCGTACGTCGGCGGCGGCTGCGGCTCCCTGTGCGTCGGCGGCGAGACCGACGACGAGCGGACCGCCGAGATCGACGCCATGATCCGGTATGCCCACGCCGCCGGGCACCAGCTGGGCGTCCACGTCACCGGCGACCGGGCCATCGACACCGTCGTGGACGCCTTCGCCGCGGCCATGGCCGAGCACCCGCGGCGCGACGCCCGCCACTACGTCATCCACGGCGACTTCCTCACCGCGCACAGCATGAAGGTGCTGGCCGCGCATGGCTTCGGCGTCAACATGAACCCCACCATCAAGTGGACGGTCGCCGACATGGAGGAGGAGTTCGTCGGCGCCGAGCGGGCCGCGTACGCATGGCCGTACCGCGATGCCATCGACGCCGGCCTGCGGGTCGCGAGCGGGTCCGACGCCCCCGTCACGTACCCGGACTGGCGCCAGGGCGTCGCCACCATGGTGCTGCGCGAGTCGAAGGCCGCCGGCCGGGTCAGCGGCCCCGAGCAGTGCATCGGCCTGGCCGAGGCGATCCGTACGTACACGATCGACGCCGCCTGGCAGGACTTCGCCGACGACTGGAAGGGCTCCCTGGAGCCGGGCAAGGTCGCAGACCTCTGCGTGCTCGACGGGGACCTGCTCACCGCCGACCCCCACGACATCCCGGAGATGCCCGTCGTCCTCACCGTCGTGGACGGGCACGTCGTCCACGACGCCCTTCGCGATTGACGTATTCCGGGCACGTGATCATCCTTGGGTGATGGCAGCGGAGCCGAGCAGGGCGGACATCCTGGACGCGGCGGTCCACGTCCGGGAGGCCGCCAGAAGCGCCATGAGCGGCGCGACCGGCGTCGACACGGTCCTGGCGGCACTGTCGGAGGTGATGGAGTACGACCACGCCTCGCTGGCCCGGTGGGATCCGCTGCGCCGGCGCCACACCACGCTGGCCGGGAGCTACCCGGACGACGCCACGGCGTACATCGAGACCCGTCTCCACCACGACCCGGTGTTCCCCGTACTCCACTGCCCGGCCCGGGGCGGTCTCTGGCTCAGGGACGTCCCTGGGCAGCTCCTGGCGGCATCACCGGGCTTTCAGGAGGTGCTGGGTCCCCTCGGCATCGAGGACGGCGTGGCCCAATGCCTGTTCGCCTCCGACGGCCGGTACGTCGGCATGCTGAACGTCAGCACCCGCCGGCCGCGGCGCACGCCCGATCCGGCGCGCGCCGTGGTCACGTTGCTCACCGAGGCCCTCGCCGCGGCCGTCGCCACCCACGCAGGCCCGCCGTCCGAGGAGATCGCCGCAACCGACCCCGCCGCGGACGCGCGGCGGCCTGGCGGACTCTCGCCACGGGAGCTCCAGGTGCTGGCCGAACTGACCGCCGGCCGCACCAACCGGGAAATCGCCGAGCGGCTGTACATCACGCCGCGTACCGTAGGAACCCACATCGAGCACATCCTCGCCAAGCTCGACCTCCCCAACCGCGCCGCCGCCGCCGCCCGAGCCGCCGCCTGGGGAATCGAACCCTCCCGCTGATGGGCATCCCGCCACCGGAATATGTTGTCTCGTCACTCGTCCGACTGCCTGTCCTCGTTGTTTGGTGGACAGATGGGCAACGGATCACGAACTACAGGTGCTCTGACGGTCCGGCGGGGCATCGCTGGCCTCCCAGAACGACCCTTGATGCCGGCCTCGATACGGGGTCGAACACCGGGTCGAGTCCTTCCTTCAGCTGGCGTTCGTGGTCCTGCAGGGCGCGAGGCGCTATCGGCAGGGGCAGGGCGATGGCGACCATGTTGAACCACGCGATGAGCCAGCCGGACCTGCGCATCCTCATGCTCACCATGTACGACAACGAGCAGTACTTCTTCGAAGCACTCGCTGCGGGCGCCTCCGGCTACGTCCTCAAGTCCGTCGCCGACCGCGACCTGGTCGAAGCCTGCCGCGCCGCCATGCGCGGCGTACCCTTCCTCTACCCCGGCACCGTCAACACCCTCATCCGCAGCTGCCTCGACCGCCTCCGCGACTGGCGCGGACCTCCCCGCCAAGCCCATCACGGACCGCGAGGAGGAGATCCTCAAACTCGTCGCCGAAGGCCACACGTCCAAGCAGATCGCCGACCTCCTCTACATCAGTGTCAAGACCGTCGAACGCCATCGCGCCAACCTGCTCCAGAAACTCGGCCTCCGCGACCGCCTCGAACCCACCCGCTACGCCATCCGCGCGGGCCTCATCGAACCCTGACCACCCGCGCACCACGGGCAGTGCCGTACCGGCCTGCGGCTACCACGTGCCCCGCTCGCGCCTTGGCCGTCGTCCCGGCCGGCACGAAGATCGCCACCGGCTACTGGGCCGCCAAACGGGCAGGCATAACCGGTCGTGAGGTCAGCGGCTGTCCATGGAGGCGTCGGGCCACGGTACGCGCGCGGGGCGAGGTGCCGGGTTCCTTGGTCACGACTGGCGGAGGAAATGATCCATCAGCCGGGCCGCCCTGATCGCACCGACTGTCCGTGTCCGCTTCCCGTCCGACTCGACAACGGCCACCAACGGGGTATGCGTCCGGACCATCAGTTCAGCGATCTCGATGGCGCTGGCGGACACACCGACAACCGTGGGCAGCTCGCGCTGCCCCTGACCGCTCAACCACTCTGCGACCGTCAGTTCTTCCAGTACATGCGACAGCCGCTCGCCGTTGCCGGCCCGAAGCGAACGCGCCAACGAAGGCTCACGCAGGACGTACTCCGGCACGATCACCCGCAGCAGTTGCGAGCCGGGCACGATCGCATACGGCCGCTCGTCCCGGTCCACCACCAGCAGCGCCGGGAGCTGGTGCTCGGCGAACAGGCGGGCCGCCTCCATGGCGTCGTCGTCCGTGCCGACCACCGGGTAAGGCTCGGCCAAGTCACTCGCACGCATCTGCTTCCCCTCGCTTTCCCGGGCCTCCTGTGCCGACCAACGTCGTCCGGGGAACTCGGAGCGAGCCCGCCACGGGCCCCGGGGACGTCACACGACGCCGACCCCGCTGACCGCCGTCACTGTGGGAATGCCCCGTCCCTGGCTCGCCGACGCGCAGCGGGTGGCTTCGCCGCCTGTGTCCAAGGCAAGGAAGACAGCGGCGTGTGTCCGCTGTTCAGGCCGGCGGTGTGCCGCTGTTCCCGCCCTGGTTGCCGCGCCCGAGCAACTGGTCGAGAACTTCGGCCGCGGCCATGGCGGCAAGGGGGTATGGCCTCAGAATGAGGTCGGCGCCGGCGGCGGCCAGCTGCTCGGCGTCGCGCTCGGAATGGGCGGTGAGGGCGACCTTGCCCCGGTAGTCGTGGTGGCGCAGTCCGTGGAGCAGGGCCTTGCTCGTCTCCGGCAGGGGGATGGTGCTGATCACGCAGCGGGCGTGGGAGAGGGGCAGGTTCTCCAGCAGGTGCATGTCCTCGGCACTGCCGAACATGGCAGCCACGCCCTCTCGCTCGCTGCGGGCCACGTGGTGCGGATCGAAGTCGACGGCCAGGACGCGGTGACCGGTCTTGCCGAGCTGGTCGGCGATGGCGCCGCCGAAGCGGCCCAGGCCGTAGAGGATCACGTCGGCTTCCTTCTCGTGCCCGTGGAGGTCCCGCTTTCTGCCGTCGGTGCGTTCGAGCACCGATAGCCAGCGTTCGAGGCGGGCGTAGATCTGGTGGGAGTAAAGGATGAGGTAGGTGGAGCCGCCGATGGTGATCAGGCCGACGACGGTGATCAGGCTGACGGTGGCGCCGGTGATGTGGCCGAGGCTCAGGCCGAGGGCGGCGAGGATGAGGGAGAATTCGGAGATCTGCGCCACCGTGAGCCCGGCCAGGAACCCCACTCGTACCGGGTAGCGCATGGCTGCCATGATCAGCACGACGATGAGCGGGTTGCCGACGAGCACGAAGACGGAGAAGATCGCCGCGTCGGTGAGCTGCCGGGAGGCGTCGGAGAACTCCAGCCGCCCGCCCAGTTCGAGGAAGAAGAACAGCAGCAGGAAGTCCCGCAGGCTGACGAGCCGGGCGCCCAACGCGTCCCGGTACGGCGTGCTGGCGAGCGAGACCCCCGCCAGGAACGCCCCGACCTCGCTACTGAAGCCCATCCAGTCACTCAGGGTCGCCACCGACACCGCATAGGCCACGCCGAAGAGGAGCAGCAGTTCCTGCGAACGGGCCACCTGGTGCAGCACCTTCGGCAGCACGTACCGCATGAGCAGGCCCACCCCGGCCAGCAGCCCCAGGCCCTTGGCGAAGACCAGGGCGACATCCACGGCCACGTTGTCACCGGCTGACCGCCCGAAGGCGGTCAGCACGATCATCACCAGGACCACCACGATGTCCTGGACGATGAGGAAGCCGACCGCGATCCGCCCGTGCAACTGCTCCAGCTCCCGCTTGTCCGACAGCAGCTTCACGATGATGATCGTGGACGAGAAGGTCAGCGCCACCGCCACATACAGCGCCGTGACCGTGTCCATGCCCAGGCCGGTGGCGATCAGGTAGCCGATGACCGAGGTGAAGAGAACCTGACCGAGACCGGTCGCCAGGGCGATGGGTCCGGTGGTACGGATCAGATGCAGGTCCAGCCGGAGGCCGACGAGGAACAGCAGGATCGCGATGCCCATCCGCGCCAGCAGCTCGATCGTGCCGTCCGCCTCCACCCAGCCGAAGCCGGTCGGGCCGACCAGGATGCCCACGCCGATGAACGCGACGATCAGCGGCTGCCGCAGGCGTACGGCCAACAGCCCGACGAACGCGGAGATCGCCAGGATGACGGCAGTGAGAGCGAACCCGTGCAACCCCATCACCCCCGTCCGACCACAGTCCGCGGCCGGCCGTGGTCCCCGGCGGCGAAGCGGGACGGCCGTCCGGTCATCTCCTCGCCTCCCGAACGATCAGGACATCGCACCGGGCACGCCGCATCACGTGCTGGGCAATGCTGCCCAGCACGGCGTGCTCCAACTTCGACCGTGCTCCCGTCCCGATCACCATCAGGTCCGCCCCGTGCAGCTCACCCAGTTCCGGGACAGTGATCGCGGGACTCCCCGTGGTGACGAGCAGATGAGGCGGGACCCGGGATGCCAGGGAGCCCACCAGGCGCTCGACCTGGGGCTGTACCTCCTGGAGGCACACATGCCGCAGCTGTGACAGCTCCTCCTCGCTCACCCCGTGCATCCGCAGCACGTGTTGGTTCGGCACGGCACCGACGTGCACCGCGTAGTGCTCCGCACCCGGAGTGAGCGCGATACCGCACCGCGCCGCCTCCCGCGAGGAGTCGGTCACGTCGACCGCAAGAAGAACCGTGCGGTAATCGCCGCCGGGCGGCCCTCGCACCACCAGCACAGGGGCCCTGCTGGAGCGGATCAGGTTCTCCGGAGTCGTGCCCAGCAGCGCGTCGGCCAGCCGGTCCTCGCCATGCGCACCGACGACGAGCAGATCGGCCGCACAGTGCTCCACCTCCAGCGCGACCGTCGGACTCACCCTGCCGACACGCACCACCACTTCCACGCCCGACCCACCCGCATACTGGCGCACATGGCCTGCCAGCCGCCGCTCACGCACCTGGTCAAGCACATCGGCATCCAGTCGGGGAGACAGCACGCACAGCGCGGTGACCCGCGCCTCATGCAACCGGGCGAGTTGCACCGCGCGCCCCACGGCGCGGCTCCCACCACGGGACAGGTCTGTGGCCGCCGGCAGCCGACGGAACCGCGCCGTGCCCATGGCGACCACCCTCCAGCCACACAGGCCGCCGCCACGGCACGTGCGAGCGGGGCACTCCCCGGCTCACCGGAACGCCGGACCGGCAGCCACGCGAAACGCCTCCTTGTACACCACGGTTCCGCAGCCCCGCCCACTCCGCCAGCCGCGGGCAACCCCGTACCACTGCCTTGGATCTCCGCCGCCAGCAGTTTGGGGGTGCAGGGCCCCTCGGGAAGACGCCCCAGTCTGGCGTTTTTCCTGTTCAGAGCACATATCACTCTCGCGAGCGCCGCTGTTCCAGGCTCAGAGCGCGGGCAGCAGTGGCTCACCGAGGAGGTCAGCCGGTGGATCACCGTGGATCTGTGGAACCCGATCACAAACCACCCGTGGTGGACCACTGCCCCTGATCGGGGCACTGGCGGGGCTTCTCCTGGTCGGCAAGCTCCTGTCGTTCTTCGGCGCCCCCACCTACATCGGTCTTCCCGGCGCGACGGGAGGCTCGGCCATCCACCTGGGGCGGCACTGTGTCCGTCCTCACAAGGCCGGGCAGAGATGGCAACTCGATGCGCTACCGCAACGCGACACGTCATACGCGGGCGGCTGCCTTGTAAAGCGACACGACCCGCGGGGGACACGGTCTCTGCGGGAGCAAAACGCACGCAGGCTGACACCACCGGCTTTGTGGTCCTGCACCGCTGGGCGGAGATCCTGGAACGGCACTTCCCGCCGGAGCTCCCCGACCCTGACCGCACCACCGAGTAGCCGCTCTGCGCCCGAACCCCAGGCCCTGCGCATCGCCCCCGCCTACCGGCCCACCCTCGTCGACCCCTACCGCGACCACCTGCGGCGGCGCCGTGCTGAGGAACCGGCCGTCCCGGTCACCCACCTCCTCGAAGAGATCCGGGAGTTGGGCTACACGGGCAGCGCCAAGCTGCTGGTCCGCTACCTGAACCAGGGCCGAGCCGAAGGCGACCGCCCCGTCACCACTCCGCGCCACGCCAGCCGCCTCCTGCTCACCGACCCCGAAAACCTGCCTCCGAAGGAAACGATCCTGTCCTCGTCTCACTCGAAACGGAGTGACAAGTCGCGGCTTTCCGCACCCCATGTGAGGCTGAGTTCTGATCGGCGATCACCAGCCCGGCGTCTGCCGAGCGGGATGCTCGAAAGGAGTTGCGCCCTCATGATTCCCGTCACCGCGTCAGACGTGCGTATCGAGGCGTCTCTCGATCCGGGGCTGTCCCGATGGATGTGGCTGGTGAAATGGTTGTTCGCCATTCCGCACTACATCGTGCTGTTTTTCCTGTGGATCGGCTTCGTGCTGGTCACCGTCGTCGCGTTCTTCGCCATCCTGATCACCGGCCGGTATCCGCGGCCCCTCTTCGACTTCAATGTCGGCGTACTGCGCTGGAACTGGCGTGTCAGCTATTACGCCCATACTGCACTCGGCACCGACCGTTACCCGCCGTTCACGCTCGCCGATGTGCCCGATTACCCGGCGCACTTCGACATCGCCTATCCCGAGCGCCTCTCCCGCGGTCTGGTCCTGGTGAAGTGGTGGCTGCTGGCGATTCCGCAGTATGTCGTTGTCGGGATTCTCGCCGGAGGCTGGGGCAATGACGAAGGCTGGCGCTACAGCGGGCTTATTCCCTTTCTGTCGCTGGTCGCCGTGATCATCTTGGCGGTCAAGGCCCGTTATCCGGTGCACCTCTTCGACCTCCTGCTCGGTCTGGCTCGTTGGGTTGCCCGGGTCACCGCCTATGCCGCATTGCTGACCGACCAGTACCCGCCCTTCCGGCTCGACATGGGCGGGCGGGAGACGGCACCGGCGACGACGGCCTGACTGACCACCCGACCGCTGGACGGGCCAAGAGCAGGGGGACGCTCAGGCCGGAGCATGGCCGGCCTGAGCATGCAGCCTGTCCGGCGTACCGGGTGCGGACGGGTGTGCAGTGGCGGGACCTGCCGGAGCGGTTCGGGCCGTGGGAGACGGTCTATAAGCGGGCATCGTCGCTGGTCAGCTGATGGAATGTGGAAGATGCTGCTGTCTCGTCTCTAGGCCGCGGAGGGTGTCCGCAGCCAGGTGGCCAATTGCTCGGCGTCGCGGTCGGCCCACAGCTCGATCGGCAGCCGGGTGTCGGCATCCACCAACAGGGTGCCGTAGACGTCCGAGTACAGCGCGAAGTCGTCCACGCCCAATACTCGCGGGGTCGCTGGTGACGGAGGGGGCAAGCGCATCAAGTGGAACAGCACGCCGGTCCGCGACAGCGGTACCTGCAGGATCTGCAGGAGCCGGGGGCCGCCACGGCCGGCGAGGAGTACTCCGGCCATTTCCACCAGGTGCTGCAGCAGCGGGCTGCGGCGCTGGTAGCGCGCCGTCAGCCCCTCAACCTGCTCGGCGAACGTCCGCCGACCGCAGCTCGGGCCGTCACAGAACAACCGTCGCACCGACAGCTCGATCACCACCGGTCGGCCACCCGCAGCGACATCGGCCAGCGCGCGGCCGTAGCGGCTGTGCACCCGCGCGGAACCGCGACCGCAGTCCGCGACACGCCACCATCAGCTCGCGGGTGCGGGCCGCGATGCGGACTACGCCTCCCGCCACCCGTACTCGTTCCACCCGCACCGCATCAAGGTGCGGAGACATGATCCGTATGGCGGTCGGCGGTCGAGGAGAGAGTGTGATTCCCGGCCCGGCGACAGGTTGCTGAGGCGCTACTCGTCGACCGGGCCGACCGGGCCGACCGGCAGGTGCGGGGCGGTGCCGGCGTGTTCTTCCGGCGCGGCCCGCATTGCCTCGTTGATCAATTCCAGTCGGGTCAGGTGGCGCATCTCGGTGAGCGGCAGTTCTGCTTTCTGTGCGCGCGGTGGCCTGTCTCGGATCTCGGTTGCATCCGGCTTCGGCGCGCGTGGTGGCGGATGCGGATGTCCACCGGTGTGCTCGCGCGTGTGGGCGAACGAGTGCTGCCTGCTGGGGTCGAGGAGTCAGGATGAGTGGGGCCGGGGCGTGGATCTACGTTTTTCTGTGTCATCTGGGTCGTTCGTGTGGAGCGGTGTTCTGCGGCGCCGTCGGTGAGTAGGGGGTTGTCGATTCCGTCCCTGTTGGTCCCGGGGGCGAAGCGCATGTCGTGATGCACTGCCGCCGATGCTCCCGGCGGCGCTGTCGGCGGCGTGGTGGCGAGGTGCCCGGCGGTGCGTCCTCGGCGCCGCCGGGTGGGGTGGGCTCATTCCGCGAGCAGCTCGGTCCGTGGCGCCTGGTGAACCGCCGGATTCGCGGCCGGTCGTTCCGTGCTTCGCCGTCCTTCGCGGGGCGCCGTCGGTGAGGGCCGTTCCGTGATCTGGCGAGTGCCGTGTGCGGCAGCCTCTTGGCGGCGGGTGAGTTGCGGGAGGCCTCCGTGGATGCCGTGTCGACTCCTTGACAAGGGGTGGAGGCAACCTCAGACTGGCGTTGCACTTGACGCAATCAGTTTCGTAATACGCACCGAGGTGGTCATGATGATTCCTGCGTGCCGTGTCGCCGATCTGCCGCGAGGCGAGGCGTTCCGGATCGAGTCCGACCCGCCCGTCGCCGTGTTCCGCACCGAGGACGGCGAGTTCTACGCGATTGACGACACGTGCACCCATCAGGACGCCTCGCTCTCCGACGGCTGGCTGGAGGGGTGCGAGGTCGAGTGCCCCCTGCACGCTTCGAAGTTCGACGTGCGCACCGGAAGGGTGGACGCCCCGCCGGCCCGGCTCCCCGTGCGCACCCACCAGGTCCTGGTCGAGGACGGCATGGTCTACGTCAAGCTCTCCGACGCCCCGCCGAACCTCCCGCCCTCCTGTGTCGCCGCACGGCTCGGAGCGGTCCCGGTCGCCGGAGGCGCTGCGTGAAGAGCGTGGCTGTCGTCGGTGCCTCGCTGGCCGGGCTGTCGGCCGCCCGGGCGCTGCGCGCGCAGGGTTTTGACGGACGGCTCGTCATCGTCGGCGACGAGACTCACCGCCCCTACGACCGGCCGCCGTTGTCCAAGGAGTTCCTCGCCGGTCAGGTGGGGGAGTCCGACCTCGTGCTCGAGGGGGACGGCGAGGAGCTGGATGCGCAGTGGCTGCTCGGCACCCGCGCCGTGGGGCTCGACCGCGCCGGGCGCGTGATACGGCTCGCGGACGGCCGTACAGTCCGTGCCGACGGGGTCGTCGTGGCGACCGGAGCGGCCGCCCGCACCCTCCCCGGCGGCCACGGTCTGGAAGGCGTCCACGTGCTGCGCACGCTCGACGACGCCCGCGCGCTGCGCGAGGACCTGGCGCGCGGTGGCCGGCTCGTGGTCATCGGCGGCGGATTCATCGGCGCCGAGGTCGCCTCGACCGCCCGCGCGCTCGGGCTCGAGGTCACTGTGGTCGAGGCCGCGCCGACCGCGCTCGCCGGTCCGCTCGGAACGGCGATGGGCACGCTGGTCTCCGCCCTCCACGCCGACCACGGCGTGCGGCTCGTGTGCGGAGTCGGCGTACGGGGGCTCAGCGGTGACGGCCCGGGCGGCGGGGGAATCCCTGCTGCGCAGGGCACCCGCAACAGTGGCCGGGGCAGGGTGGAGGCGGTGCTGCTGGAGGACGGCCGCAGCCTTGCGGCCGACACCGTCGTCGTCGGGGTGGGTGCCCGTCCCTGCGTCGAGTGGCTCGAGGGCTCCGGCGTGGCGCTGGCGGGCGGCGTGCGGTGTGATGCCGCCGGCGCCACGAACGTCCCCGGCGTCGTCGCGGTCGGCGACTGCGCGGCCTGGTACGACCCCGCGGTCGGGGCGCACCGCCGCGTCGAGCACTGGACCGGTGCGCGCGAGCGGCCGGCGGCGGCCGTTGCCGCTCTGCTCTCCGGCGGCGCGGCCGCACCCGAGCCGCTGCGTCCGCCGTACTTCTGGTCCGACCAGTACGGCGTGCGTATCCAGTTCGCCGGATACGCGGCCGGAGCCGACAGCGTGACCGTCGAGGAGGGTGCGGCGGACGAGGGCAGCTTCCTCGCCGTCTACCGGCGGGCAGAGCGCCCGGTCGCCGTGCTCGGCGTGAACCGGGCCCGCCCGTTCATGCGCTGGCGCCGTCAGCTGGCCACCGAGGCGGCGCACAGGGACGGATCCCCGTGACCGCCACGGCGCGCCCCGCCGCCCCACGCCCGGGAAGGCCGGAACGGCACCCCTACGGGCTCCCGCGGCCCGGCCGGACACTGGTCATGGGCGTCGTCAACGTCACGCCGGACTCCTTCTCCGACGGCGGGCTGTCGTTCGCTCCGCAAGCGGCGGTCGCGCATGGACTCGCCCTGTTCGAGCAGGGAGCGGACATCGTGGACGTGGGAGGTGAGTCGACCCGCCCCGGCGCGGCCCGCCCGCCGGTCGAGGAGGAGTTGCGGCGCGTCGTGCCTGTTGTGCGGGAACTCGCCGCGGCGGGCGGGACCGTGAGCATCGACACCATGCGGGCCGAGGTCGCCGCCCGCGCTCTCGATGCCGGTGCACGGCTGGTCAACGACGTCTCGGGCGGCCTTGCCGACCCGGCGATGCTGCCGCTGATGGCCCGGGCCGGCACGCCGTACGTGGTGATGCACTGGCGCGGCCACGCAGCCGGCATGCAGGCGAACGCCGCATACGACGACGTCGTCACCGACGTGGTCGACGAGGTGCGCCTGAGGGTCGAGGCAGCGCTGCAGGCGGGGATCGGGCCCAGGTGCCTGATAGTCGACCCCGGGCTGGGTTTCGCCAAGACGCCCGAGCACAACTGGGAGCTGCTGGGCCGTCTGGGGGAGGTCGGCTCGCTGGGCTGTCCCCTTCTCGTGGGCGCGTCACGCAAGTCGTTCCTGGGGCGCTTGCTGGCGGACCCGGCGACGGGCCGCGTGCGCCCGGCGCGGTTGCGGGATGCCGCGACCACCGCCGTTTCCGTACTCGCCGCCGCGCAGGGCGTCTGGTGCCTGCGCGTGCACGATGTGGCCTCGACGCTCGACGCGGTGCGGGTGACCGCCCGCTGGGGCATCGGGGCGGCGGCCCCGGCGCAGGCGTCCCTGCGCTGAGGACCCGGTGTCCGACCGGCATCGCAGGCTCCGCCCGCCTCCGGTCGACGTCTTGACACCGCTGGCTTCACACCAGATTCTTTGTTTCGTAATACGCCACCCGTCTCTTATTAGGAAACGCGCCGTCGTGAACCGTCTCTGACGGCCCACCCCCGCCGTGTGCGCGTGTGACATCTTCCGAGGTGAGAATGATGAGCAGCACCAGTCTGTCCCCGAGCTTGATCGCCACGTTGTCCGGGGAGT
>NZ_JBSFUW010000070.1:0-14642 GCF_053591995.1 Streptomyces sp. NPDC002835 | reverse complement strand
TGAGACTTCGAACACCTCACCCAACGGCACGGGAGCCCTGTCCGTTGCGGGCACCAAGGCCATCACCCGATCGGTGGTCACGCTGAAAAGGCTCAATGAACTGGTCGAACTGGCGCCGACGACGCCAAGCAGTCGCCCGCCGATGCCACTATCAGCGACGCTGTCGCACGAACGAGGGGCGGTCTCTTCAAGACCGCCCCTGACTAACTACCGCCCGCTACACTCCAGCCGCCCGGCATCGTCCCAGGTCAGACACCAAAGTCCTGCTGGAGTACTAGAACTTACGGGCGGCGATGGCGAGAGCGGCGGGAAACTCGAGACGGATGATGCGGCACTCGCCGCCGCCGGCCTCCATGACCTGGGTCCACATGTCAGCGCCGTATTCCGTCTGGACGAGGCAGTCGGGTTGCCCCTCCGGCGGCACTCCATGGTAACTCGGGGGCTTACCGGCCCTCGTCTGCGTCAGCCGGCCGACGACAACCGGAATCGTGAAACAGACCCAGCCTCGCGGCCGGACCACGCGAAAGCACTCGCGCAGCCCCTGCACAGGATCGGGCACATGCTCCAACGTGTCCGAATGCACGACCAAGTCCATCGACGCGTCATCGAAGGGAAGCGCCATCATGTCAATATCGGGGAAGCTCATCAGCTTCGTGCGCGGCATCCTCTGCAGGAAGCGGTGAAGAGTTCCGGCCCGATTGATCTCAAGGACCTTGAGCAGAGGATGGCGAAGCATGAACACGGGAAAAAGTCTCGTCGAGCCGTAGACCTGCATGATCGCATGGGCCAGGGCCAGAGACCGGAGGCTTGCCCCGCAGCGGGTGCAATGCAAACCCTGCTGCCTATCGATATAGCTGGCCTCCTCCTCGCTCAGCTGCCACTCTTCGATCAGCTTCGGCCACAAGGCCGGACGCTGCGTGAAACTGCGGCTCCCGCAGCACATGCATCGCAGGCCGCTCATCCGCTGAGCATCCTGGCGTGACGGCCGAGCATGGGTCGGCGGACTGAGGGGTGTGCCGTGCTGCCAGCCGACTGTCTTGGATTCCGGCATGATTGAGTACTCGATCTTGTTGGGGAAGGACCTTTTGTGGCCGGAGATTAACAGGGCGAACGGAGTCATCCAGTAGGTATCGGCGCGCATGCGTGTAGTGATTCGCTCCCTTATGACGCAATCCTGACTTCTCAAGTGGCGGGCATGGGATGTGACGACACAACATAAATGCTATGAAGCTTGATCCCTTCTGTGCTCCTGACCGGTCCGGGTGGGTTCCCGGTGGCTAGCCCGCCCGAGTTCTCCAGCGGTAGCGCCGCTCCGGTCGAAGCCGTTGCGGCTCGGGTGGCCGGCAACAGCGCCAGGCTTCTCGCAGCCAGGGTCGCCACCGCGCTGGCCGGCGTCGTGTCGCTACCGGTGGTGTACGGGAGCATCGGCGCCCGCTCCTACGGTGTGTGGGCGCTCCTTACGGGTCTTGTCGCTATTGTGTCGCTCGCCGATCTGGGGCTCGGCTCGGTTCAGATCCGGGAGGTCGCCCGAGCCGCCGGAAGCGGGCGGCAGCGACAGGTCTGCGCCGTACTGGGCCTGGGCGTTGTGTGGGGTGCCGTTCTCGGCGCGCTGGCCCTTGCCGGGACCGCGATCTGCTGGCCGTGGCTGGCCCGCGTGTTCCATCTGGATGCGCTCTCCGGGCCGGCGCGGGGCGCCGCCCTGTTCCTGCTGGTGGGCTTTCTTCTCGACAGTCTCGCGCTGCCCTGGCGGAACGTGCTCGAGGGCACCCAGCGCTATGGTCCGGTGGCCTGGGTCGTCGCCGGCACCGCTGTGCTCGGCGCGGGGCTCGCGGCAGCGGTGGTCACGCTCGGCGGCGGGCTGGTGGAACTGGCCGCCTCGGTGGTGGTGAGCAGTGCGTTGCGGGTACTGATGTTCGTCTGCTTGGCCCGCCGGTACGCCGCTGGGCTGACGCCCAGCCTGCGGGACATCAGACCGTCCGATGTGGCGTATGTGGCGTCGTACGGCTCACGTGTCCAGGTGGCAGGCGCGGCAGCCGCAGTCAACAGCGAGACGGACCGGCTGGTGCTCGCAGGCTTCCACAGTCCGTCGGCGGTAGCTGGATACGACCTGGGCAGCCGCCTTGTCGGGCTGCTGCGGTTGCCTTCGGGGGTCATTCTCACGGCAGCCTTCCCGTCGGCTGCCGCGGCGGCCGACGATGAACCCGGTCGGCTCGACCGGCTCTACATCGATCTGACCCGGTACCTGACGGCGTTCGCCGCGGTCGCGGCCACCGTCCTGGTGGTGTCGGCCGATCCGCTGGTGCGGACGTGGCTCGGCCGTCCCCTGCCTGCCGCGGCAGTGACCATCATGGTCCTGGCCCCCGGCTGCGCCGCGAGTGTGATCGCCGGCGCGGCCGCGATGGTGACCCGGGCCGAGGGCAGGCCCGGGTGTGAGACCCGCGGTGCGGTGCTGGCCGCCGTGCTCAATCTGCTGCTCACCGTTCCGCTGCTTCGGCTTCTCGGTCCCTGGGGGGTCCCGCTGGCGACCACATTGGCGGCCTTCGGGAGCACCGTCTACTTCTTCGCGCACTTCCACAGCAGATCCCGGCGGCCGGTGGCACCGCTGCTGCGGGCACTGTGGCCACCCGTCTTCGCGGCCGTGACGGCGGGAACCCTTGCCTGTCTGGTCACGTTCCGGCTGGCTCCCGGGGCGGACCGGGCCGACGCCGCCGTGGCAGTCGCCTGCCGGGGTGGCCTGACCGTGCTGGTCGCGGCCGCGCTGCTGGCCCTGCTCGGATTCTTCGGCGCCTCAGACCTGACCCGGCTGCGCATGGCTCTTGCCGGGTTGACACCACATCGCGGCGCGGTTCCCGCGCGGAAAAGGAGCAACGCATGACCTTGCAGATGGAAGCGACCCGCTGCCCCCTCTGCCACCAGGCCGCGGGCGACGAGCCGGTCTTCGGCGGACTGCTGCGCCGTTGCCCGGCCTGCGAATTCCACTGGACCGCCGCGAACGGCGACGGGGCACACCAGTGGGACCTCTTTGACGGCACCTACTACCGACGCTACTTCGCCCGCGCCGGGCAGTGGCGGTACGAAGCGGCCCGACGGATGCGGTGGCTCCTGTCGGCCACCCGCCCGAGGTCTCTGCTGGAGGCCGGCTCAGCAGGCGGTTACTTCATCGAAGCCGCCCGGAGAGCCGGCATCGCAGCCGACGGAGTGGAACTGTCCGAGGTCTGTGTCCGCCATGCGCGGGGCGAGCTCAAGGTGCCGGTACGGCAGGGCTGCTTCGAGACGGTCGCACCGACCACCGCGGTGGACGCCGTGTGCGCCTTCCATGTGCTCGAACACGTCGACGAGCCCCGGCGGTTCCTCACCAAGGCCCGGGCATCGCTCACCGCCGGAGGATGGCTCGCCCTCGAAGTGCCGAACATCGCATCGTCCTCCGCCCAACGGCAGGGTGGATCATGGCCGCATCTGCAGCCGGACTGCCACCGCTGGCACTTCTCGGCGCGGTCGTTGACGACGCTGGTGGAGGAGTGCGGCTTCGTGGTCGAGCGCTGCGACACCGTCTTCGCCCGGTACTACATGAAGCCCACCCGCCTGCCCAGCCCGTCGGGGATGTCTCTGCTGTTCGCCGACTGGGCCGCCTGCGGCTCACCGCGTACCACCCATCCGCGGCTCGGCGATCATCTGCGGCTGCTCGCCCGCCTGCCGGGGAACCCGCCGATCCGCTGATCGCTCCCGATGTCTCCCGGTCGCCCAGCCCTCTGCAAGCATCAACGAATGGTGGTACGCGAACTGCGGCCCAGGGTGGGGCGGGGCCGCGTCGCCGTGCCATGCGGATCGGGGAGTCGGTGGGCCGATCGTCACGCCGGTACCCGGCTGACCGGTGACGGAGCCGAACGGCTGCGGCCCTTGTCAACGGCGGCAGGGGGGGTACGGTTTCACCTCGGTCCGCAGCGGCTTCACCAGCTGTTGGCGCAGCAGGGTCGGGGCGCGATCGGTGATCGGCTCCGACAGATGCAGCGTCACGGTGCGGGTGCTCCCCGCGGGCAGTTCCAGATCGAGGGTGTACACCGGGTGGCCGTGTTCGACGGCATGATTCAGCGGGATACGACGGCCGTCCAGCATCGCCCCGGTCAGGGCGGCTCCCGCACTGGCGTAGTAGGAGACCAGCAGCCGGTTGTCACCCGGCCGGGAGGAACGGGCCCGGGTGTCGAGGCGATCGGTGACGTAGGCCGGGAGTCCCGAGGCCGGCGCCCGGTTGGTCAGCGTCACGGTGGCGGTGACCGTTCGTCCGTGCGGGGTGCAGGGGCCCGGCTCCCACGTCAGCCTTCGGTCGAGGTAGTAGTCGAGCTTGGTGGCCGCCGCGTTGTTGACGACGACCCCGGCGAAGGGGCCCGCGCCTTTGGGGAGTGAGCCGCTGAATGCCCTGCGTTCGATGAGGCGTTGCTCGGCCGGGAGCGTGCTCCACACCTTCAGACGTGCGTCCCGCTGCACGTCGTACACGGCCCGCAGCAGCGCGGGAATCCGCCGCGGATTCTTGGCGACGCCGGTCAACTGTGTGGCGGCGGTGCGGGCGACGTCGAGGAAGAACGCTTTGCGGGCGGTGACGTCCTGGTAGGCCGCGTAGCTCGTTCGCTCGGTGAGCCCCACGGCGTTGGCGCCGGTGAGCAGGGTGCCGTCGGGCAGACGGGCCGGCCCGGTGGCCTCCAGCAGCCGGCCCAGCACAGTGGGGTCGACGGCGAGCACCCCGTTCACCTTCTGGCCACTGTGCTCCCTCCATGTCTCGGCCCAGATACGGGCCGCATAGGGAAAGTGAGGGCTGAGATTCGAGTTCCCCCAGAACCGAGTGGGCTCGTTGGCGGCGTACAAGGCGGCGTAATCCGTTCCCAGGTCCACTGTGGGCCGGATCGGCTGCAGCACGGTGTCATTGCCGAAGGTGTCGAAGCCGATGCGGCCCCGGTCGGCCGTGACCACCGCGAAGGCCCCGGGCAGCCCGCCGGTACCGCGGGCTTCGGCGGTGTTCTGGAAGACCACGAAGTAACGCCGCGGCCCCTGTTCCCCCAGCATCGGCGGAAGGAGCCGGGCCGCAAGGGCGGCGTCGGCCGTCGTCGGGGCAATCCGGTCGAGTTGGCGGACCAGTTGCGTACGGGCCCGCTCGGCTGCCGGCAACCAGGTGGCGTGTGGCAGTCCGCGGGCCTGGGCACGGACTTCCGCGACGTCCCGCGCGGCGCGTTCGAGTGCCGGGGCCGCGTCGTGCAGGGCGGTCAGCAGGCGTTGGGTATCGCCGCCTCGTACGTCGGCCGTGAGATCCGGGACGCTGCGGACGAGGGGAGTGAGCACATCGTGGGTCAGCCGGTCAGCGGTGTGCGCCGTGCCGCGCACGATACGTGCCAAGTCCCCGAGAAAGGGCAGGTGCGTGGCCGGGTACCAGGCGGGCCCGGTGGTGAGGTCGTGCGCTCGGGCGGCGTGTGCCGCCGCGGAACGCAGCGCCGCCTCGGCGTTCGACGTGCCGGGCACAGGTGCGGCGGCGGTGTCCCGCGACGGCCCTGCGGTGACCGACTGCCGCAGCGTGTGCAGTTCCCGCTGTGCGGCCAGCAGTTCGGTACGGGCGATCAGACCGGTGACCGCGATCCACGCCGCTCCTGCCAGGATCAGGCACACGACGGCCGCCAGCAGATATCGGACTCGCCGACGTCGGCGGTGCGGTTGTGCGGGACGTGTGCTTCCAGGGGCCGGGGAGTGCTGCATGGTGGCGGCCGGGTCAGCGGCGCGCGCGCCGACGCCGTACCACCAGGACGACTCCCCCGCCGACTGCGAGTAAACCGACAGCCGTGCTGAACATGACGAAGGTCCTTTGGCCGGAACCGGTCTCAGGAAGCTGACCGTCCGGCGGGAGCTTCTGGTGTCGCGGCAGCACATTGATCACCGCGGACAGGACCAGGTCCGGATCACGGGCGGTGAGTCTGAAGGTGTGTGGGCCGGGCTTGGTGGTGGCGGGGATCGTGACGGTCCCCGAGACCCTGCCCTTCGAGTCGGCGAAGAACGTGCCCAGCACCGTTGCCCTCGAGAGGAGTTCCGCGACGACCTGCTGGTTGGCGGCGAACCCGGTTGCGGTGAAAATGAGCGGATCACCGGCGATCCCTGTCGTATCGATGCTCAGACTGGGTGCATTCGGCGGGTACTGGGCATGCGCCGTCTCTGCGGGCACCAGCGGGCCGGCGACGATGACAGCGGCTGCTGCCACGGAGGCGAGGACGTTAGGCCGTCTGCGAGACGTAGTCACTTTCCACGCTCCTCACACCTTCTCGGATGGCTTCCGGCCCGGCGGCAGGGCTGGCCGTGACGAGGAAAATCCTGTCGCAGGCAGATATAACGCCATGTCAAGCACAGCTAACGCCACGGGGGCGATGACCCCCCGGAAGGATGTAGGACCTACACCCTTCCGGCGCCGCAATGGCGCTGAGAATCGCAAAGGCGAGTAGGGTCGTGTCCCTTCTCGTGGTGTAGCCGATCATCCGGTGGTCGTGTTGGTGGTGTTGGGTAGCGCGGGGGCGCTTTCGGGGCGCTCGGAGGGGTAGAGCTGGTCCATGCTTCCCTCGGGCAGAGGTTGCGGCGGGGGAAGGCGATCCATTCGTCGTGCAGTTCGAAGAGCACGGCTGTGACCAGCCGCAGGAGCGCGTCGTCGTTGGGGAATACCTGGACGACGTCGGTGCGGCGTTTGATCTCGCGGTTGATCCGCTCCAGCGGGTTGGTGGACTGGATCTTTTTCCAATGTCGCTCCGGGAAGGCGGCGAAGGCGGTCAGGTCGTCCTTCGCTTCCAGCAGCATGTCTTTGACCTTGGGGAACTGCTTGCCGAGCATGTCGGCGACGGTGTCGAGCTGGGTGCGGACCGCATCGGCGGTGGGCTGGGCGAAGATCGTGCGGATCGTGGCGGCGGCCATCTCGGCCGCTTCCTTGTTGATCACGCTGAACACGTTGCGCAGGAAGAACCCTGCAGCGCTGGTAGGCGGCCCCGAGCATGACCTTGCGGATGGCCTTGACCAGTCCCAGGTGGTGGTCGCCGATGACGAGCCGGACCCCGGTCAGACCGCGTTCGCGCAGGTGGCGCAGGAACTCAGTCCAGAACACCTCGGTCTCGCTGTCGCCGACCATCACGCCCAGCACCTCCCGGCCGCCCTCCTCGGTGATCCCGGTGGCGATCATCACGGCCCGGGACACGATCTGGTGCTCGACCCTCGCCTTGCAGTAGGTCGCGTCCAGATAGACGTACGGGAAGCGGACGTGGTCCAGGGGCCGGGCACGGAACGCGGTCAGCCGGCCGTCCAGGTCCTGGCAGATCCGCGAGACCTCGCTCTTGGATATCCCGGTCTCCGCGCCGAGGGCCTTGACCAGGTCGTCGACCGACCGCGTGGACACGCCGTGGACGTAGGCCTCCATGATGACCGCGTACAGGGCTTGGTCGATGCGGCGGCGTCGCTCCAGCAGCGCGGGGAAGAAGCTCCCCGACCGCAGCTTGGGGATCGCGAGGTCCAGGTCGCCGGCCTGGGTGCTGAGCGTCTTGTCGCGGTGGCCGTTGCGAAGCGCGGTGCGCGTCTCGGTGTGCTCGTTCCATTCCGCGCCGATCCGGGCCGTGGCCTCGGCCTCGATCAGCTCCTGGAGCATTCGCTCAGCCACATTGCGGACGAGTTCGAGCCCGTCCGCCGAACGTAGTGACTCAAGCAGCCGGAGTAAGTCATGCTGAGACAGGGCCATCCTGCACCTCCCGCGTTGAACTGCCCGTTCACTACGGAGAGTTGCACGATGGCCCACCTTGCGGGCAGGGAGCGAAAGCCCATCGGCACACGCCCCCCGGCGCACTCCCTAACCGTGATCGGCTACACCACGACAAGGGACGCCATCGCGAGTAGCGCGAATGCACTAAAAACAGACGACACGCCGACGCGTCGGAACCGAATTCAATGTCGACACCATTACCGTCTGACCGAATAGGCCAACACCCAGTAAAGCCATCTCTGACCGAGGTTGAAATGAATTAATGCGACTGGGAGTGTCTTGTGGCGTCGATCGAGCAGCCTGCTGCTCGGAGGATGGTCGTGCTTCACATGATTGATCTGATGGGCGCGTCTGCGCAGTTGCCTCAGGGTGCTCACGACCGGCTGACTGGAGATCCCAACGTCACGGCACGGCCGCGGTACGGATTGTTGCGCCCTCTCCTCCGGGCTGGTCTCACCGGGACCCGGCACTCGGTCCGCGAAGCGCTCGAACCGCTGCCGGGGCGGCGCAGCTGATGACCCTGCCCGAAGTCTCGGTGCTCCTGGTGAGCTGGAACACCTGTGCCGAAACCCGTGCTTGTCTGGACTCGCTGCCCCGTGCCGCGACCGATGGGCTGCGGTATGAGGTGATCGTCGTCGACAACGGGTCGCGGGACGGCTCGCCGGACATGCTTGCCGCCCACCCGAACGTGCTGCTTCTCCGCAACGAGCGGAACCTCGGCTTTGCCGCGGCGGTCAATCAGGCGTACGCCCGTGCTCGCGGGGACATGATCCTTCTCCTCAACAGTGATGTCCGTCTGTGGCCCGGAGCGCTCACAGCCCTCGCCGGTTTCCTGCGCGAGCGCCCCGACGTGGCTGGTGTGGCGCCGCTGTACCTAAACCCTGACGGCAGCGTTCAACAGCACTACATGCGCCTGCCCACGTTCCGCAGCCTGGTGGCGTTGGCCACCACGCTGCGGTACTTGCCGGGTTTCAGGCGCCCATGGCGCGAACACCTCATGGGCGGAGCGGACTTGTCCCGCCAGGGGCAGGTCGAACAACCGTCCGCGAGCTGTCTGCTGCTACGCCGTGCCGTGCTGGATCCGGCTGAAGTCTTCGACGAGCGGTTTCCGCTCTATTTCAATGACGTTCTGCTCGCCCGCAACCTCCGCCTCGCCGGCCATCGGCTCTGGATGACACCGGACGCGGTCGTTACGCACACTCTCGGTGCGTCGACCCGACTGCTGGGCTCCGCCGTTCGCAGCAAGTTCCGTCTCGACGGGCTCATCCGCTACGCCGGGGTCACGCAGCCCCGATGGCGGTTGCGGACACTCCAGGCCCTGGTGCTTGTGGACTGGCTGGTTCGGCGCGCGCTGCGGTGGCGCGGTCAACTCGGCCTCCGCGATCTCTGGGCCGTCGTCCAGGGTGACGTAGGCCCCCTTCCGGACGGTGACGGGCGAAGCTGGTCGGTGATGCTCAGTGGAGTGCCCTGGCTTGCCGGAGCGCACCGTCAGCATGCCCTCGCCCGGGAACTCGCAGTCGGCCGCCGGGTGTTGTTCGTCGACCCGCCGGGCCGACGCCCTCGCTGGACCTTCATCGTCAGCCAGGTCGCCCCATCACTGTGGCACGCGGTGCCTCCCACCGTGGTGCCGTTCGGCCGGCTGCTGCCCCCGCTCAACTGGATCAACCGCCGGGTTGCCGCAGCGCTGGTACGCCGCTGGCTGGACCGCCGCCCGGGCAGCCGGCGAATCCTGTGGATCGATGAAGACCTGGCCGCGCCGACGGCCGGTCGACTGGGGGAAGATCTGCTCGTCTATGACGCAGTCGACCTGGACTGGACGTTCACGCACCGCTGGAACCGCCCCCACCTGCGCAGCGCTTTGCGGAAGGCGGTCGGCGCCGCAGATCTCGTCCTGGCCTCGTCCTCGGCGCTGCCGCGGTGGCTGCCGACCTCACGGCGCCCGCCCGTGATCGTCCCCAACGGGTGCGATCCGGAGAGGTTCGTCGCGGAAGGTCCACTCGACGACTGGATCACACAGCTGGCCGACCCGCGGCTCGTCTATGCCGGGGCGGTCGACAGCCGGGCCTTTGACGCGGAACTCCTCGCCGCCGTGGCCCGTCTTCGCCCCAACTGGACGTTCCTGCTGGTCGGGCCGTCCACCCGTACCGGCCGTGCACCGCTGGCGGGGCTGCCCAACGTACATCTGCGGGGGCCGGTCGACTTTGACGAGATTCCCGCCGTACTGCGTGCCTGTGATGTCGGCCTGATCCCTTATCGGGTGGGCGGCCGGATCGACTACGTGCACCCGAAGAAGCTGTACGAGTACCTGGCCGTTGGTAAACCTGTCGCCGCCACACCGCTGCCGTCTCTGATCCCGATGGCCGGTCTCGTCCATCTCGGCTCCGGCCCGCAAGGGTTCGTCCGGGCCATCGAGGAGGCATTGGACTTGCGCCACTGCCCGGCCGCGCTGGCCCGGCGTCGCGCCGCTGCGGCTTGCAACAGCTGGTCGGCGCGGGGCGAGCAGATCCGGGGCCTGCTCGAGGGGCTGGAGAGGACCGGCCCATGAGCGGGCTGCTCATCGTTCCGAGGAAGCTCATCGTTCCCGCGTCGGCCGCATGCCTTGCGGCCGCTCTCGGCTCCGCCGGAGCCTTTTCGGCGGAAGTTCTTCCCGGTCGTCTGAGTATCCTGCCCGCCGCGGCCCTGTTGTGTCTGGCGACATTTGTCCTGTGGCCATGGGCCGTTCTCCCGGTAGGCATCGTCGGTGGCGCCGCGGCCGCCAAGGCGCTGGGCACTTCCGATGTCACCTTCATCACGGCCCTTCACATCGGCGTGCTGGCGATCGGTTGCCTGGCGCTGCTGGTACGCCGCGCCGCCTCTGCGGCCGACGACCGACCCCGGCGAACCGCCGTGGACCAGGCGATGGCGCTCCTGGCGGTGATCGCCCTGGCCGGCGCGCTGTTCGGTCTGGCACGCGGACATGCCCCACACCAGGTGCTGATCGCCACCTATCACATGGGCGTCATCCCTGCTTACTTCTTCGTCACCACCCACACCCTGACCAACGCACGCAGGATGCAAGCGGCGGCGGTGCTCTATGTGACCGGGGCGGCCGCCCTCGCCGCGCTGGAGCTCACGATGCCGGGGCGGCACGGCGGTCTGCTCTCGGTACTCGCCCTTGTGCCGCTGCTCGTCGTTGCCGGCCGCACCCGCGGGTGGCGGCGCATCGGTCTGGGAGCGTTGATCACCCTCTTCGCCGCCGACACGGCTGTCGCGGGCTACCGGGCCATGTGGCTGGCCGCCGGGATCGGCCTGCTGGTTCTGCTGGTGCGCGGCACCAGGCGGATCCGCCTCAGCGTGGTCATGGCTGCGGTCGGGGCAACCGTTCTCGTGGTCTGCGGAGCCACTGTCAGCGCCGGGCTGCGCGCCCGGATCCTGCTGTCCGGCGAGCACCTGGACGAAACGGCCGGCTACCGGACACCCGAAGCGATGGTCGGGCTGCGCGTCTTCGCCGACTGGCCGCTGACCGGAGCCGGTCTCGGCCAGACGACCCGCGATGTCTACCTCCCCACCTTCAAGATCACCGACGTCGGGCCGACCTACCACGTCTTCTGGGTGATGATCCTCGCCAATCTGGGCCTCGTCGGCCTCATCGCAGTCCTGTGGCCGCTGCTGCGCCCACTGCGCGCGGCCCTCGCCGTACGGGATGGCGTTCCTCTGGCCTTCGGTGCTCTCCTCTGCGGCTTCCTGGCAGCGGCGGCTTTCGCGGGCCCCACTGACGGCCATTGGGAACTGGGGCTACTGCCCGCACTG
Organism: Streptomyces sp. NPDC002835; assembly: GCF_053591995.1. Taxonomy (NCBI): domain Bacteria; kingdom Bacillati; phylum Actinomycetota; class Actinomycetes; order Kitasatosporales; family Streptomycetaceae; genus Streptomyces; species Streptomyces sp. NPDC002835. The sequence goes on along the minus strand of NZ_JBSFUW010000070.1, from coordinate 3,091 downwards.
ACGCTGCTCACCACCCGGACTGGGACCACCGATCCACCGACCACAGGAGGTCGCCCATGACGACCGAATGGACCCGAGCCGACGAGCCGGGCACCGCCGGGCCCGTCGCCACCGCGATCGTCGTCACCTATCACTCCGAGGCCCACATCGCCGACTGCCTCACCGCGTTGCGCAGCGCCGGGCTGGCGGTACGCGTGGTCGACAACGCTTCCACGGACGGGACCGCACGGCTGCTCGCCACCCGGTTCCCCACCATTGCGCGGACTGTCAACCCGACCAACATCGGATTCGCGGCCGCGGTGAACCAGGCACTCCCCACGGTGGACACCGACATCGTGCTTTTGGTGAATCCCGACTGCGTGGTCCCGCCGGCCACCGCTCGAGCCCTGATCGCCCTGCTGCAAGCCCGGCCCGATGTCGGCATCGCGGGTCCCCGGCTCGTCGGTACCGACGGGCGCGTCGCCATCAGCGCCCACCCGTTCGAGTCGCTGACCTCCGTGCTGGCCAGCCGCTTCGGCGGGAGCCTGATGCCGGTCGGGTTGCGCCGCCTGCTGTCCGGCAGAACTCGGCGACGCACCTATGACGTCTGCCGCAACCCCGGACTGCCCGTCCCGGTGGACTGGGTGTCCGGAGCCTGCATGGCCATTCGCACCGGGCTGCTCGAACAGCTCGGCGGTCTCGACGAGGGCTACTTCATGTACTACGAGGACGAGGAATTGTGCTGGCAGGCGGGGCGGCTCGGGGCCTGCGTGTACTACGTACCCAAGGTCGAAGCCATACACGTCGTCGGGGCGAGCAGCCGAGATCCGTCGTGGATCTGGCCCCATCTGTACCGCAGCATGCTCCGGTTCTTCGCCCGGCACCGACGCCGCACTTACCCCCTGGTGAGGGCGGCGGTGCTGCTCCGCGCACTGCTGGGCATCGGGCTCTCCGTCGCACGCCGACGCGGGCAGCACCCTGCTCGGGGCAGGGCCTGGTGGCACGTGGCCCGCATCGCCCTGACCGCGACCGCCAGCACCATGAGAAGGGAGGGCCGATGCACGTTCTGACCGCCGCTGCCGGAAAGCGCACCGAACACTGGATCAGCCTCTTCGATGTCCTCACCGATCGGACGGACGTCCAGATCATCGTCCACGCGTCCGGCCTGTCCGTGCTCATCGGGCGGGCCCCGCAATGGCTGGACGCGCGCTGTGGCCGCTTCCGCCTTCGCCTCGTCCCTCACCTGCCGGGCGAGGGCCGTACCGGCCATAAGGCGTCAGTCCAGCCCGGCCGTGGGCCCGTCACCCACTCCGCGAAGACGGCCGGCATCTTGTTGAAGGGAGGGCCCAGTGGCGACCTCACGTGATGCCGCCCGGGTGCTTTCCATGGCCTGGCGCAACGGCGGGCTTGTGCTGCTGTCGCTCCTGGCCGGAATCACCGGGGCCCTGGTGGTGACCGCGATGACGCCCCCGAGGTACGAGGCCACCGCGACTGTGCTCGTCACCGGCGGCGCCGTCTCCGGTGAGCAGCTCTACGTCAGCAACACCACCCAGAACCTGATGCCGACCATCGCGCGGCTCGCCGAATCCGGCAAGGTCGCCGAGGCCACGGCCGAGACCATGGGGCTGCCGACCAGGCAGGTTGTCCGTCACATCCGCGCTGACACCCAGGAGGGGGTGCAGATCCTCGCGCTCACCGCCGACGCGCCGACGGCCGACAAGGCCGCCGCGATCGCCAACGCCACCGCCCAAGTGCTGCTGGCCCGTGTGGGGTGGATTCGCCACGACGGGGCGGGATCAGTCAGCGCGGAGTTGCTGGACCGGGCGACAGCACCAAGCCGTCCGGTATCACCCATGCCGTTGCTCAACGGACTCCTGGGTGCGCTGCTGGGATCGCTGGTCGGCGTCGGCCTGACACGGCTGCTGGCTCTGACGGACGACAAGGTCAGGGGCGTCGACGATCTGCGCGAGGCAACAGGCGCGCCTGTCCTGGGCTCGATTCCGTACGATGCGAAGGTTCCCCGCAATCCACTGATCGTGCACAGCCCCCAGGGTGCGTGGTCGGAGGCGTTCGTCCGCCTGCGCACCCACCTGGAGTGCGTCGAGATCAACTCCCCGCCCCGTCTCATCGCGATCACAAGCCCTGTGGCCAACGAAGGAAAGTCGAATATCGCCTGCAACTTGGCGATCGCGATGGCCCGTGGCGGGCGCCGCGTCCTTCTGGTCGAAGCCGACCTGCGTCGACCGCGCTGTGGACAGTATCTGGGTCTGGGGGATGCGGAAGGACTGACGACCGTGCTGTCCGGCTACGCCCGACTGGAAGAGGTGGTCCAGCAGTTCGGCGAGGGCGGTCCGATGATTCTGACCGCTGGGCCGCTGCCGCCCCACCCCAGCGAACTGCTGGCTTCCGGAAGATGCAAGGAACTACTGTCCCGGCTGAGGGAGTGCTACGACGTCGTTCTCTTCGATCTGCCCCCACTGCTGCCGTACGCTGACGCCGGTGTACTGGCAGGGCTCGCTGACGGCACCCTTCTCGTCGCGCGATGCCCCAAAACCAGGACCCGCCACCTCCGCCAGTCCCTTGAGGCGCTGACCGCCTTGAACGCCCGTTTCCTCGGCTGTGTCCTCAATGCGGCACCGTCGCAGTCGAATGGTTACGGCTACCGGACGGACCTGACGGTCTCCGCGGCGGGGCTGCTGCCACCGCCTGCCACCCTGTCAGACCGAGGCACAGGAGCCCAGGTCACATCCGGATGACGTTGGCTCCAGCCGCCGACCGGGGCTGGTGTTGAGCGTGTTTGACCGACGAAGTTCCTGAGTGAGACAGCGTCACGTCGGGGATGATCCGCCTGGCGCCCGAAAGCTGTCGGCGGCCGGCCGCGGACGACGCGGCGCAGCGTCCGCAAGGAGGGTCAGGTACAAGGAGAGTCAGGTCTTCACCGTTGATCTCGGCGACGTGGCGAACGCCGAGGGAGAGGTCACCGTCTCGTACATCTACCGAGCGTCTGTGCAGCAGTAGGGTCTGATGCAGGTTCGGGTGACAGGTTCGGTCACGCGGCCTGGAGGGCCGGTGTGGTCATGAGGGTCTCGAATTCGATGGGGGTCAGCCGGCC
>NZ_JBSFUW010000069.1:0-14746 GCF_053591995.1 Streptomyces sp. NPDC002835 | reverse complement strand
CCTGCAGGCCTTCGACATCGCCTTTGACGGCCGACTCACCGCCGGCCGCCGCTGAAGAAATCCGACCGAGTTCCACCGTTCGCTACACAGACCCTACCGATCGGGGGACTCGAGATCAAACTTCCCTCCAGCCTCCGGCACCTGCCGGCGGAAGACCGGTCTGTCGAACTGTGCATGAAATTCGGTGGCACCGAAATATCGGCGACAGCACGAATCGTCGCAACAGGCGAGACGCTCGAGACAAGAGTGGAGTTCGAGCCGAGGTGGTAGACCACAGCAACCCCCGGGACGACTCGGGCCGGCCATTCCCGCCGCATACAGGACAGGACGAGGAGGAGGAATTGCTCGCCATCCTGAGCAACCTCAAACGACTTTTCGGATGTCAGAGTCGACGTATTCAAAAATTGGAGCAGAAAGTAACGGAGTGTCAGAAGCAAGTCAAGCTTCTGGTCGAACGAATGGAGGGGGTGGAAACCCTCTGCGGCTGCTACGAAGAGGAACTCCAACGCAATGGCAGGAGTATCAGCCGTGCACTCGCCTTCGTGAACGAGCAGCGGGACGACGTATTCACCGAGCAGGACAATCGTCATGTCGAACTCGCCCGGCGCTACGAGGTCTTCCGTGATCAGAAGGTGCGTTCGGCGGCCTCCGACGCGGTGGCCTCCGGGGAGGACAAGAAGCGGGACCCCCGGCGGCACGCAGAGGTGACCGCAGAATTGTGCCGGGCCCTGTTCGCCACCACGGGCCCGGACCTTCCGGCCGTCAGGGCCGCACTGAAGAACCTGCATCACGCCGAAACACGGGCGGCCGAACTCGTCGAGGGCGCCACAGAGCTGGTTGACGAAGCCGCCCGAGTCGGCGGCAGTCCGTACTGGGACTTCGACGCCCCACCCGGAACCCCGGTCGACCCCGACCTCCAGGAGCTCTGGTACGACTCGGCCGAGGACGGGGTGCTGCACATGGTCGTCACACCCGCGTACCGAGCTCGTGGCCGGCTCTTCTGTAAGCAGCACGTACGAACAGTGCCCGCGGAGTGATGCCAGATGGCTCCGACACGGTGGAACGGCCCAGCGCTGCCCATGCCCCCTGGTCATGACGAGGTGCGGGTACGGTTCGCCCCCGAACGGCGAGATTCCGTACGCCGCCTTCTTCGGCCCGCACGATCCTCTACTCATGGCTGTTCGCCCGCCGCTACGCCGGCGCGTTCGTCCTCCGGCTCGACGGCACCGACCTGGACCACCAGGTGACCGGCGCGATGCACAGCTACCTGTCGGGGATGCGATGGCTGGGCCTTGACTGGGACGAGGGCCCGGAAGCCGGTGGCGATCACGGGCCCTATCGGCAGTCCGAACGCCTGCACCTCTATCGTAGGCGCTCGACGAACTGCTCTCCCAGGGACGTGCGTACCGGTGCTACTCCTCCGCCGAACGCCTACGCGAGGTGGCTGCTGACGCACGACGTCCGGGCGCTGTTCACGGCGCGTACGACGGGCGGTGTCGGCACGCGTCGGCGGCCGACATCGCCGCGGCCGAGGGGGAGGGGTGCCGGCCGGCCGTCCGGCTGCGGACGCCCGACGACGGTGTCGTCGAGTCACATGACCTGTTGCGCGGCGCCGTGAGAATCCGGGCGTCCCAGATCAGCGACTTCATCATCTGTCGCCCCGACGGCTGGCCCACGTACCGACGTGCCCGTGTCGGCGAATGATGTGCGACTTCGTCGTCAGCAGCTCCTCGGGCAGCAGGGGGACCGACGCGCTGTGGGTCTCGTCCGGATCCCGTCTCCCAGCGATCAGAGCTTGAGCGACTCTGTCGGGGATCTTGAGCGTGACCTCATTTTCCTTGTCGCCACCAGCATTCCCAGGTCAGGCCGCGGGTGTTGAGGTACTGCTGGAAGGTCGTGGGGGAGCGAGGGCGGTGGGGGTGTTGAGTTGTGCGTGAGGCGAGGCGTTCGATGTTGATCGCGATGCCGGTCAGGACGTGCTGCACGTGTGTCTTGCGGATGCCGTGGTAGCGGCTGCGTCGGGCATGGTGTCCGTTGATGAACTCGCAGATGGTGCCTTCGACGCCGGACCGGGTGGCGTAGAGCCGTTTCCACTGGGGGTCTTGCTGGTCTGTGCGGTTTCGAGCCTGGAGCTCGTGGAGGGGTCGGGGGAGAAAGTTCACGGTGCGGGCGGCGGTGCCGCGGGTGCAGGCAGACCGGTCGGGGCACGGGTTGCACTGGTGTGGGTGGAACCGGGCCACGGTGTAGGGCGCCATGGCCGGTGGCTCGAGCCAGATGTGGCTGGTCTCGCCGCTGGGGCATGTGACCTGGCGCTGGTCGAAGTCGATGGAGAAGTCGTCCCGGGTGAAGCCGGACTGTTCCTTGCTCTGCCATGCTCCGCTGGCCTTCACCGGGCCGACGAGTTCGACCCGGTGGTCCCGGAGGGAGCGGTGCAGCAGCGAGACGGAGAGGTAGCCGCCGTCGAGCAGGTGCTGCCGGGGCAGCAGTCGGCGGGCACGGAGCCGGGCGTGGATGCCAGGGAGGGCCTCGGTGTCCCGGGTCGGCTTGGTGGTGGCGATGTCCGTGATCAGGTTGGCCTGGGCGTCGGTATCGCAGGTCTCGGTGACATGGACCAGATAGCCGCTCCAGCGGGTATTGCCCCGGATGGCTCGGTGGGCTTCGCAGTCGTAGGGCGTGACGATCCGCAAGGCCCCTTTGGGCTGTCCGTCCTTCTCGGTGCGCGGGCGTAACCTGCCACGGGCGTCGAGGAGGAAGTTCTGCACCACGATTTGCCGTAGCGCTTCCGCGCGAGGACCGCGCTGGTGGGGCGTCAAGCGTTCCAGGAGTCGGCGGGCGTCCGCGCCGGCCTGTTTGAGCCGGGTGACGGGGTGAGTCGGCTGGCTGGGAAGGCGCACCGGACGCCCGTAGCGGGTGGCCCACTCAGCATCCACCAGCCCGTCCAGGACCTCAGGTGCCCGCTGAGCGGCTTCCTCCAACGCCGCGCGTACTGCTTCGAGGACCAGCTCCAGGCGGGTGAGGTCCCGCGCGGCAGCGAGGACCTGGGTGGAGTCACTGCGCCGTCTCCCGCGCTCAGTGACCAGGCCGGCCGCCCGCATCCGCTCCAGCGACAGGGAGAGCAACTGGTCCGCGCGATCGTCCTCGCACAGACGATCACGGAAGTCGGTCAGCACGCTGTGGTGGAACCCCGGGTCGTCCAGTTCCAGGGCCAGGGCGTACTTGAAGTCGATGCGGCATCGCACCGCCTCGGCCGCCTGCCGGTCGGAGAGGTTGAGTAAGAACTGAAGCACACAGACCGTGGCGAGTTGGGCCGGCGAGAGTCCGGGGCGGCCGTCGCGCGGGTACCAGGAGGCGAAGTCCCTGTCGTCCCAGAGCCCGTCGAGGTGATCACGTACCCACATTGCCGTGGTGCCGCGGGGGTTGCTGGCCCGCGCCATCCGGGCTGTGAGATCGGGAACTACTGCACCGGACCGGGGACGAACGGACACTGATCACCTCAGGAGGACAGAACCACGCAGGACCGTCCGAAGCGTTCCAACCACCGAAAGCCCCTGTCCTGAGAACTCCAAGATCCCCGACAGAGTCGCTCCTTGCAGACCCCAGGCGCGGTCGGCATCAGAAGGGCCTCCAGAGCCGATACGGAAATGCGCCGGGACCGCTGGATGGTTTCCCGTTTCCGCAGCATTTTCCGGGACAGCACGGCCGCGGCCGCTTTGCCGGACAGGAACGGGCCCAGCGAACTCCCGTTCTGCAGGACCACAGGACGGGAGTGCGCCTTCATGATCGGATATGCACGCCGCCTCAGTAAGGCGCTGGGGAAGTTCTTCACGACGTTCCACACGTGGTTGCGCTCTATGAGGAATGCCTTGTAGGCCGATGGCGTAGGCGTGCCCGAGCCGTAGTGGTACGCGCGGCAGCCCGGCTCGAAAAGGCAGGTCATGCCCATCAGTTGCATCCGGAACCCCAGGTCTACGTCCTCCAGGTACGCGGTGAAGTCCTCGTCCAGTCCGCCGGCCGCGTCCCATGACGCGCGGCGATAGGCCGCACAGCAACTCGACACGGAGAAGACCCGTGACGCGCTGCCGGGGGTGGACGCCAGAGGTACGCCCCACAGGAGGTTGGATGCACGCCCCGAGAGGTCGACATGGCTTCCTGCCGAGTCGATCAGCGTGGTGTCGTTCGCCTGGATGATCAGCGAGGCGACGGATCCTGCGCCAGGGTTCTTCTCGAACGTGGAGAGGACGTTCTCCGCCCAGTCGCCGGCCAGCCAGGCGTCGTCGTTCAGCGTGGCCACGTAGGGCGCGGAAGAAACTGACACGCCGTAGTTCACGGGAGCGCAGAAGAAGGAGTTCCTGCGGAGGGTGACGATGCGTAGACGAGGGTGGGTGATGTCGCCCAGGGTGGACTGCGCGACTGCCGGCGGCTGCCCGTTGTTCACCACGATGAGCTCCAGGTCGGGCATGGACTGAGCGAGCACCGACCGGACGGACTCTTGCACCTTGTCCGTGCGAAAAGAGGTCGGAACCACGATGCTGATGCGCGCTGACACAGTCATTTCCCCCAGTTCGCCGTGTGACTTCGTCCCCCGTCACTCCCGCAGGAATCCCTGCATGGCGTCGTGGATCGCGCCGTTCGTCGCAAGTACGTCCAGTTTCCTCGCCAGCATCCCGATGTTGCCCTTCCGGCGGTCGAGCCCCACAAGGCGGGGTGAGGTGGGCGAGCCCCGCTTGATGAAGAACTGGCGTGACCTATCGACTGTGCCTCGTCCGCAGCTCCGTCCGGCACGCACATGAGCTGAACGCCCAATGCTACCGCCTTCGTCGTCGCCGGCGAAGGGAAGAGCCGACGGCTGAGGCGGTATCCTGCCCGCAGGGCTGACGCCCTGGGTTTCGCCGACGCCCACACCGCACCCGGACACCCACACTGTCCGGAACATTGGTGGAAGGTCTTCCGGGATCAACGGACTGTCTGACAAGCACCTTGACGATCCATCGAGCCGGGAGCGGAGCGCACTCCGGGAGGGTGAGTCGGGGCCGCCGCCGCCGCACCCTCCCGGGCCTCCGGCCCTGGCGTGTCAGCGACGCGGCCGGCCATCCTGTTGTCGGGACGACAACACTGCCTCACCGGCACCCACCGCCTGCGCGACGGCCTGGGTGATCGCGCCGAACGGTTCTTGCCCGGTGGCACTGAGCACCGCGCCGGTGAAGTGGAGCAGCAGGGCCAGGATCTGGACGAGACGTTGCAGGGAGCCGTCGGGAAGACGGTGAGGACGGTTGTTGTGCGGGTGCTGGGTCGACACGGCAGGTACCTCCCGGATCCTGCGGCGCCTCCGGTGCGTCTGCTCCGGTCGTGCGCCGAGCTCCGTTTTCCGGTGTACGGAGGGTTTCCGGCGAAGCCCCTACGGCGTGCCCTGCCCGAATATGCTGGCAGGGCAAGCGGACGGGTTTTCCGGGGAGTTGTGAATCCGGACGAGTCTCCGCACGGTCGCACCGGACTTCATGGACGGGGGCAGCACATGGGTACGGCTGTGGACAGATTCAGGGACGAGTTCCGTCACCTCCACGAGGCCGCCGGGAAGCCCACGCTGCAGAGCATGGTGAGGTTCGGCGCCGAGCTCACCAGGCCGGCCCGGGTATCCGAGTCGAGCATCTCGGAGTGGCTGAACGGGAAGACGGTCCCGACCAAGGACAGCTCACGGCGGTTCTTCCTGGAGCTGACCGTGATGCTGGCGGCCAAGGCCCGTGCGAAGTCCGGCTATCAGCCGCCTCAGCCGCTCTACTGGAAGCAGCTACTGGACAACGCCCGCCGTGAGCGCGCCGGTCAGCAGGGCGGACGCCCGAAGGGCCCCGGCTACCGCGCCACCGAGCCGGACGTGGTACGCGCGGTGGCGCTGCGCAGCTATCTCGCCTGGCTGGCCGATGTGACGGCCCGGATCCCGGTTCGCGGCCTGCGGCAGACACGCGGCCTGACGGAGGCCGCGCTGGACCAGGTATACGTAGCCCTCAAGGTCGACTCCAGCAGCCCGCGGGAGCGGGCCGCGGCGGCCGAAGCTGTCCGGCGGGACGTAGCTCGGCTCATCGTGGAACTGGCCCTCCCTCCGGAGGAGGAGGAGCGCCGCTTCTGGCACCTGTTCGGGGACCTTCCGGTGGCTGACTACTTCGGCACCCCCGACTGGCTGGACCACAACAAAGTGGAGCCGCCCACAGTTCTCACCATCGACCAGCTCTACCGCAGGGAGTCCGTGGCCGTCATCCTTGGCGATCCCGGCAGCGGCAAGACCACGATCATGCGATGGCTCGCACTGGTCCACGCGAGGGCACTGACCGAAGGCGCCGCCGAAGTCCGGATGGCACCGGGCCTGGTCGACATCACAGCAGCCGCGGGTGGACCTGACGTGGTGCTGGGGCCGCCGCAGTTGCCCGTGCTGGTGCGGATCGGCGAGTACGCGCAGAACCGGCGGGACCGGGAGGCGACTGGCCTGCCGCCCCTCACCGTCGCGGAGTTCATCGGCCGCCACACCTGGGACGGACAGCGTCCGGTGTGGTCGCAGGACGTGGGGGAGTATCGCGCGAAGGAGCGGATCCCCGACGATGTCCTGACCGGACTGCTGCACGACGCGCTGCACCGTGGTGAGGCGCTCGTGGTGCTTGACGGGCTCGACGAGGTCGCGGCCGAGTCACGACTGGACACCGCGACGGCGGTGGGCGAGTTCGTGACGACCTGGGCCGACGCGTCGCCGAATGCACCGCTCGGTAACCGGATCTTCGTCACGAGCCGGATCGCCGGCTACCAGCTTGCGCCGCTGTCTGGACATCTGACCCAGGTCACCGTGGAGCGGATGACCGACGAGGCCCTGACGGTATTCGTGCACAACTGGATGAGCGAGATCGTCACCGCGGTGGACGTCCAGGGAGCGCTGGGTGGGGACGCCGCAGAGCTGGCCGGCACGCTCACGGCGCTGCTGCTCGACCCGGCCAACCGGCACGTACGCGACCTGGCCAGCAACCCGCTGCTGGCCAGTGTCGTCGTCAGCGTCTTCCTCAACCGGGAGGGGAGCCTGCCGCCGCAGCGGGTCGAGATTTATCAGGAGGCTGTGGACTCACTGGTGGAGGTGTGGTTCCGGCGACGAAACGGGGCAGGGACGGGACTGGCGTACCAGACCATGGTCGCCGCGCTGCCGGCCGTGGCTGCCCACATCCACGCCACCAAGCCCAATGGTGTGGTCTCCAGATGGGAATTCCGGTCCGCCCTGTTCGACGAGATGGCCCGCATCGACGGGAAGGAGCCCGGCCGTCTGGACCCCGCGCTGTCGGAGACCGTCGACTCTCTGCTGGAGTCGATGAGAACCGAGGTCGGCCTGCTGGTCGAGAGCGGACCCGAGTCCTTCCGCTTCTCCCACCAGACGTTCCAGGAGTTCTTCGCCGCCCGGCATCTGGTCTCCGAACCGGCGCACAGCGCGCGGCGCATCCGAGGCCGCCTGGCGGATCCACGGTGGCGTGAACCCATTCTGATGGCGCTGGCCCTCGTCAACTGGGAGCACAAGCGCACTCTCGTCGGGCTGGCCGAGTCCCTGCTCGCCATGGACGGTCCCCTCGCGGAATTCTTCCCCGAGTCCGCGCTGCTGCTCGCGGCGGCCGTTCCACAGATGACCGACGTACCACCGGAGGCCGTACGGCTGGTCACCGGGCGGCTCCTGGCCGGCTACGGCGCCGGAGCCGGGCGGCGCGGACTGCCCCGGGCCCGGCAGCTGATCGAGGAAGCGGTCTCCACACTGCGGGAGAGGGGGTATTCGGCCGAGGTGGACCGGGTCCTGGCCACCACGCTGGTGGAGCCCGGCAAGGGCGGTGCGGCGGCGGCTTGCGCAACGGCGGAACTGATCAGGGAGACCGGTGCCGCCGCCCCGGATCTCGCCGAGGCACTGATCGAGGCGGAGCCCGAGTGGGACCTCCCGGAACTGGGACACCCGGTCACCGAGGCGCTGGTTCGGCTGGTGTCCCCACCGGTAGTCGGCGGGGACGGGGCGCGCGGCGCGGGCGGGGCGCGAGGTGGTCACCTGCCGCAGGACTGGCGGTCCGGGCGGCTGAAGATGCGCGATCTGCTGCGCAGATCGCCCGACCTGGTGGAACGCGTACGGACCGATGCCCGGTGGCAGGCCCTGATCCTTTGCCTCTACGGCGGTCAGACTGACCTCCGCAGTGCCGACGCCCTGAACGAGTACCACCGGATGGCGAACTACCTTCAGCTGGAGGACTCCCCCCGGGCGGAGTTCACGAGCTACTACAGCGAGCGGTGGGGTGAGAGCGATCCCATCTACAGCATGGCCGTGTACCTGGATACCGGCGACCACAAGCGCCGCTGGAGCGCGCCGCCGCGCTTCAGCGCGGATGCCGTCTGCCGGGACTCCCCGCTCACCATGTGGGTCACCGACGCCCTGCGACACGACGATCTCCCGGGACTGACCGACGTCTTCCGCGCCCAGCTCAGCGCTACGGACCCGGCGACCGCCGCCGACGCCGCGCTCGGTCTGTGGGCACTCGGTGAGGACATGACGGACTTCCTGGCCGCCGGCTCGGCGGCGTCCGGGATTGCCGTCCGCCGGATATCCGCGCTGAGCGTTCAGTTGCGCGATGCGACGGTCCGGTCGGCCGGCCTGGCCGAGTCCGCGCTGAGCGCTGCCTCCGAGCGGCTGCTGGCAGCCGAGTGGGAGGGGCTGAGAGCGTCCGTCACCGGCACTCTGACGGACGCCGGGGCCACCCCGGTCAGCTTCTCCGACCCGGGGGGCCTTCCCGCGCAGCTCCAGGTGCACATCCTCGCGGACGAGTTCACCCAGGCGCTGTCCGGATCGGGAGATGACTCACATCTCAAGGCCGTCCGGTTCGGCAATTCGGTGCACGCACGGAAGTACGCCGTGCGCTGCCTCGTCGACGCCCTCAATATCAGGTCGACCACGCAGCTCAGCGGTTACCGGCTGTACCGGAACTGGTGGCCCGCTGACCCGCTGGCCTTCCCTTGCCGTGACGGGAGCGACATCCCGGTCACCGTGCTCGACCAGGTCCTTCGCGTCCCCGTCGACCTGCCGTTCGCCCCGCTCTGGTTCTTCCAGAACGTCTTCGCTCCGCTCGTCGAGAGCAACCCGCACCTGCTCGCGGAGACGGTCACGGTGACCTGGAGCACCATGCACCGGCGCAAGGGAGACGGCACGCGCATCGCGGGCCTGATGGACGACTTCCTGGACAGCACGGATCCGGTTGGCTCCCTGCGTAAGCTGGCGCGGCAGGTCGCTGACCCCTGGTACCGGGCCAGGGCGCTGCTGCGGCTGGCCCAGGTGTTCCCGGCGGACAGGCAGACCCTGCTCGCCGAAGCGGCCGTGCCGGCCGCAGAAGTCAGCGACCCGTCAAGGCTGTTCCAGCTCCATGAACGTTTCGCCGCTCTGACACCACCCGCCCGCAGACTCCCGCATCTGGACATCTGCCGACAGAGCGCCCACGCGATCGACGACTCCCCGATCGCGGTGCGGGCCCTGCTCCGGCTGGCCCGGTATATACCGGCCCCGGACTGTGACGAGCCCGCCCTGGAGGCGATCGACCGCGCCCGTGACATCGAGGACGTCGCCGAGCGCGCGCATATCCTCCGCCTGGCCCTGGACGAATACGGCGACCGCCCCCTCATCCGCGCGCGGATGGACGAACTGCTGTCCGCTGTCGACATGGGCGGGCATGACCCCTCCGCCGCGGCGGAGCTCCCGGTTCACCGCCACCTCTCCACCCTGACCGGTGACGACAGCGACGCCATCCAGGCCTGGGTACCGGTCGCGCTCTATGCCCGGTCCGCCCAGCAGCGGCGTGGCGACCGCACAGACGAACTGACCCAGGCATGGGCCCTGTTGGCCGACCGGCCCTCCACCGAGTCGGTCTCCGCGATCCTGGACCTCCACGGCGTCGGCATGATCTCCTGCACCGCCGCCGTCGCACGGGCCGTGACCGCCGCGGCGGAGGCCGGTGCCGGAGCGCACCTCGACCCGGTCCTCTACCGGCTCACCCGCCTCGACTGCGCTGCCGAACCGATGGTGAGTGCCTGGCTGACACACAGCCGACCGCGCATCCGCCAGGTGGCCGCCCTCCTGCTGGCCGAGTACCGGAGGCTGGACCAGGAGCTGGTCGGACACCTCTCCGGGCTGCTGTCGGACGACGACGACCTGCTGCGTGGGAGGGCACGTCACTGTCTGAACATCAGGACGGAGACGGACTCGGCACATGACACGGTGACTCGCCTGGGGCCCCGTACCGTGGAACAGCTGGCTGCCCTCGCCCGGGAGCACCGCTGGAGCGAACCATCGGTGACCCTCGTGGTTCACTGGCACTTAAACGGACTGCTGCACGACAACCCCACGGCGTTCTCAGCCTGGTGCGACAGCGTCGAGAGCGGGCGGAAACCCGGCGTTGCCACCGCCCAACGGATCATCGAGCACACCCACATGGTGAACGACGCCGTCTGGCCCGTACTTCTCGAACGCTTGGAAGCGGGCACTCCCGATCTCCAGGCCGCGATCCTCAGAGCCTGTGCGACCATGCTGCGCCACGACCCCACCGAGGGCACCGCTGACGAGCTCCAGATCGGCCATGAGCGATGGGCCGGGCTCCACCGGACCATCGCCAGGGTGCAGGCAGACCCCCTGCGTGACCACCGTGTCCTCCTGTGCTCACCCGAGACGGTCATGGCAGCCGCCCGGACGGCGCTCGCCGCGACGGACGGGGTGCTCGACGGGGAATCCGTCCGTCGCGCCTCCGACGCGCTCTGGGCGGCCGAGGGCACCGACCTCGGCGTCATCATCACCGAGGGAGAGCCAGAGGACAGGCGTGGCCTGCTGAAGCGTATGGGGGATCTCGCTTTCTCCCGGCCGGACGAGCACGCGCGATGCGCCGCCGCCTTCCGTGAAGTCAGCACCCGCGACGGGGAGCATCATTGGCCATGGGTGGAACTGCTCACCCGATGGACCGACACCCTGCTGAGCACCTCGGTCCATGACGAGCCCTACCGCTGGGAACGGTACGAGGTGCTCGCGGTGACGGCCGCGGCCGCCGAGATCAACCGGGCGGATTTCCGCCGGGTCGCCGACACCGACATCCTCAGCCAGCGGCTCGCCGACGCCACCATGTACTTCAACGGATTTCCCGGCAGGGAGGCCGCCGCCCGGCTGCTCGGTGTGCTGCGCTACGGATCCCGCCCGGTGCTCCGCGCCCTGGAACACGCGCTGCGCGATGTGGCACAGGTCCGCTCCGGTGCCCAGCGGGCGATCGCCGCCCTGCGTAACATCGAGGAGACACTCGTCGATGACCTTGCCGCCACGCTGACCGGCCCCAGCACAATCGCCGCGTGGTCCGCCGCCCAGCTGCTCGCGGCCATCGGCCAGAAGGCCGACATCCCTGACACCCTCCGCGCAAGGATTATCGACCTGTTGGCCACGGCCGCCCGTGACCCCCGGTCCCGACGCACGGTGCACTTCTCCTACGTCTCCGCACCGATACCCGATCTGCCGGCACTCGACGACGTCCTCACCGAAGCGCTGCGCCGCGTCTACCGCCTTGGCTGACGTGTCTCACTGGTCGTCGTCCCGCACCCGGACGAACCGCACGCCCGTATGCCTCGCCAGGGCCTGACCGACTACCTCATCAGCAGAAATCTCCCTCCGGGAGAACATCGCCGACACGGTCGCCGCGCGGGGCGATGATGCGCATCCACGGCAACGCCGGCTTCGGGAAGGCGCCGTCAACACGTGCCTGCGCGAACTCGAAGCCTCCCGGGGCGAGGAGGTCTGCAAGGTCACCTTCTGCGCCCGTCCCACCGCCCGCGCCGTACGGTACGAGCTCTTCGACGCCCTCAGCCTCTCGGGCGAGCCGCCCCGCCACCCCAGCGAGTTCGACCGCCTCCTGAAGACCGCGCTCGCCGAGCGGCCCCGTACGTTCCTCGTGGACGAGGCGCAGTGGCTCGACGGGGAGGCGTTCGAGTACTTCCGCTACCTGTGGGACGAACCCTCCACCCAGATCGCGATTGTCTTCGTCGGCGGCGCCGGCGCGCACACCGTGCTGCGCCGCGAGCCGATGTTCTCCTCCCGCATCTTCATCTGGCAGCAGTTCACCCGCCTCACCCCCGCCGAGGTCCTGGAAGTCGTCCCGCTCTTCCACCCCGTCTGGGAGGGCACCGACCCCGCCGACATCACCTTCGCCGACGAGCAGGCCGCCCACGGCAATTTCCGAGCCTGGGCCCAGCTCACCGCCCACCTGCGCACCGCCCTGGAACTTACCGGCCGCCCCGTCCGGACCAGGACCTGCTGCGCTGGGCCTTCGGCTGCCTCGCATGACCAGCCCCGAACCGCCGTGCCGGCTGGCCGTCGTCTTCGACGCCACCGATGACGCCGCCCACACCCACAGCGCGCTGGCCGCCCACGAGCCCGCGGCAGGCCGAATCACTCCCCATCCGGGCCCGGGCACGACCAGTGAAACCGCTCTGGCCCACGATCTGGTGGCCGCGCTGGGTAAACCGCCGCAGCTCTCCGGCCGTTTCCCCGCAGGTGAAGGAATTGCGGCGGGCGAACGCGATATTGAAGTCCGCCTCGGCTTTCTTCGCCGCGGAGCTGGACCGTCCACTGCGATGAAGGTCGCCTACATCGACCAGCACAAGGAGACGTTCGGCGTCCAGCCGATCTGCGACGTCCTCGCCGAGACGGACGCGCCGATCGCGCCGAGCACCTACTACGCCGCCCACAGCCGCCCGCCGTCGGCCCGCAGCCTGCGTGATGCCGAGCTCACCGAACAGATACGCCGGATCCACGCCGACAACTACGGCGTCTACGGGGCCCGCAAGATCCATGCCGCTCTGGTCCGCGAGGGAGCCGAGGTGGCCCGCTGCACGGTCGAACGCCTCATGAAAGCGGCGGGACTGCGCGGCGTGATCCGGGCCAAGAGCCCGCGCACCACCCGGCCCGCCCCGGAGACCGACCGGCCCGCCGTGGTCGGGGTCTGTGTAGCGAACGGGTCTGTTCCGTAGTCGGTGGTGACGGTGAGTGCTCGCCTGTGATCATTGAGCGTGCATGATGCGAACGCGCTTGTAGAAACGGTGTTTTCGGGGTTGTCGGCGTTGGTCATCGAGGATGTGGCGGACCGTGGCGAGATGGTCCGGGTTACAGCTCGGACCCGGGATGTTCCCGTTCCCTGTCCGGTGTGCGGGGTCGTGACGGGGAGGGTCCACGGGTATCACGGCCGGACGGTGCGGGATGTGCCGGTCGACGGCCGGCAGGTCGTGGTCCGGGTGAGGATACGACGGCTGGTCTGTCCGGTCATGTCCTGCAGGCGGCAGACCTTCCGAGAGCAGGTCCCCGGGCTTCAGGAGCGCCATCAGCGCCGCACCACACGTCTGACCGGTCAGCTCTCCGAGCTGGTCAAGGAGTTATGCGGCCGGGCGTCCGCCCGACTCGCCCGATCGCTGGCCGTGCCCGTGTCGTACGCCTCCGCCCTGCGGCTGCTGCGGCGGGTGCCAGTGCCGGCGGTGCGGATCCCGCGGGTGATCGGGGTCGACGACTTCGCCCTGCGGCGCCGGCAGAGCTACGCCACGATCATCATCAACGCCGAAACCGGTGAGCGAATCGAGGTACTCCCCGGCCGCGAAGCCGCCGCTCTGGAAGCCTGGCTGCGCGGACATCCGGGCATCGAGGCCGTGTGCCGGGACGGATCGGCCACCTACGCCGAGGCGGTCCGCCGAGCCCTGCCCGACGCGGTCCAGATCAGCGACCGCTGGCACCTGTGGCACAACCTCGCCGAGGCCGTCCGCAAAGAAGTCGCCGCGCCCAGCACCTGCTGGGCGAAAGCGGGCCCGCCCCCGGCTGAGGGGAGACAGGCCGCCACCACCCGCGAGCGCTGGCAGCAGGTCCACGCCCTGCGGGAGCGCGGAGTCGGACTTCTGGAGTGCGCGCGCCGCCTCAACCTGGCTCTCAACACTGTCAAGCGCTACGACCGAGTCGCCGAGCCCGAGCGCCTCATCCGCGCCCCCAAGTACCGGCCCACCCTCGTGGATCCCTACCGCGATCACCTGCGCAAGCGCCGACTGGAGAACCCGGCCGTCCCCGTCACCCATCTCCTCCAGGAGATCAGGGAGCTGGGCTATAACGGCAGCTCGAACCTGCTGGTCCGCTACATCAACCAGGGCCGTGTCGAGGCCGACCGGCCCGCCCTCTCGCCCCGGCGCCTGGCCCGCTACCTGCTCACCCGCCCCGACCGCCTCAAGGACCACCAGCGGGAACGTATCGAGGCCGCCCGCGCTGCCTGCCACGAGATGACCGCTCTGGCCGACCTCATCCACCACTTCGCCGTGCTGCTGGATCCCGCCGACGGCAATGCCGCCCTGCTGAGCACCTGGATCACCTCGGCCCAGGCCGAGGACCTGCCCCACCTGCATGCCTTCACCCGGGGCCTCGAGAAGGACCGCGCCGCAGTCGACGCCGCCCTCACCCTGCCGCACCACAACGGCGGCACCGAAGGCGTGAACAACAAAACCAAGCTGATCAAGCGCCAGATGTACGGCCGCGCGAGCTTCCCCCTCCTCCGCCACCGCATCCTCCTGGGCTGACCGCACCTTCCGTCACCACCGACTACGGAACAGACCCGAACGATTTACAGTCCCTACACCAGCCGACGTCGCTACGTTCCTCGCCTCCGACCCCACCCAAACCAAGGTCAAGAAGACGAGTTAAAGATCT
>NZ_JBSFUW010000068.1:0-14955 GCF_053591995.1 Streptomyces sp. NPDC002835 | reverse complement strand
CGACAGCATCCACGGCGGTCTCAGCGTCACTCGTCACGTCAGTCATCAACTGTCGCTTCCAGCTCGGGAGTTACACCACTCACCGTACAGACCCGATCGGTACCGAACCTCGCTCGTCGATGTACCGCGGGTTCCGTTCCGGGGTCCGGTAGAGACTGAACCGAACGGACTTCTGGGCTTTGCGGAGCGGGGTGAAGTGATGGGTGATCGCAGAGCCCACCTCGACCGGCTCGGATTCAAGGACAAACGTTCTGAAACGGTTGGTGCAGAATTCCTTGCCGCCGTCGTCGCTGCCCTTGGAGGTCTCCGGGTCGCCCTTCTCGAACGGCATGGAGGTGCTGCAGCCGTAGGTGTAGCGCGAACGTCGTACACGAAGGGCGGAGGGATCGTAGGCGAAGTGCACCGCACCGTAGAGAACGGCCAGTGCGGGAGCCGGCGGGACGACCAGTTTCACTCGGTCGTTCTGAAGTTCGTTCAGCCGCAGTTGGAAGTAGCGGGACTGGGCGAACCCTCCCACCGCCAGCAGCCGGACCGGTCCTGCGGCGCCGGCGAGCACCGTGTCGAGTTGCTTCTTCACCAGTCGCAGAATCGGTTCGATCACCTGGTCGAACAGGCTGATGAATTCTTCTCGTGACAGGACGAACTCGTAGGCGATGCCGTCCTGCTTGCTTGCCAAGGTCTCCCGCTCGGTGTCGTCGAGCGCCAGGTAGAGCTGCGTCGGCAAAGGCAGCCGGGACGGAGTCCCCTGCGCGGGGTCGAAGTCGACCTTCGTCCGCTCGAAGTTCTGGAGCAGATGCCAGAGCATCCCCGGCACCCTGCTTTCGAGGTCGAGCAGGTTGGTGCACCCGTCAGCGCGGTCGGGGCTGCTCAGGCGCGGCACGAGGACCTTCTCGCGAAATGCCGTGTTCACGTACTCGGCACCCAGCCGGTCGCCGTCCGGTGGGACCAGCTCGACCAGGCGACCGTCCTGTTCCACCTCGTAGGCGGTGATGTCGACCGTGCCGCCCCCGGCGTCAACGATGACCAGACGCGTCCCGGCCTCGTCGATACCGCCGCCGGCGAGTTTGTTCCGGGCGTACAGAGCGGCGGCCTCCGGTTCCAGGCAGAGCTGGAACCGGTGCTCGTCCGTGGGCATGCCCGCCTTGTGGGCTGCTTTGCGCATTGTCTGGCGTGCGAAATCGTCCCAGATGGCCGGCACCGTCAGGCACCAGGCGATCTCCTCTTCGGTGAATCCGCCCTTCGTGGCGATGTGTTCGACGGCATCGGCGTACAGGCGGCGCAGGTACTCGACGATGAGCTTCTCGGCTCCGCCGACGGTGCGGCCCATGTCCCTGTCGGCGTTCCCCGGCTTGAGGGACATCTTCATGTCGAGGCCGTTCACCAGGCGGTGGCCGTTCGAGCCGCTTTGAAGGTTGTACTTCCTGACCGCGGCGTGTCCCCACGCGCAGACGCTCCCGTCGCCGTCCAGAAGCAGGGCCGTCAGATTCTTCGGATAGCTGAGCGGTTGGTCCTGCCACCCGTCGACCGACAGGACCTTGCGGGTGGCACTGTCGTCGTTCCCCTCGCACACGACCGCCCACCCGAAGCCACTTCCATGGGTACCGAAGTCGATCGCCGCGGTCACCTTGGGCTGAAACGCCTTCACTTGTGCTCCCCCCAGCCGTGCAGGTCATCGAGGCGCTTACGTGCGGCCTCTTCATGCAGTGCCTCCACCCGGGCCCGGTCCTCGTGGTTCCCCAGCAGGGCGAACACACCGAGTAGTTCGCACAGAAGCCTCATTCGGTCGGTCGCGTCCTCGATCCGAGTCCTCGCCAACTCGTCCAGGGTGGTTCGGGCCATGCGTCCGGCGATGTCGGGCAGCCCGCCCTCGGCCAGGATGCGGGCCTGCCGGATCTGGGCCCAGTCCGTGTCGAGCCTGCCGGCCGTCATGAGAACGTCGTAGCTGTCCGCTGCGCTGGTCGCCAGCACGGCGCGTTCCGGTTCCTCGCCCTCGGTCAGCAGGTTGTGGACCCGCGGAGCCCTCTTGTACCGGAGAAGATGAAACCAGTCGCCGAGGTTGCCGACGGTCAGTGCGAACATCCGGCCCAACTGATCACCCAGGGCGCGTACGGCCGCGGCGTCACCGCTCTGGGCGAGGGGGAGGTGCGGAAAGGTCAGATGCAGCGATGAGCTGCCGGTGTCCGGCAGGAGGTTCCACGCCGCCAGGGACGGCCACACCCGTCCTCCTTCCTGTACCTGTCCGTGGACGAGGACCACCGGCAGATCGCGCAGGACCTGCTGGACGGCGCGGACGTCCACGTCGAGGCGGTGCAGCGGGCGGTCCACTAGACCCGCCAGCGGCACGAGGTCGTCGTGCCAGCGAGCGGTCAGCCAGGACTGGCGCAGTGCGACTTGGAAGCCCGGCGGCTTCTCGTGCACGCCGGCTTCCTCGTGATAGAAGGGCGCAATGAGCAGGGCGGGCCTTTTTCCCCCGCCGGTGGCTTCCACGACCAATTCGCGCACCGCGTCGGCCGTGTCGAAGAATGGGCTGTTGGTCAGATCGCGTGCACGCGTGCTCAGTTCGTTATGGAGCGCCACCTGCACGAGTGCCCGATGCCATTCCAGGCTTTCCTCGGCACTCCGAGTGGCGGCAATGCGTTCGAGTTGCCGTTCGTGGTCACGTCGGTTCACCGTGTCGTCGGCGAATGCCGTGACAGCGGTCCGGGCTGCGTCGAATCCGAACGACACGGCTGCGGCCCTGATGTCCAGCGACGACACCAGTTTGGTCAACTGCGTCAGCCTGGAATGCTCCCGCACCCGGTGCAGTTCGTGCACCCGCGCCATCTGCGCCTCATGGTTCTGCGCTCGTGCCGCGTCTGTGCCGCGCTGCCTCTCGGAGGCGTACTTCAGTCCCTCGCCGGTGGCCGTGTTCGCCCACTCCAGCAGCTTGTTGCTCTGCTGGGTCAGACCTGCCAGTCCTACGAGCCGTGCTGAAAGACCCGACTCATCATCTGACGTGGACATGCCTCTCCCTCTCCCGGCCAAGCCACTGCCATTACCAATGCCGCTGAGCAGACAATGCCGTGGAGCCGCCCCGGACGATGAATATCACACTTAAGAGGCCGGGTGAGAGGGCTTGTTCATGATTATCGGCGGGCGCCATTCGTCATGGTGGGCTGCGCGGGTACGAGAAACGATTCTTCTCCGATGTATTCGGGCTCAGCAGTAAACATGAGCCGCATACGCACCATGGGAGTACCTGCTTCACGCGGGCCGGCACAACGTGCTGGCTTTCCAACCGCTGGCCGTCGTCATGGGACGGGGCGGAGCATGTCGCGGGCGGAGGCGGCCTGTTGCCCGTTGATACCGGGCGGAGGCAGCGCCGGTCGCGTGGACCGTCGAGCGATCTGGTAGAACTTCCTGCCAGATCGTTCGCCGGTCCAGCACAATCAGGCCCCATGGAAGAACGCGTCGACCGGGGCCAGTACGGCCGGCGGCGGGGGAACGGGACCGGGGGGGTTGCGCTGAAGATCTTCATCAGCCACGGGAGTGGCAAGGATGCCGAGGTGGCAAGCGCGCTCGAACTCATCGCGCCTCAACTGTCGGATCGCGGCTACGACGTCTTCGTTGACGTCGACGAGTTGCGAGTGGGGCAGCGGTGGCATCCCGTTCTGTACGAGGAAATGTATCTGTGCGATGCGGCGATCGTGCTGCTGGGCCCCAACACGATTACGGATTCGGACTGGGTGCGACGAGAGTCGGACGTGCTGATGTCACGGCACATCGTGCGGAGCCTGCGGACGGTCCTGCCGTGCTTCATCGGTACGCAGGACACGAAGAAGGCACGTCAGCGAGGATTCGGCACACTGCTGAACCTGCAGGCGGAGCTTGGCAGGCGTGACAAGAACCCCTTGCCTCTCGGTGGGCTGGCGGAGCGTGTCACCGAGTGGATCCTCAAGGAGTTCGCGCCGGTCGCCGGCCCGCCGGGGGAACGGACTTTTCACGCGTGGACCAAGCGGATCTCCAGTTTTCTGCGCAGTGCGCGAGAGAGGGATCCTTCCTCGATCGTCGACGCCGCTGACGCACTGAGCTGTTCTCGCGATGAAAAGCTGCACGTAAGGGCCAGTGTCGGGGCGGAGTTGTTTCTCGCGCACTTGCTTTTCCAGGCAGGTGAGTGTGTGCGGGGCGAGGGTCAGAGCGCCCTGCCGGCGGCGATCGCGGCGTTACGGTCGGGGCTCGGTTCCGGCCAGCTGGGTTATCTGGTCGCTGAGTTGATGCCCACGTGGGCGGATCCGGACGAAGCGGCCCGCTTCGCGCCTGTCCACCCTCCGCAGGACGGGGACCGGGGCCCTCTCGTTCTGCTCGGCGCGCACGGGGACTGGGCAGCGGAGCAGCACATACGCCGGGCTTTGCACAACGCCCCCGCCGCCTTCTCGCATCGCGTGCTGACGGCTCAGGCAGCTCTGCCGGCGGATGAGAGCGACCCGTACGACGAACTGCTCAAAAGCTGTCTCTCCGCTCTGCGGGAGGTCTTCGCTCTGCCGCCGGAAATGACGCTCGAACCCGAGGCGGTCAGACCGCGGGAGCAGACGCGTGATTACTTGGTGATCAATACGAAGGGCTATGGCCTGCAGGATGTGGCCCGGGTGGTCAACAAGCTGCATGCCGACTTCTCCTGGCTGGTGATCGTGGTGCTCAGCCCTGAAGGCGTCCCCGAGAACAAGGTGTTGGACGATCTGGGCATCTCGCGGGCAGCATCTGTGGTGCTGTCTCAGGAGTTGCAGATGCGGGCGTATTCCTTCAGGCAGAGCCTTTGTGACGTTGTGGACATCGCCGGCTGACGACTTACTGACAGGAAGAACTTGCCATGACTCCTCCCGGTAGTGCCCAGGTCGACGTGCCCGATCGCGATGACGGGCTGGTGTATGTCATGCCCAGTGACCTGGACCTCGCGATCAAGGTGGCGTTGGCGGCCGGGAGGCCGCTACTGCTGCGCGGCAAGCCGGGCTCGGGAAAGAGCTCCATGGCCCCCTATGTGGCCAAGCAGCGTAACTGGCGCTACTACAACTTTGTCGTGACCTCTCAGACAAGAGCTCGGGACCTTCAGTGGACGTTCGACGGCGTGCGCCGACTGGCCGACGCACAGGCACGGTCGTGGAGGGGGCCCAAGCTGCAGGGCCCGGACGCCTATGTCGAGCCGGGTCCTCTGTGGTGGGCTTTCGCTCCGAAGTCGGCGGCCCAGCACGTGCGCAGGAGTGCACCGGCACGCGGGGCGGCCTCGGTGGAGGATTTTGAGCACCCGGTGGAAGAGCGCAACAAAGGGCGTGACGCACAGCACTCGGTGGTACTGATCGACGAGATCGACAAGGCTGATCCCGATGTGCCCAACGGCTTGCTGGTACCGCTCGGTTCACATGCGTTCACCGTTGCCGAGTCCGGGACCCGGGTGACGATCGAGGTGGATCCCGACGCGGCGCCAGGCCGCCCTTTCCATCAGCACCTGGTGGTCATCACGACGAACGAGGAGCGGGAGTTGCCCCAGGCGTTTCTGCGGCGGTGTGTGATCGCCGAGTTGACTCCCCCGTCGTCCGTGGAGCAGCTGGTGCGGATCGCGGAGGAGCACTTGAAGGTGCGCATCGGCACGGTGGACACCGCGGACATGGAACTGGCCGAAGCGCTGGCGCAGGAGTTGCAGCTGGTGCGGGACTCGGCACGGCGGGAGGGGGTGCGGGAGCCGAGTACCGCCGAATATCTCGACGCGCTGTGGGCTTGCCGCTCCTTGCAGATCAAGGTGGGGGACGGTCGCTGGGACGCGGTGCGCAGGCTCACCCTTGTCAAGCCGCAGCATCTGAGGGGCTGAGGTGGCAGGGATGGCTTCGGTTGCGGTTGACCGTCTTGATCCGGCGGGTGAGAGCTGGATCGCTGACATGGCCAGGGCCGTCACAGCGCTGGATGTGGACTCCGGCGACCATGAGATGCTGAGCCGGATCGCGGCTTTGTTGGGAATGGGGCGGGCTGCTCCCGCCCGGCCCGTATCTGATGAGGAGCCTGCGCGCCGGTCGGCCTTCTCTTCAGCCGCTGCTCCTTCCCGTTCGGATCCGGAGCGGTCTCCGCGGCCGTCCGGGGGGCAGCACGCAGGCATGCCGGAGGAGCCTTTGCCGGTGCTCAGCCCGGTCAGCACGGTGTCCGCTACCGCCGGCCGCGGGTGGGCAGAGCCGGCGCTGGCCGAGCAGGATGGGGAGCGGCCGGCGGACCGAGGGCCGGCGCACCAGTCTCTTCTGCCTCCGAGCTCGCAGGGGGCGACGTTGCACCTTCTGCTGTCACGGGTCATGCCGGAAGGGCCTGTAGATGTCGAGCGGCTGCTGGACCTGGTGTGCAAGGGGGATGCGCCGGCCGTACTCCCGCGAGAGCCTGTGCGGACGCTGCGCTTCGGAGTGCAGGTTCTCGTGGACCTGGGTGCGGGCATGCAGCCGTTCTTCAGGGACCAGTCGGAGCTGGTGAAGCGGATCGGTGCCCTGACCGGTCGGCATGGCCGGGACGTGCGCTATTTCTCGGAGTGTCCTTTGCACCGCAGTGGTCCTGGGGCGGGATGGACGTGGAGGCCGTACGAGCCTCCAGCACCTGGTACCCGTGTGATCGTCCTCAGTGACTTCGGGCAGAACACCGGGGCGGTGCTGCCGGAGCAGGAGGCGGACTGGCGGAAGGTGGCGGGGCTGATCCGGCGTGCGGGGTGCCATCCTCTCGCCCTGGTGCCCGCACCGCCCGACAGGTGGCCCCGGTGGCTGGCTGCCCTGATGCCGGTTTTCAGCTGGGACAGGGGCACGACGACCGCCCGCGTCCACGCGGCGCTGTCGTGAGCAGCGAGGAACTGCCCGGCGTGGACGAGGTGCCGCAGGTGCACGATCTGCCTGCGCCGGCCCGGCTGCTCGCCGTTGCGCTGTGCACGGCCACGAGGATCGAGCCGGAGTTGCTGCGGGCCATGCGGGTCGAGATCCGTCCGCAGCTGGATGTGTCAGCTGAATCGGGGTTGTGGTTCGGCCCGTGGTCCCTTCGCAGCAGCGCACAGCACATGGCCTTGCACAGAGGGCTCCTGGCTCCGTTGCGAGATCTGCTGTGCAGTGAACTGGCGCGTAGTCAGGAGGGTGACCTGCTCCGCATGGCCGGGCAGGTCGTCTTCCGGGTCCACCGGTACCTCTCCCCCACTCTCGCACTGGAAGAAAGGGTGACCTGGGCCGCTGTCTGTGCGGATGCGGGGTTGCAGAGGCCGGAGGCCGATACTGACATCGACCGGATGCTCGAAGGCGCGTTACGGGCCGCTGTGCAGGTTCCGGGACGTCGCAAAGGGTTGCGGCGCTGGTTCACCGGCGCTTGGCAGCGTTTCCCGGAGCGGGTGCGGCAGACGCCCACCGCGCTCGAGCTGTACGAGGTTCTCACAGAGGACAACTACCCCCTTGGACGCAGGGGCAGCGGCCAGGGACACGGGGTCCACCTTGAGGGGGTGGACGACGTAGTGGTGCCAGTACGTCATGACGGGGCGCATCTGACGATCGGTGATGCCACCTGGCCGGCGGAGGGGGTGCTCGTGCCGGACACGCAGCCCCGTGTCCTGGAGGTCACCCACGCTCTCGACACCTGGGGTGATGCACAGAAGGTCCGGGTGCCGCGCGGTGGGCAACTGAGCCTGCCGGTTGCAGGGGTGCCTGTCTTCGTGCGCACTGCGCGGGGGGCGGTGTACGAGGTGGGAGCGCGCGGCAGTTCCGAGGTGATGGCCTATCCCGCGCGCAGTTCGGGTCCGAACGCCAATCGTGGTCTGCTGGGCATGCGTGTCGCCGAGTTGGACAACGGTGACGCGCTGCGGTTCGGGATCGCGGCACGGATGATGCCCCGTGGGGCGGCAGCGGAGGCGATGACCACCCCTGATCGTCTCGTGCGATCCGAACTGGTGCGGCGTATGGCCCGGGCCGGTGATCTACCTCTTCCATTGTTCTTGAGCAGGGCTGCCGACCGTAGCCGACTGGTGGTGGTGACGGGCCCACGGTCCAGTGGCCGGACCCGGGCCGCATGGGAGGCTGTCCGGCAGGCGCTGTCCGACTGGTGGGTGTGGTGCCCGCCGGTGATCGACCGGTCGCAGGCATTGCTGGATGCGATCAGGGACGACCGGCTCGGTTCGCACACCGTGCTGTGGCTGGATGACCTTGATGTGTGCCTGAGCGATGCCGGCAGCGGCGAGAAAGTGGCGGGTGCGCTGCAGAAGGTTCTGACCGATCCGGCTCTGGCGCCGTTGCTGCTGGTGGCTACCTGCACACCGCTGCCCGAGGGTGGAGGCAGCTTGGGCCCGGCGGCGCGAGCGCTGCTCGCACGGGCCTGGTCCGTCCACGCCGGCACTGGGCAGCACGGCTCGGCAGCATCGGCGACGGATGCAGTGTCCCTGGCCTGCGAGCGGGTCATCTCGCTCGCCGTGGCGGCAGAGCCCCGCCACAAGATCACGGCACGCGGCGGCGTGCCGGCACGAATGGCACGGCTCGTCGGCCGCGCACCGACGCTGCGCCAACTGTTCGCGCTGTGGGCCGATGCCGAGCACGCCGCACCAGTCGTTGCGCTGACGGGTATGCCCGGCATCGGTAAGACGGCGTTGGCTGTCGAGGCGGTGCACCGAGCGAGGGAGCGGGGTTGGTTTCCAGGCGGGGTTCTGTGGTTGAACCTCCGCGCGGGCCGGTTCACCGCGGATACCCTTCTCGAGGCGCTCGGTGTACCTGGGGATTCCATGCCCTCCTCCGAGGACGAGCAGTGGGTCCTTTGCTCAGCGCTCGTGCATCAGGTCACCGGCGCAGGAAGACAGCCCGCCCTGATGGTTTTGGACGATGCGTCCTCAATGGACACCGCTCCGCTGACGCATCTGGCTCCGGGGCTGTCCGTGCTGATCACCACACGGGCACAAGGCCCTCGCGAAGGGACCCGCATGGTGGTGGGTCCGCTCAGCGCGACAGACGCGGCGCAGCTCCTGGCGCTGGCGCTGCCTGTCGGCAACGACGGCGAGAGCCGGGTGGAAAGGGAACCGGAGGCGACGCTTCGCCTGGCTGAAATGTGCGGCCGGCAGCCACTCGCCCTGAGCATCGCAGCCCGTCTCCTGGGAGACGACCCCACGCTGACGGTGTCGTCCCTTGTCCGGGCGATGGAAGACGCGAGCGTACAGGCAGATGTCCTCTCCCATGGTGGCCAGTCCCTGCGTGCGGCCCTCGATTGGTCTTACGGGCAGCTCAGCCCTGGGCAGATGTCGGCGTTCCGGCTTTTGGGGCTCACTCCCGGACATGACTTCACCAGCACCGCAGCTGGGGCACTCCTCGGATACTCGTCGGATCGCCTGATGCGGAAGCTGGCTCGTCTGCACCTGGTGCAGCGTGGTTCGCCGTCGAGCGACCGGTGGCGGATGAACGGTCTCGTCAAGCAGTACGCGACGGATCTGGGCCGCCTGTATGTGGCGGAGGACCAGCGGACGGCTGCGCTCGTTCGCTTGATGAGCCATTACGAGCAGTGCGCCCGGGAGGCTGATGCATGGACGAGGGATGAGCATCAGGCTCAGGCGGCTGTGTTCTCGTCGCGTCCGGAAGCTGTGGGATGGCTGGAGGCCGAACGCAAGAACCTCGTCGCGGCAGTAGATGTGTGCTTGCGCGAAGGTCTTTCGCAGACAGGCGCGGCCATCGCTCTGGCACTGGCCGAGTTCTTGACGCAAACACGCCACTTTGGCGATCTGCTCCACGTCATGAACGCAGTCCTCACTTCGCCCGCGGCAGGCGAAGCGGACCAGTACACGCGTGCGGCGGCGCTCAACAACTTCGCTGTTGCCATGGCCACCACCGGGGACTTCGACGCAGCCATGTCCGCGCTTCAGGATGCGGCGCATTTGGGGAGCGAGGTCTGCGACCGCTCTGCCGCCTACGCGCTCATGCTGAGCAATCTCGGCGCCACGCTCCTTCTCGGGCGACGTCTGGACGAAGCGGTACGGGTCCTGGGCGAAGCAGCCGAGAAGTACGCGGAGATCGGCGATCGTCCCGCCCGGGCACAGGCCCTGAGCAACCTGGGGATAGCTCTGCTGGACTGCGGCCGTACCGAAGAGGCGCTGGCACAACTGCAGTGGGCACAGGAGCTGTCGGAGCAGGTGCAGATGGCTGTGCACGACAAAGCCGTCCTGCTCACCAATCTCGGCACCGCACTGGTGCGCACGGGCCGCCTCGACGAGGGCATGGACAAGCTGGCGACGGCAGCTCAACGGTCCGGACAGAGCGGTGACGAACGAGGCCAGGCCACCGTGCTGGAAAGCCTGGGCAGGGCGATGATCGAAGCTGGCCAGTTCGACGAGGCGATCCGCTGCTTCTCCCGAGCCGGCATCACCTACAACGAACTGGGCGACCTGCACAGCGAAGCGCGGGCCGGCAACAACCTCGGGCTTGCCTTGCTGGAAGACGATCAGGACGCTCAGGCCCTCCTGGAACTCGAACGGGCTCGAAACATGTATCTGGCCGTTGATGACCGGCATTCCGCAGCCCAGTGCCTGAACAACGTAGGCAACGCGCTGCGGCGCCTGGGGCGGCACGATGAGGCCGTTCACACACTTTCTCAGGCGATCACCGAGCTGCGGGCCGTCGCGGACGAGGCAGCGCTTGCGGAGGCACTGCTCAACCTGGGACTGTCCCACGTCGCACAGGGCGAGGCGGAGGCGGCGAGCGCGGCCCTGTCGGCCAGCGTCGAAGCCCATTCATCACTCGGTGACATCACCGCTCGAGCGCGGGCGCTGCACGCCCTGGGGCGCACAGCGCACAGCGCAGGTGACCGGCTGGCAGTGCAGCATCTGCGAGCTGCCAGCGAAGCGTTCCGGCAGGGCCGTGACGCATCGGGGCTCTTCGACTCGCTGCTGTTGCTGAGCGATCTGCTCAACGTGACAGGAGACCACGGGGAGGCTCGTGAGGCTTTCCTGGAGGCCCTGAGACTCAAGGAGTCGCCCCGCCAGGACCAGACGGTCACCTACGAGGGCCGCCCTGGACGGCAGGAACGCTGAATCCCTGAGCCCCTGAATTCCTGAGTCTCTGAGCCCCTGAGCCCCTGGCTATCCGCTGCCGGCGGGGCCTTGGGGGCCGTAGGTGACGAAATTGACCGGGATGCCCGGCCCCGTCTGGACGACCGAGCCGTGTAAGGACGCCCTTCTCGAGTCGGTCCCGAGGTCATTCGCATAGGACCAGCGTCGGGCATCGCGGGCCCAGACGGTCAGCTCCTTGTCGAACGCACGGTCATCGAGGGCACGCTGTGTCAGGGCGTCGATGAGTGCCTCAGCTCTGACCGCGCTGGTAGGAGCCGACTCGAAGTCGCGCAGTTCCCGCTGCGCCGGGGGGTCGAGCTCAGGAGAGCTCCTTTTTTCCGAAGCAGGTCTGGCCACCATCTGGGTGAGCCGGTCCCATACTTCCTGCTCCGGTTCGCCTGCCACCCCGTGAACCGCTCCGAGCGCCATTCTGACCATCAGCGCCGGCGACAGAGAGTCATCCATGCCCCGCATCCCCCTCCACAGCGAATTCTGACCTTGACACAAGTGTGGACGAATCCGTTCAAGACCGCCCCCTTATCCACTGTGTGGTACTTACCCGTGCCGGAAATGAATAGGCATGCCTTAGCCGTCTCACCGGGGCGCGCCGGAGTCTACCGGGGGCGCCGGTGCGCCGGTGTTGACCGGGGGCGCAGGAGTACCCGCCCCCAGCGGGTCGACGGTCGGCGGGGCGGTGGGGCCTGCACCCGCGCGCAGTCGTTCGAAGACAAGATCGAAGGTGAAGCCTGCACTGAACCCGAGCGGCACAGTGAAAAAGAGCAGGCGCCGTACATCGAGCGAGTCGAGCAGGGTTGGCACGGTGAGCATTTGAGATGCGCAGTAGAGGAGCACCGACACGAGACCGGCGCCCAAGCCGCGTACAGCCGCGCGCAGTGAGCTGGATCCCGTTTCGAAGGAGTGCCGGATCAGCGCTCCTGCAACGGAGGCGAACAAGGGAGCGACGAGCAGCACCGACAGGCTGCGCACTGTCGCCGGACCGGCGGAGGGAGCGAGCACGATCGCGGCGACGGCGAACAGCATGCACAGGACCGACAGGACGAGGCTGGCGCCTGCCATGAGGGCACGGAAGCGTCCCGCGCGCTGTGCGGCGGCCTCGCTTGCTTGCCGCTGAGCCCGCTGGCGCAGGAGGCAGGCCACCAGACGGGGTGCCGCATCGGGCTGCCAGTTGTCCCCCAACAGGGCGATGTCCGCGTCTTCGGTGCCGTTACGCGTCTTGTCGAGGTTCACCCACACCTGGCTCGCACCGCCCCCGAAGGCAGCAACCGGCAGTACGGGTACGCGCTGGGAGAGGGCGACGATTCCCGCAACGCGCGTCGACTGACCGCCGCCCACCAGCAGCACGCCGTCGCAGGTCAGCAGCGTGCGGTAGTACGAGACCTCCCACTCTCCGCTGGTGTCCCTCACCGTTTGCACGGTAACGGCGCTGTCCTGCGGCAAGGGGAAGTCGACATCCTTGTGACGCGGGGGGTAGGCGAAGACGCTGCCAGGAAGGTCAGCGCCGGCTGCCTCGGCATAGCCCTGGACCACGTCCGCCTCGATGTATGTGCTCTTGCTGGAGAAGACCGCCAAGTCGCAGCCGGCACGGGACAATTCCGCCCCCAGAAGCCGACAGGCGTCCCGAGCGGAGTCGACCGCGCGCAGCGGAGGGCTGAACGTGCGGCTGGTGTCGACGCTGCCGACCACGGCAATCAGGGGACGTGAGCGAGCTGTTGATGACATGACGCATGTCTAGCGTCAATGCCGTTTCTCTGCAGGGCACTTCCCCAAGGTGGGACGAGTGCGCTGACCGCCAAGGAGGGTTGGGGGCAGGTCGCGGTGAGGGCAGTTCCGCTCCAGGGCTCGCGTCGGCGTCCCGGCACGGTGGTCACGCCGGATCGCCCCTGCGGCGTGCGTCGGATCAGTCGAGCACTGCGGTTGCTTCGACCTCGATGAGCACATCCGGCTCAAAGAGGCAGTCGACACCGATGAGGGATGCCGGCGGTATGGGAAGCGGGAGTCCTATCTCGTCGGCGACTGCCTCCACACCGGCCATGAAGTCGCTGGTCCTCTCCGGGCTCCACTGGGTCACATAGAACGTCAGACGCAGTACGTCCGCGAACGTCGCGCCCGCTCCCCGCAGCCCGAGGGCCGTATTCCGCAGTGCCTGGGCGACCTGCCCGGCAAGGTCGCCCGGTGCCGCCGGCGTCCCGTCGGCATGGCGTGCGACCTGCCCGCTGACGTGTACGTGCCTGGACCCGGTACCCACGGCCACGTGGTGGTACGGGGTGGGCTGCAGCATGCCTTCCGGGGTGAAGTGCTGGACAGTCATGGCTGTTCTCCCTTTCGAACTAGGTATCAGTACGCTACCTAGTTGAAGGAAGACACTTCAACGAAACCAGGTTTCGCCATGGATACCGACGACGGACTCCGCATCGACACCCCGCACCGCGAACTGCTCGCCCAGGTGCTCGACAAGTGGTCCCTGAGCGTCCTCAACCAGCTCTGCGAGCGCCCCTGCCGCTTCAACGAACTGCGCCGAGCCATCCCCGAAGTCACGCAGAAGTCGCTGACGGCAACGCTTCGACGGCTCGAGCGCAACGGCGTGATCGAGCGCGAAGTCATCTCCACGCGCCCCGTTGCGATCAGGTACCGCATCACACCCCTGGGCAAGACCTTCCGGCAGCCCGTGGACGTCCTGCTGGCGTGGGCCGCGGAACACCTGCCCGCCATCGAACGCGCCCGCGACGCCTTCGACACGCGGGAAGACCGGAAAGAGACAGGAACCTCACGCTCGGCGCTGTCGTCCTGACGCGGGGATGTGGGAGCCGTCGACGGCCGCCCCGGAGAAGTCCCGGGGGCGCTCGCGGTGCGCAACCCGGCGAGAAGGACCCCGTGCAGGCGGTACCAAACCCTCGCTTCGGCCCCTTCGGCCAGGCGGCGCCGGCAAATCTGCCGAAGCCGGAGCCGACCGCGACACGGCCGTACGCGGTGCCGCGGCCGAGGAGCCGCCGACACGGGCGAGATCAACGCCGTCTACCGCGTCGGCCTCCTGCTGTAACTGATCGTTTCAGAATGAAGTTCGTTGTGAGACTTGGCAGTTGAGTGGTGTGTCGGCAGGATCTGTTGGGTGTCTGCTGATCTTGTGCCTGATGACCTGTGGGAACGTGTGGCTCCGCTGTTGCCTGCTCGTCCGCTGCGGCGGCATCGGTATCCCGGGCGGTTGCCGGTGGATGACCGGGCTGCGTTGCGGGGCATCGTTTACGTACTGTGCAAGGGCGTGAGCTGGCGGGATGTGCCGGCTGAGCAGGTCGGCTGCAGTGGTGTGACGGCCTGGCGGCGTCTGCGGGACTGGACCGAGGCCGGTGTCTGGCCGCAGTTGCACGAGGTGCTGCTGGTCGAGCTGCGGGCCGCCGGCCTGCTGGACATGAACGACGCGGCCATCGACGGCTCCCATGTCCGGGCCCTCAAAGGGGGGCTCACACCGGACCTTCGCCGGTCGACCGCGCACGTCCGGGCAGCAAGCACCACCTGATCACCGACCGCCACGGAACCCCACTCGCCGTCTCGCTGACCAGCGGAAACCGTCACGACGTCACTCAGCTGATGCCTCTGCTGAACGCGATACCCCACATCCGCGGGGTGCGCGGGCGGCCACGTCACCGGCCAGGCCGGCTGTTCGCCGACCGCGGCTACGACTACGACAAGTACCGCCGCCTCCTGCGGGCCCGCGGCATCACACCGAAGATCGCCCGCAAGGGCACAGCCCACGGCTCCGGCCTGGGCCGCACCCGCTGGGTCGTCGAGCGAACCTTGTGCGCCACGAGGCGCTCTGTTTGTATCCCCGGCTCAGCCGGGAGGAACTCGGAAGGAGGTTTCTGGGCCGGATGACTTACCTGGATCCGAAA
>NZ_JBSFUW010000067.1:0-18779 GCF_053591995.1 Streptomyces sp. NPDC002835 | reverse complement strand
GGTATGGCCCTGCGCGGAAGACTCGCGGCGGCCCGTGGAGCCTGGCTCGTCTTCGAGGACGAAGCCGGATTCTCCATGACGCCGCCGCAGGCCAAGACCTGGTCACAGCGCGGCCGGACCCCGGTGGTGCGTGTCCGTGGCCGTTCCCGCAGACGCATATCCATCGCGGCGCTGACCTGCTACAAACCCGGCCACAGGTCCCGGCTGATCTACCGGCCACGCCGGGACGACGGCCGACGCGACGGCCGCAAAAGCTTCTCCTGGCGCGACTACCGGGACCTGCTGATCGCCGCCCACCAGCAGCTCGGCGGCCCGATCGTGCTCATCTGGGACAACTGTGAGACTCGTGGGGCACCGTCTGGGGCCAGGGTCTGACCCGTGGGACAACTGGCCCAGGCTGCCTTGTTGAGGATCTGTCGGCCTGTGGTCCCAGGCGGTGCTTGCTGCCGCCGGACCGGCGGGCGTGTCCCGATAGGGGCCTTGCCGCACAAGGCACCGTCACAGTTCTGACCGCCCACCGGCCCGACGTCGGCCACAGCCCCCGTGCCGATCGAGGAGCCGCGTGACCATCACCAGCATGCCCCAGCCGACTCTGCCCGCACAGCGAGAAGAACCGCTGGCCGAGGACGTGATCCTGGGGGTGGACACCCACAAGGACGTACATGTCGCCGCCGTGGTCACCCCCCTCGGGGCGCTCCTGGCCCACCAGCAGTTCCCGACCACCGCCGCCGGATACCACCAACTCCTGGCCTGGGCACGCGCATTCGGTGCCCTGCGCCGAGCCGGTGTGGAGTGCACCGGATCCTACGGAGCGGCCCTGGCACGCTTCCTGAGCCGGGAGAACGTCCAGGTCGTCGAGGTCAATCAGCCCGACCGCGCCCTGCGCCGCAAGCGCGGCAAGACCGACGCCGTCGATGCGGAGGCCGCCGCCCGCGCGGTCCTGTCCGGACGCGCTGACGTCACGCCCAAGACCGGCGAGGGCCCGGCGGCCGACATGCGCGTACTGCGACTGGCGAAGGAGTCGGCCGTCAAGGCCCGCACGCAGGCCAAGAACCAGCTCAAGGCCGTGCTGCTCGGTGTCGATCCCGCGCTGCGCGAGGCACTGTCCAAGCTCAGCAACACGGCCCTGATCGCCAGGTGCGCCGACCTTCCCGACGCCAGCGATGCTGCCGTCTTCACGCTCCGGTTGCTGGCCCGGCGCATCCAGCAGCTGACCGCCGAGGTGAAGGAGCTCGCCCGCCGGGTTAGCAAGGCCGTCCGTCGCTGCCATCCGCAGCTCCTGGACATCATCGGCGTCGGGCCCGACAGTGCCGCTGCCCTGCTGATCGCCGCCGGCGACAACCCGGAACGGTTGGCCAGCGAGGCATCATTCGCCGCTCTGTGCGGCGTCAGCCCTGTCGAGCAGTCTTCCGGAAAGACCCAGCGCCGGAGGCTCAACCGCGGAGGCAACCGGCAGGCCAACGCCGCCCTCTACCGCATCGTGGTGACCCGCATCCGCCGTGATGCCCGCACCCGTCACTACCTCGAACGACGCACGAAACAGGGCATGTCGAAACGCGAGATCATCCGCTGTCTCAAACGCTACGTCGCTCGCGAGATCTACCGTCACATCCAGCCGCCGTCGGCCCTTGCTGCCTCGTCTTCTGCCGCTTGACGCAACATAGGGGCATCCTCAACGTCCACAAGGCCGCCGGCCTGCGGGAGTTCGCCGCCTCCCGGGACTGGCTGACGATCTACTACCTGCCGCCCTACGCACCCGACCTCAACCCCGTCGAAGGGATCTGGTCCCTCCTGCGACGCGGCTGGCTCTCCAACGTCGCCTTCTCCACCCCCGAACACCTCGTCCAGCGCATCCGACACGGCCTACGCCACATCCAGTACCGCAGCCACCTCATAGACGGCTGCCTCGCCGAGACCGGCCTGACCATCAGACCCACCTGAGCAACCCAGCGACATCACGAGTTCAACCTCAGTAGCGAAAAGAAGCGTATACGCCAGGACCACGCGGCCCGTCTCGCGCGGTTCAGGCTGGCCAGGGTTCACGCCAGGTGCGGGATGCTGGGAGATCACCTCGGTGATACTGCCGATAGCGAACAGCACGCTGTGCGGCGGATCGGCCAGATCTCCCGCACTTCACCGCGTGTCGTTGTCACAGGTGCCGTTTAGGCTTGTCTTTTCTGTACATGCACAGGGAGTTCGAGTCGGGGGATTCAGCGTGAGAGACGCCAGCACGGGACTGGGCAACTACCTCTACGAGCGGCTGACGGAGAAGCACTTCCAGCGTCTGTGCGCAGCCCTCCTTGCACATCTCTACCCCGAGGCCCGCTGCTACCCGGTTGGGCACTCCGACGGCGGCCGGGACATGACCCGCACCGACGGCACCGAAGCCCTCGTCTACCAGGTGAAATGGACCAGCAAGCCCGCGCAGAATCCGGTCTCCTGGCTCAGCGCAGCGGTGAAGGAGGAAGCGGACAACATCCGCCGACTGGTACTCGCCGGCGCAACCCGGTACGTGCTCATCACCTCCGTTGCCGGCACAGCCGTCCCCGGCCGGGGCAGCATGGACCGCTTGGACGCCGAACTCGCCCTGCACTCACGTGACTTCGGTATCCCGATGCACGTGTGGTGGCGCTCGGACGTCGATGCGCGCGTTGACGCTGCGCCCACCGAACTGAAGTGGGCCTACTC
This sequence comes from Streptomyces sp. NPDC002835, assembly GCF_053591995.1. NCBI lineage: Bacteria > Bacillati > Actinomycetota > Actinomycetes > Kitasatosporales > Streptomycetaceae > Streptomyces > Streptomyces sp. NPDC002835. The sequence continues at coordinate 16,091 of NZ_JBSFUW010000067.1, read as the reverse complement.
CGACATGCTGGCTGGCCACGACCTGGTGCGGTACTTCATCCACGGCGCCCAGGCGGCGACCCAGGACCAGGAGCTGCGGACCCTGGTGATGAAGGTGATTGCCACGCAGTGGGAGGAAGACTCCAAGGTCAAATTCAAGCAGGTCGAACTGACCACCCACAACCTTGACGACCTGTTCATTGACGTCGGGGCCACCCGTGTCTCTGAGCCGGGCAACCTCCGTCGGTCCTTGCCTGTACAGCTGGAGCTCGGCCAGGACCCCGCCGAATCAGCGGGCGCCGCACGCTACCTGCTGCGAGCCGACCGCCCGTTCACCCTGGTGCGCGGCGAACCCGGCCAGGGCAAGTCAACCCTCAGCCAGTACCTCTGCCAGCGCCACCGTGCGGCCTACCTCAACGAAACCGACGAGCCTGCCGACGGCTCCAGCGAACAGGAGCAGCTGGCTGACCCCCGCATCGCCCTGCGCATCGACCTGCACGACTACGCGGCCTGGCTGGCAGGGCAGGACCCATTCGCCGACTACACGGCGACCGCCAGGAAGCGCCTGCGCCGCGACGGACAGCTCGAGCACTTCCTCGCCGTGTTCCTCACCGCCCACGGCGGAGGTCTGCCCGCCGACGCCACGACAGTCAACGACCTCCTTGCCCGGCTCCCCGTCCTGGTGGTCCTCGACGGACTCGACGAAGTCGCCAGCCCCAGCACGCGTAAACGCGTCGTCAGCGAGATCGACAGCTTTGCCGCCCGGTTGCGTACCGCCCTCAATGCCCAGCTCGTCGTCACCACTCGGCCCAACGCGGCAGAGCTGGCCGAACCGTCCGGGGGACTGTTCGAAACCATCACACTGACCCGTCTCAGCCCCGAACTGCGCAACACCTACCTGCACAAGTGGGCCCGCGCCCGAGGCATATCAGGCCCCGATCTGGCCGAACTGGAACGTACCTTCAAGCAGCGCTCCGCAGAGCCGCACATCGCCCAGCTGGCCGACAACCCCATGCAGCTGACGATCCTGCTCTTCCTCATGCAGCGACGCGCCAACTCCGTGCCCAACAACCGCACTGCGCTCTACACCTCCTACATGGAGACCTTCCTGGACAGGGAAGCGGAAAAGACGGCGACGGTCCACGAGCACCGCGCCGACCTGGAAGAAGTCACGGCTTTCCTGGGATGGCACCTTCAGGCACGGGCCGAAGCGGAAAGCGGCAACGGTCAGATGCCCACTCGCGAGCTGCTCAAAGCCATCATGAACTACCTCTTCGACGTCGAGAAGGACGAGTCGATGTTCAACGACTTGTTCACCGCCGTCACCGACCGCGTCTGGGCCCTCACAAGCAAAGTGCAGGGAACCTTCGAGTTCGACGTCCAGCCGCTGCGTGAGTACTTCGCAGCCCGCTACCTCTACGAGTACGCAGGTGCCGACCAGCGGGGCTTTGACACCGGCGACGTCCTGCGCAATCTGGTCCGGCGTGGCTACTGGCTCAACACCCTGCGCTTCTACGCCGGATTCGCCAACCCCAACGAACTCGGCGGTATGGTCGAGGCGCTGGAGGAAGAACGCGACACCCACTCACACCCCAGCCAGGCTCGCATCGCCGCCTGGAACTTGCTGGCCGACGGCGTGTTCATCGGACGTAAGCGCTCACAGAACCGGGCAGCGGAACTCTTCCTCGACGACCTGAGCGTCCGCCTCGTCCACCACAGCCTCATCCAAAACCAGGACCTCCCGGAGATCGCCGGAGACCGCGGCGGACATCACCTCGCTGCCAAGCTGAGAGCCCTCGTCGCCAAGGAACCCGCCTCCCGCGCGACAGCCGAACGCATCCAGCTCGCATCGCATCTGGACGACCCTGCGGAGTTCGACGCGTGGTGGCAGCCACACATGCTGACCGCGGCCGGCACCGGTCACGAACGCGCCTGGCTGGCCATTGCCGCACCCGCCCTGAGCCTCTACCGCGCCGGCTCGACAGTCGTGAACCGCCTCGCCCTGGCCGACCCGACCACCGCAGCCGCAGCCCTCGCCGCCGGAGCCGTAGCCGAACCCGGCTCCCCGGCAGAACACGCACTGCTCCGCGCCGTCCTCGACGGCCACGCCAGCGATATTCCGCGGCCCTGTCCCGGCTACGCGGGAGACGTGCTGCGCGTGCTCCACCCCGACCACTATCTGCTCAAAGCACTGCCGGAAGTCTCAAGCGGCCGAGAGACCGCCTGGAGCCCCCAGCACCACCGGCAAGGCGCATTCCGCCGCCTCCGCGACAGAGACCCCCGCTTCGCCCTCCTGCAGCAGAAGTCGAAGAACACCACAGGCCAGTTCAGCACCACCTCGATCTGGGGCAACACCGCCCGCACCGTCAGCGAACTGTTCGGACCGTGCTGGCTGGCCGCCGAGATCGCCATCATCGGAGCCGCCGCCGACCCCAAGACGTTCCTGACAGGAGGAGACCTCACCCGGGACTCCGAGTGCTTCGGCCCCAACCCCGACTACGGGCGCCTGCTCCAAGAGACACGCCGCAACCGCGCGGACCCCATGTGGTGGACGAACGCCTTCACCGCCTACACCGACCCGCTGTCGCGCGCGGCATGGGTGCTGGCCCTGCTCAGCACCGCCACCCAGAACACACTCCTCGATCACCTTGAACACGTGGACGACGCCGTCAGTAAGCTCCCGGACGAGACGCTGACCGCACTGCGTATGAGCTCCAGCCGCCTCGGCGCCATGCCCTTCGCACGGCCGTTGCAGGAAGCCATCCTGAACACCGCAGCCGACCGGAGCCTGGCCACCCTCAACCTCCTCACCCATTACCTGCGCAGCCACCGGCTCGCCGCCCTGGACGACTCGACGCTGATCGACATGGCTCGCTATGGCACCTCCGCCTGGCCAGCCATGCGCGCCCTGAGCGAGCGGATGTCACAAACCCCCTCGCCTCACCTACTGGAGGGACTGAAGGCCTACGGCCCCTACACGGCAAGGCCTTCCGGGCCGCCTCCCGTCGTACGCAGCGGGGTCCTCAACCACGCCCCCGACGCCGTTGCCGCCATCCTCGACGCCTCGTTCGACTACCCCGTCGAATGGGTTCTGGCAGCTGTCGGAGCAGCCGAACGCTCGGCGCTTCACGCCGACGCCTCCTATCTGCGGGACGTGGCCCGCACACACAACTGGTTCACGCACCAGAGCCGTTGACCGAAGGCGGCAGTGGTTAAGCGCGAGGACATAACCGCTGGTGCTTTCGCCCTCAGGTTCGGGCGCCGGGCAGTGCCGGGCGGGGCCGCCGGTTCACTCGGCTCGGCAAGCCCTAACGGGCAGTGAAGTGTCTGCCTCGTTGACTGCGGCGGTCCACACGTCGCGGTCGAACCACTTGGTGATCTGCGGCTGCATCTCGGTGATTGCGGGACGTGCGATTGCGGCACTGCCCTGGGATCCTGAGGACCTCATCGACCCGCGGCTGGGGGACCGGACCCAGGCGGATGCGGCCTCGGGAGATGCCAACTGGCGCGCGCAGATTCTCCGCGTGATCCGCAGCGCAGCTGATGCCGAGTGCAACGAGAACGGCTGCTCCTGCGGACCGCCATTCTGCCGACGCGGCACTCCTGGATGGGCTCTGCCCTGTGGACTCACTCCAGCAGCCCTGCTCCAGCGCGGGAGGAGAACGAGACGAGGCTGCGCACCGCCGTTCAGGCCTGCAGCGGCTGGGGTACCCACAGCGAGGACTCGTCCTGGCACACGCCGACCACCAGCGGTTGGAAGGTGCTGTGCCCTGCGTGCGCGGCCGCCGGCCTGCGCAGCTACCGTCAGGAGCTGAGGGCGTCGCCTACGCCCGCCTTCGCGAAAGGGGGCCGCGGGCCGAAGACTTCCTGTGCGCGATGTGCGATCCGGCGCGGCCCGCTGCCGTCTGGGACCACTGCCACGAGCACGGCCTGATTCGAGGCCCGCTGTGCGGCAGCTGCAACACCATGGAAGGGCAGGGCAAGGACTTCCTTGCCCGCAAAGGCAGCGTGCGGCACCTCGTGCGCTGATGGTGACAGCCCGGCCGCACGCCAATCCAGCCACGCCCGGCGACCCGTCAGGGGGACGTACACAGGCCACACGCTCATCTCCGCAGGCCGCAGACCATGTGTTTCACGGACCGGCCACACCCGCGGGCGCGCAAGGCCCGCCGTGCGCACCACCGAAACTCCAGCCCGCCGAACGACCCACAGAGGGCGCGTCCCCCTTTACGCTCTATACGAGCCCACCGCCGTGTTCCGCCACCCATCCGCGTATCCGTCGACGTGTTGTCCGGTGCGCCCCCTTGCCGCCTGGCGGAGCATGAGCAGCGGGATTGGCAGCCCTGGTGACTGCCTGCCGGGTTCGGCCGCAGGGCTGTTGCAGGTGGGTGATGATGGGCCGGTGAGTACCGCCATCGTCGATGCCGTGGTGTCCCATGAGCCCGTTCGGTCTTTGTTTCCCGACCAGGTCCGGGGGCGGGACAGTGCGGTGCGGCATCTGCGGCGCGTGGGTTCTCGAGGGCTGTATGTGTCGGCGACGGGGACGGGCAAGACGCTGGTCGCGGTCCGGGTCGCGCTCGCGCTCGGCGCACGGTTGACGCTGGTGGTCGTGCCGACGCTGGATCTGGCGGCCCAGACCGCGCTGGCGTGGCGAGCGGACGGCTACACCCGTCACATGATCATCGTCTCCTCGATGGACACCGCCGGCCACGACCAGCTTGCGGCCGCGCAGGTCGGCTCGACCAGCAGCACCGCCGCCCTCGCCGCCCTGTTGTCGGTGGTGGGGGAGGGGCCGGACCAGATCCCGTTCTTGACCGTGGTGTGCACCTACGACTCCCTGGACAAGATCCGCGATGCCCAGCACACCGGCCGCCAGGTCCCGGCGTTCGACCTGGCGGTGATGGACGAGGCTCACCGGATCGCCGGCCGGGCGGACAAGAAATGGGCGATCGTCAACGACGCCGCAGCCATCCGCGCGGACCGCCGCCTCTACATGACCGCCACCCCGCGCAGCTTCGCCGCCCCCGAGATCTCGGAGTCCGCCAGCCTGGTCCGACCGCGCGACTACCGCACCGCCGGCGAGACGGCCGAGGGGTCCGCCAACTCGATGGACAACGAGGCCGCCTACGGCAAGCTCGTCCACGACTACCCTCTCGCGACAGCGATCGCCGACGGCCGGGCGGCGGACTACCGGATCGTGGTCCCCACGGTCAGCGACGCCGACCTGCGCGCCCTGCTCAACCTCCCCGCCCCCGGCACCACCACCCACGACGACAGCGGCGGCGGCGAGGTGGGGGAGGGGGCGCTGCGCACGACCGCTCTGCACCTGGCCGTCCTCAAGGCCATGACCCAGCACGGCCTGAAGCGGGTGCTGGTGTACTTCCACCTGGTCGAGGACGCCACCCGCTTCACCCGCGAGCTCGGCCACACCCTGCGCCTGCTCCGCCGCACCGCCCCCCACCTGTGCCCGGACACCGACCCGCAGTTGTTCTTCGTCCACGGCGAGCACACCCCCGCCGAACGCGCTGACGCCTTCACCGGGTTCGCCGCGGCCCGCTGCGCGATCCTGACAAACGCCAAAGTGATCGCCGAGGGCGTCGACATCCCCAGCGTTGACGCGGTCGTCTTCGCCGACCCCACCCGCAGCATCGTCCGCTGTGTCCAGGCACTGGGCCGCGCCCTGCGCCTGGACGTCTCCGGCAAGACTGCCTCCCTGCTCGTCCCCGTCTACCTCCCGCCCGGTGCCGACCCCGAGAACATCCTCGGCACCGCCTTTGAACCGGTCTGGGCCATCACCACCGCTCTGGCCGGCCATGACCATCGCATCCTCGAGCGCCTGCCGAGCAAGGCCAACCGCCTGCCCCAGGAGACCAGCGCGCTGGTGATGAAACGCTGGCACTTCGACTTCACCCTCCACCCCGAACGCATCGCCCGCGCCATGGACCTGATCGCGTTCAACCCCCGCGGCCCCCTCTCACGCACCCGACGCGAAGGCCTCGCCTCCGCCCAGGCGTTCCACGACGCCTACGGCCACCTCGACGTCCCCGCCCACCACGTCGATCCCGTCGGCTTCGAACTGGGCCGCTTCATCACTTCTATGCGGGACGCGCACACCGCCGGCCGCCTCGAGGCGGAGTGGACCGCCGAACTCGACGTGCTCGGCATGATCTGGGACAAGCACGACGCCGCCTGGCGCGCCCGCCTCACCACCGTGGCCGACTACCACCAAGCGCACGGCCACCTTGCCGCACCTGCCACCACCCCGGTCGGCGCCTGGCTCGCCGAACAGCGCCACCTCGCCGCCCACGACCGACTTGCCCCCGCCCGCACCGCCGACCTCGAAGCCATCGACCCTCACTGGCGCCTTCCCTATGGCCCGGACTGGCACCGCAAATACCACCTCCTGCGCCGCCACCTCGAAACCGGTCGCCCGTTGACCCCCGAGACCGCCGTCGGCAGCGCCAACCTCGGCAGCTGGACCACCCGCCAACTCGGCAGCTGGACCGCCCTCGACACCGGCCAGCGCACGCTCCTCGAAGCCCTCGACCTCACACCGGCCACCACGAGCTTGGTCCCGCGCCCCTCGACCCGGCGCACCTTCGCCCAGACCGTCCAGCTCCTCGAACTCTTCCTCCACCGCGAACGCCGCGCCCCCACGGCCCGCGAGACGATCACCGTCGACGGCGACACCGTCAAGATCGGCCCCTGGTTCGCCAAGATGCGCACCAAGCACCGCGCCGGCCAGCTCCTCGAAGAGCACGAGAGCCTCGTTGCCGCCCTCTTCGACGGCGACTGGACCGCCGAAGACCCCGCCCCCGCCTTCACCTGACTGTCCGGCCCGCGCCGCGACCTGAGTCGAACCTGGCCGGGGTGACCCGTGCATGCCCGTGGCGGGGTGGCCGCTGTGCCTGGGCGGACTGCCCACCCCCTTGGCTGCCACTGGAGCAACGGAGGGAAGGGCTACTACTGCCCGCCGCATACGGCGCTTGGCCTTCTCCTTACTCGTCACAGTCACCGTTCACCAGGGAGAACCTCACAACGTGTTCGGCTGTTTGCGGCCAAGCAGCACACGTCCCCAGGCCAAGCGCCCCGTGCTCTAGCTGGACCGTGAAGCTCACCACGTTCTCTTCCAGGCCCTCCGTATGAAGAGCAAGCGCCGGGACGGCCTGAAGGGATGCCCAAGTGCTTGTGTCCGGCTGCCGGTCTCGCAACTTCACCGCCACAGCCGCACCGAAGGCAACCAGCATCACAGCTGCAGCATCCGCTCGTGTGCCAGGTGCCCTCGCGGGCCGCCGAAGCGGCCGTAGCCCTTCGCACACGTCAGGGGTGTAGCGCTCCGGCAGATGGTCAGCAGTCGTGCTGCAGGCCTCAGGGGGGTCACAGAGCAGGGCTTGCCAGTTCCACGTGCGGGCCGCACCCAGGCGAGCAGCCAGCATGCTCGCCGACCAAGGGATCCGGTCCGCCGCAAGGTCCTGACGTGTACCGGCGTCGATCTGAGAGGACCGTGCCCCAGCATCGTCGATGATCGACTGGGCCTGCTGCTCGGCCTTCCTCAGCAGGGCTTCAGCTGCATGGTGGGCGTCCTCACGGATCTGACTGGCCGCTGACTGCATCTGCTCGGCCTCGCCGAGGAGCTTTGCGATCGTGCGGCGGGACTGCTCCATGCGGCGCCGGAAATCTGCCCGTTCCCGCTGCATTTGGCTGCGTGCGGTGCTCAGGAGTTCGTCAGCTTCACGGTCGGCCCGCTCTGTGATCTGCTGCGCCTCCGCCCGGGCGGCCGCGGTCACGCCGCTCGCGGCCAGATGCTCCACGGTCGAGGTCCAGATGCCGCAATTGTCGAGCAGGAGGGAATGCGACGGGACGGTCGGGTAGGGCGCCGGGCCTGCCGGGACGGAGTCCGTGGACCGGTCGGTCAGGCCGTCGATCGACTGCCTTACGTCGATCTCTTCGAGGGCCTGCTCGGCGCCGGGGACGCTGTGGTCGGCGGCCACGCGCAACCACCGCTTGGCGGCGATGTAGTTGCCGCGCTCGAGGTACTCGTGGCCCAGCGCGTACGCCTCATGGCCCAGGACCGCGGCATCGGCCTGCGCTCGCAGCCGGTCCCGCTCCTGCACGCTGCGGCCCTCAAGACGCTGCATGATCGCGGCGAAGCTGAACGTCTTCCCGGAGCCCGTGCTCAGCGTGATGTACGCGTCCTGCTCACCGTCGTGGTGCTGTTCGGGGTTCACCGGTGCGCCTCCTTCGCTGTACGGGCGGTGTCGTAGCCGTCCAGGCGGGGTGACTGCCGCAGTTTCTGCAACGCTGTCTTCAGGATCTTCTTCATGGTGTCGATGCCGACCTCCATGACTTCGGCGCAGTCCTTCACCGGCAGATCGGCGACGTAGCGCACCGCCAGGGCCTGCCGCTCGCGCTCGGTCAACTCGGCCAGTGCTGCGCCGAGATCGGTGCGCCGCACGACGTCCGCGAGGTCGTCGCGGTTGCTTCCGCTGGCCGCGGCCTTCGCGAGGTCATCGGCCTCGACGGTCAGGACCCGTCCGGTACGGCGGAAATGGTCGTTCAGGCGGCAGTGGGCGATCTGATACAGCGTCGCCACCGGCTTGGGATGTTCGGGATGCTCCGGCCACCACGCGAAGAACTGCTCGAAGACCTGACTGAACAGCTCCCCACCGTCATCCCGGCCGGCCTTCCCGGCCAGAAACCTGAACAGCCCGTCCCGGTGCGCTTCGAAGAAGGCCTCGAGCATCGCCTCATCGCCCACCTGGCCCACGGTGATCGGCCCGCACGGCTCGGCCGCATCGCGACCGAGCCCTGTGCGGGAATGGTCCTGCAGGGTCACCGGCGCCGCCGCGCCGCGATCGAACGCCCGCCCACGGTCCCCCCGCGCTCAGCGGAGGCTTCCCGGTGCAGCGCACCGGCGGGCATGGTGCCCGTCAACGACCAGGTGCCGGCCACACCACCGTGGTGCACCTGAACCTCCCGCTCACCGCCGGCGACGTCGGCCACCATCTCCGCCAGCAGCTCCTGCTCGCGCTCGCGGCGCTTCTCACGGGCCAGCTGCACCCGCCTCCACTCACGCGCCCCGATGGCGACCAGCATGATCAAGAGGGCGATCACCCCCTCGGGCATCAGCAACTCCTGCACCTTCTCCACCGCCCCGTTCCTCGGCCCACTTGCCTGTCACCGGGTTCATCGCGCGAGCAGCCCCCGACGGGTACCGAAAGGTCCAAGATCTTTTAGGCAAGCACCTCAGCGGCCTCGTCTGCCTGCCCCAGCCCTCCGCTCTCGACCCTCGTCAGCTCGCGCAGCGTGCGGATCCGGGTCTCGCCGAAGCCGACCACGCCGGTCTCGTCGCCGGGGATGCGGAAGATGGCCGGGTCGGCCTCGAGCTGCTCCATGAGCACCTCGTGCAGCTCGTCCAGGATCGGACTGAGACAGGCCAGGAGGCTCTCGGCGAACTGCCGGGGCGTGGGGCCCACGGAGATGACGTGATCGAGGTAGGGGCCCAGGCCGCGTCCGTCGATCCGCGCCCGCAGCGCGGCCAGTCCCGGTGTGTCCGGCAGGAGGATCCCGTGCATCATGTACAGCCCGTAGAATCCCCGCAGGCCTGTCAGCACTGTCCGCGCTCGCACCAGCTTCTCGTCACTCGCCTGCCTGACCTGCTCCAGGCCGTCCGCGTGCTGCTGGAGCAGCCCCCAGTCCACTGGCGGCCCCTCGCCCCGCTCGGCCGCCCCCAGCATCTGCACCCAGTCCTCGGCCGCCAGCTCGAACATGCCGCAGGCGGCGAACGCCTCGGCCAGCGCGTCCGCCCCGACCTCCTCCGCCCCCAGCCCGATCGCGGCGACCAGGTGCACCACTCCCGCGAAGTCCGTCCCCTGAGGCAGCGCCTCATCGGCCAGGAGCGCCGTGCGCACCGCCTCCGGATGCGCTGACCCGCGGTACGGCCGGGCCGCGAGAAGCCGACCGGCCGCCGCATACAGCGCATCCGCTCCTTCCTCGCCGGCCCCGGCCGCGCCCCGGGCGGCCTCCAGCAGCCGCTGCGACACCGACCCCCGCACCGCCCACACCAACGCCTCGCGCACGGCGGCCAACGGCGGCTCCGGCACCGCCGCCGCGTCGGCTTGCGGGGGCATGCCAGCCTCGGCGAACCACTCCAGCACCGCCAGCCGACGGTCACGTCCCTGCCGAAGATGCCGCGCCAGCGCCGCCGCGCTCTCCACCACCACCGGATCGACCACGTCCACCACCGACCCCCGGCCCCGCCCCAGCCCGCGGCGCCGGTGCCGCGGCAGCAGCCCGGCCCGCCGCCAGCTCTCCAACTGGCTGACCGTCACCACCATGCCACGTACGGCCAGTTCATGGACCACCTGCAGATCAGCCGGACTCGGCGCTCCTCGTGCCATGCCCACCATTACAACCCCGAGAAGTGCCATCTCCGGCACAATTTCCGCTCTGGCTCACTGGACCCAGCACAACCCGGTACCCGCCAACTCCAAGGAACCTAGCCGACCATGCTCCCCAGCCACCGGACCCGCCTCCGAGCCAGGACCGCCGCCGCCCTCACCACCGTGCTCCTCACCCTCCTCATCGCCGGCGCCCTCCACCACCCCGGCCACCTCAAGAGCCTCCTGGCCGCCCTCACAGCCACGCTCGGCGCGATCACCGCCATCCTCGCCCTCGCCGCAGCCTTCGCCCCCACCACCGCCACACGCACCGCAGCCCGCCACACCCTCGACCTCCTGCTGCGCCTCGTGCCCTGGTACACACCCCGAAACTGACTTCGCACCTTGGGTCCAGGCGTGTGAGGCCCGAATACTGTTGGCTCGACCGGAGTCCCTGCCCGAACTCGAGTGGCAGGGAGCGGCGTTGAGTAGCCAGCACTCGCGGCGGTCACTGTCCGTACGCCCCTTCCAGCGCAGTCCGCATGGCCCCGCCGGTCCCAGCCCGTGCCGATGGCGTCGCAGGCCCGCCCCGGGACAGCTCCTGCTGTCAGTGCCGCCTGGAATGGTTCTGATCATGTTCGACGGACTGCATGACATCGACTGGGCGTCGATGGAGCACGCATACGGCTCGGCTGAGGAGGTACCGGCGCTGCTGTGGGCGTTGTGCTCCCTGGACACGGAGGAACGCCGCAAGGCCCTCGACCGCTTCTACGGCGCCCTCCACCACCAGGGCAGCGTGTACCCGCCCACGGCAGCCAGCCTGCCCTTCCTCTTCGAGCTGGCCGCCGACGGCGCCACGCCCGACCGGCCGGCCGTCGTCGCGCTGCTGGTCAACATCGGCCGGGAGTCCCTCGAGCGGGGCTTCGAGGACGACGGCACCGAGATCGAGTACTACCCACCGACGGGCTGCGCGCAGGCCGTCGCCCTTCTACGCGAGCGGGGTGGGGAGTTCGCCGCACTCGCCCGCGACAACGACCCGGACGTGCGCCTGGCCGCGATCGGCGGCCTCGGGCTCTTCCTCGACGACGCCGACCGGGCCGCCGCGGTGCTACGCGAGCGGCTGGCCGCCGAGCCCGGCATCGCGGCGCGGCTGCGGATCGTTCAGGCGGCGGCCACCATGGCACTGCGCCTGCCGACGGCCTCGCACCAGGTAATGGACTGGCTCGCCGGGCTCGCCGCCGACCCCGCCCAGGGCCCGCCGACCCAACTCGCGGCCCTGGTCCAACGGGCCCGCTGCGCCCCGGAAGAGATCGGCGAGGACGTCCTGCCGGCCGCCGTCGCCCTGCTGCGCGAGATTGCCCGCGCCATACCCGTGCGGCCGATCGCACCGGCCCCGAGCCGCCCGGCAGCCACGGACACCGTTGCACCCCAGATCGTCGCCGCCTTCGAGGATCTCGACCGGCACACGCGCGTGTACGCGCCGACCACCGTCCTGCTGCGCACGTTCCACGAAACTTTGGGTGCCCGGGTGCCCGAGCGCACCGCGCTGCTGGCCGAGCAGATGAGCAGCCCGGATCCCGGCTCGCGCCTCGACGCGGTCCGGATGAGCGGTGAACTGATGCAGACCTGGCGGGGGAACCACACCCGCCTCCTTCTGCTGGTCGCCGATCAACTCACCACAGACGACCAGGAGGTCGCCGCCGAGGCTGCGGCCGTCCTGGAGTCCTGCCACCCGATCGCCGCCCCGGCCCGGGAGGCACTCGCCGCGCACATCGACGCCCAACGCGCAGCACACGGCCCGAACGTGTGGGCCGCACCGCAGGCGCGCCTGCGCAGAAGCCACCAGGAGGCCGTCCGGGCCTTGGCACGCCTCCGCGACGCACGCGCGCTGCCGAGTCTGCTGACCGCGCTGGACAGCGACGTCGACGCCTGGCGTGCGATCCAGGTCGCAGAGCATCTGCCGCAGGCGGCAGACCAGTTGGTGCCCCGGCTCTGCGACCACCTGTGCCGGCTCGACCTCTCCCACCAGTCGACCGAGATGAGCGCCAACGCGATCCTGGCCGCCCTGGCCGCGCTGGGCGAGGCGGCCGCGGTTCCCGTGGTGATGAACACCCTCGGCGCCGCGGTGCACCATGGGCAGCACGGCGTCACGCGATCAGCCCTGAAGACGCTGGGGGCGTTCGGCCCGGCGGCAGCCGGCGCACGGGACACGATCCGGCCGCTGACCACCGCCACCAACGCGCACGTACGGCCTGCCGCCGTCGCCGCGCTGTGGGCCGTCGGCGGTGACCTGGCCGAGGTCATGCCGCTCCTGCTCGACCTCCTCGACGACCGCATCACCTTCCGGATCAGGGACGCGGCTGATCTGCTCGGTGAGATCGGCCCGCCCGCCTCCGCCGCCTTGCCGCGCCTACGTAACCTCCTGACGCACGACTACGAATGGGTCCGGGTACATTGCGGGGCCGCGCTCTGGGAGATCGGTGGTGCGGCTGAGGCACCGGCCGTCCTGAACGCCCTGCTACAGGCCATGGCCGAGAATCCCGCGACGGCCAACCACGTCGTGGCCTGCCTGGACAGCATGGGCTCTCTTGCGGCACCGGCCCTGCCCCTGCTCCGGGAGCAACTGGCCCAGCCTCGACGCGGCGGCAGGTTCCAGAGCATCGACCACGACGAGGAACTCCAGCGGATCGGCCGTACCCTCATCGCTCGGCTCGATCCTCCAGTTCCGCGAGCACCCGCTCCGCGAACAGCCTGAGGCTGCGCCACTCCTCCGCCTCCGGCTCGTCGGACTCGGGACACTGACGGCCCTGCGACAGGACGGAGACCAAATGCCATGCGGCCACGGCTGACTGCGAGGACGCCGGAACACCATGCGCAGAGGACTGGCCTGGCCGGTCAAAGACGTCGTGTTCGGGATATGAACCCCGTGATCCCACCGGCGTTTTGCCCACCCCGGGCCAGCGGCCGGGCAAGCTCCCTACAGCGCCAGGACCTCGACGCCGACCCGCTGCGCCGCCACCTGCAATCCCCCGCCCCCGACCGCTACATCATCCGCGAGGGCCATCCAGCACCTCGACGGCCTCACCGGCGCCGTTCCCGAGGAATCGGCTGAGCCGATCTGGACCGGCATCGGCCGACGGATCGCCAGCGACGACGGCTGACGATCTCTGCGGCTGCCACAGCCGTGTCCGCGGCACGGCCTGTAACGGCCCGGTTGCGCTTCCGGTACCGGGTACACCGGTTCAGGTTGCTCACAGCGTATCCGTGGCCGGGTCCTGGGCGGCGCGGGCCCTGCCGAGCCCGTTGAGCACGGCGGCGCGCCAGACGTCTCCCCGGTGAGTGATCTTCGCGCAGATCTGCCGGTACTCGGCGAGGGCGGCTTCACCGCACCCCGGACGCGAGGTCCGGTTGGGGCAGGCCTTGGGATGGCGCCGCTTCCACTCCTCGAGCAGGGTCCTGGCTTCCTTGGACGTGTGCCAGCACGCGGCGTACACGGTGTTGACCAGGTCGACGGGCAGACGGACGGATACCGGTTCCTGCCAGACGCCGCTGGGGGAGCCGGGCGAGCGGCCCGGCGCCCGCGTCTGGCGCGGGAAGGGGTCCCACTGGCGGTTCCAGGCCCGCTTCTCAAGCTCCCGGAACAGACCGCCGGTCACCAGCGCGTTGAGACTGTCGATCAGCTGCCCCTTGTACCGTAGTTCGACCTTTTGGTCCTGCCACAGGACGCGCCGGGCGTCGGCCTCGCGGCGGGTCATGCCCGCGGTAGAGGCCATGGGCTGCTCGCGTGCCCAGGCGCGTTGCTGTGCGAAGAACGGCTTGAGGCCGTCCAGCTCCTTGCGGGTGCCGTAGGAGACGTACGCGGTGATCTGGACGGTACCGGGCACGGAGCCCGTGATGAGGGTGAGGAGGTTCATGAGGGTGCCGTCCTAGAAGGCTTCTGAAGATCTTGGGTTCTGGCCCTGCCGCGTCAGCGGCAGGGCCAGACTCGTCTTGTGGCGATGGGTGAGTGGGTCGGCGAGACCGTCGGGCCGGATGTGTGGGAGACCTGCCGGGATCTGATTCCGGCAGGGAGTGTGTTCGCGTTCCTGGCCGAGCATCGTGGCGAGCTGTTTCCGGCTGAGATGTTCGTGGACATGTACCCGTCGGCGAATGGACGGCCGAGCATGCCGCCGCAGATCCTGGCCGCCGCGATCACGCTGCAGGCCCTGCACGGCCTGTCGGACTTCGAGACGGTCCAGGAACTGCGGTGCGACCTGCGGTGGAAGGCCGCATGCGGCCTGGGCCTTCACGACATGGCGTTCGATCCATCGCTTCTGGCCTACTTCCGCCGCCGGCTGGCCCGTTCCGCCCGCCCGAACCGCGTGTTCGAGGCCGTGCGTGGGGTCGTGAAGGCAACCGGTGTCCTCAAGGGCAAGCACCGCCGGGCGCTGGACTCCACTGTGCTGGACGACGCGGTCGCCACCCAGGACACCGTCACCCAGATCATCGCCGCCGTCCGGGCGGTGATCCGCGAGGTCCCCGGCGCGGAGACAATCGCCGCTGCCCAGTGCGGCGCGCACGACTACACCGACCCGGGCAAGCCGAAGATTGCCTGGAACGACGAGCAGGCCCGCGCCGAGCTGGTCGACGCGCTGGTCACAGATGCCCTGCGGCTGCTGGGCCACCTGCCCGACCAGCAACTCGGCGAGAAAGCCGCGAACGCGGTGGGCATCCTGGCCCTGGTCGCAGGGCAAGACGTCGAGCCCGCCGAGGACTCCGACGGCCGCGACGGACGCTGGCGCATCACCCGGGGCACCGTCCCGAACCGGATGGTCTCCACCGTCGATCCGCAAGCCCGGCATGTCCACAAGACCCGCAGCCACCAGCAGGACGGCTTCAAGGCCCACCTTGCCATCGAGCCCGAGACCGGCTTATACACCGCCGTCGCCCTGCGGCCCGGCTCCGGGCCAGAGCACCATGAGGCCGCCGTGGGTCTTGAGCTGCTCGCCGACGAGGACACCCCGGTGGACGCCTTCGGCGACACCGCCTACTCCACCGGGGACGCCCGCCAGGCCCTGGACCGGGCCGGGCACCGGCTGTTCCTCAAACCCGCCCCGCTGCGGCCCGCCGTCCCCGGCGGCTTCACCCTCGACGACTTCGCCATCGGCACCACAGCCGCCGTCGTGACCTGCCCGGCCGGACACACCGTGGGTCTGTCCGACCCCGGCGGGCAGCACCACCAACGCAAAGCGTGTTTCGGGGACTTATGCACCGGATGCCCCCTGCGTGAGCAGTGCACCAAAGCCAAAGCCGGACGCATCCTGACCATCCGCCCGCACCACGACCTCCAAGCGGCCGCCCGCCACCAGGCCGCCACCGATCCTGACTGGCAGGCCGACTACCGCCGCTGGAGACCACCGGTCGAACGCGCCGTCGCATGGCTCGTCCACCACGGCAACCGCCGACTCCGCTACCGCGGCACCCTCAAGAACGACGCCTGGCTCCATACCCGAGCCGCCGCCCTCAACCTCCGCCGACTGATCAACCTCGGACTCACCCGCCTCGACGACACCTGGCACCTCATCCCAGCCACCACATAACGAAGAGGGGCCATCCGGCCCCGGCCGGACAGCCCCTCACCAAGATCTTCATCGACCTTCTAGGCACTGTTTCTCGGATCATGTGCGGAGCCAGATGATGAGGGCCGCGAGGGTGACGGTGCCGAGGTAGATGTAGGCGCGCTTCTCGTAGCGA
>NZ_JBSFUW010000066.1:0-21367 GCF_053591995.1 Streptomyces sp. NPDC002835 | reverse complement strand
CTCTTCAAGACCGCCCCTGACTAACTACCGCCCGCTACACTCCAGCCGCCCGGCATCGTCCCAGGTCAGACACCAAAGTCCTGCTGGAGTACTAGTCCGCGGGCGACACAGGCCACCAGGACGCCGTCTGGGACGGCCCCGCCGGCGGCAAACCCGTGCCCATCGGACAGCACATGGCCGACCTCCGACGCAAAGGCGGCCTCGGCAAAGACCCGGAACGGGCCGCGGAACGCGCGAAGCGGCTGGAGGCCATCGCCCCGGACTGGAACTGCCCATGGCCACTTGACTGGCAACGCCACCACCGCGTCCTCACCGACCTCGCCGCCGACGAACCCGGCGGCGTCCTGCCCGGCATCGCACCCGGCGTGCTGATGGACGGTGATGACATCGGACGGCGGCTGCAGCGGCAGAAACAGCCGGGCACCTGGGCGCAGCTGACGACCGAGCAGCAGGAACGGCTGTCCAGACTGGGCGTAAAGCCCGTTGAGACGGCACCTGCCGCCCCGGCGGCCACCCGCGCGACGGGTGCCGGGTTGGAGCAGACCATGGTCGGCGACCTCATCGCCGCCGAGTGGGTGCCTCCCCTGGACGACCCACTTGGCACGCGTCCAGGGCACGAGGCAAGGGCCGCACGTTTGCCGTGCTCGTCGGAGCCGCTGCCCTGGGCGGGGCGCTGGCCGGCGGTCTCCTCGCCCAGACAGACAGCGGCCCCGCGAAGAAGAACTCCGTGGCAGGTCCTGATGCCCTCACCCAGCCCGTCCGCAGAGGCGACGAACAGCATTCCCGGCGCCGTCCGGAGCGACAGCCGGACAGGTACGGCGAAGGGCGATTCCGACGAGGCGTCCATCGCCGGGTACGGCCGCCCTCGGGGATTCCGGCGGGCCCGACGTCCGGGTTATGCCGCTCCGGGTCCGAGGCTCCATCGGCCCCGGAGCGGTTCACCGCATCACCGGCCCTATGGCACTGTGCAACTGCCACACCATCGAACCGGCGAGTCGTGCGGCAGTCAGCGGTCGGTCGCCGGACCTGCTGCCGGCTGCGCGGCGCTCCGCCGTGCGAGCCCGCCGGGCCTCAGGCCGTCCATTCCGCAGCCGCGTCCAGCAGCCAGTCCGTCAGGTAGCCGGCGAAGGACGAACGGACCAGAACCCAGAAACCGGCCCTGGGTTCCTCCCGGGCGACCAGCACAACCTGGGCGCGGGCAAGGGTGGTCTGGGCGCAGCGTCCGGGCTCGAAGGTGCGCGGGTGGAGATCGAGCGGGCAGCCGTGTGCCAGCAGGTCGCGGGCGGCTGGGCCTGCGACGAGGAGGGTGGTCCGCTGGGCGGAGACGTCGGTGACGGATACGGGTTCCTCACCGGCGGCCCCGCGGATCCGGCTCTGAAGGTCCTGCTGACTGCCCGGCGGGCCGACCACCAGCCACTCGTCGGGGCCGAGCCACAGGGCCGTCAGCTCCCCGGCGCGTACGACGGTGTTGGGTTCGAGGGGCAGTTGGAGACCCAGCGCGAGCCCGACGGCGTCCGCTGCCGCTCCCTTGGCGTCGAGACGGACGTCGATCTGGGCCAGGAAGGGCAGTTCGGCGAGCCGGACCGCGCCCTGGGAAGCGCGGGTCGCGGCGGCCAGGCGGTCGGCGGCATCCGTCAGGGGGCTTCGGAGCGGGACGGGAAGGGCGGTGTCAGCCATCGCGGCGGGCTCCCTCGGGGTCGTAGAGAACAGGGCTGGCGACGGTCACCGGGACCAGTCGGTCGCCCACGGGGGCGTAGAGCCGCTCTCCGATGCGGTCCCGGCCGCCCTTGACCAGGGCGAGGGCGAAGGTCCGGCCGAGGGCGGCGCTGTGGTAGCTGGAGGTGACGTGGCCGAGCATCGGGACGGGTGGGGCGGGCAGCACACTGTCGGCGACCAGGTGCGTGCCCTCGGGGAGGAAGGTGCCGGGGTCCTCGGGGAGCAGGCCGACCAGGTGCTTGCGGTCGGGGCGGTGGGTGTCGGCACGGGCGTGGGAGCGCTTGCCGATGAAGTCGGGCTTCTTCTTGGACACCACCCAGCTCATGCCGAGGTCCTGCGGGGTCACTGTGCCGTCGGTGTCCTGGCCGACGATGGGGTAGCCCTTCTCGGCGCGCAGGACGTGCATCGTCTCCGTGCCGTACGGGGTGATGCCGAACGGCCGGCCCGCCTCGTACAGCGCCTCCCACAGCGCGGTCGCGTGCCACGGGGAGACGTTGATCTCGTAGGCCAGTTCGCCGGAGAAGCTGATCCGGCACACCCGGGCCTCGATGCCCGCGACCGTCGTGTCCCGCCATGCCATGAAGGGAAAGCTGTCGTTGTCCACCGCCAGTGCCGGCGCGAGTTCGCCCAGCACCGCCCGGGAGTTCGGGCCGACCAGTGCGACGGTTGCCCACTGTTCGGTGACCGAGGTGCAGTGCACGCGCAGCTGCGGCCACTCGGTCTGGAGCCACTCCTCCATCCAGTCCAGCACGGCGGCGGCGTTGCCCGTGGTCGTGGTGACCAGGAAACGGTCGGGCGTCAGGCGGATGACGGTGCCGTCGTCGAAGACCATTCCGTCGGGGCGGCACATCACGCCGTAGCGGATCATGCCGACCTTCAGGGTGCTCATCATGTTGGTGTAGAGCAGGTCGAGGAAGGCACCGGCGTCCGGGCCCTGTACGTCGATCTTGCCGAGGGTGGAGGCGTCCATGAAGGCGACGCCCTCGCGGGCGGCGGCGCACTCGCGCAGCACGGCGGTCTGCATGTCCTCGCCGTCGTGCGGGTAGTACCAGGGGCGCTTCCACTGTCCGACGTTCTCGAGCAGGGCGCCGTGCGCGACGTGCCAGTCGTGCAGGGGCGTCGTACGGATCGGGTCGAGCAGCGGGCCGCGGCCGCGGCCCGCGAGCGCCGCGAAGGAGACCGGCGTGTAGGGCGGCCGGAAGGTGGTGGTGCCGAGGGCGGAGATGTCGACGCCGAGGAGTTCGGCGACGACGCCGCTCGCCAGGGCTCCGGAGGTCTTGCCCTGGTCGCCCGCGGTGCCGGCCGTGGTGTAGCGCTTGGTGTGCTCGACCGAGCGCAGACCGGCGCCGGTCGCGCGCGCCAGATCGTCGACCGTGACGTCGCGCTGCAGGTCGACGAAACGAGGTGCCCCGGCGGCGCCCGGGACGGCGAAGACCTGCATGGACGGGGACTGCGGTACGGCGGCCACGTCGGGAAGGCGGGGCGCCTCACCGGTGTAGCCCTCGGCCTCGATGGCGCGGGCACCGGCGGCGGCGCCCTGTGCGAGAGCCCCGGCCAGGTCGAGGACGCCGTTCGCGCTGCCCGCGACCTCGACGGCCTGGCGGCAGGTGTCGGGGACGAAGGAGCCGAGCGTGTCGTCGTGGCGCAGCTTGCCGCCGGCCTGGCTGAAGAGGTGGGCCACGGGGTTCCAGCCGCCGGAGACCAGCAGCAGGTCGACGGCGAACTCCCGGCGTGCCGTGGACTCCCCGTAGGGGGCGACGTTCACCGTGGTGAGACGCGTGTCGCCTTCGGTGCCGGTGACGGCATGTCCGGTCAGCACCTCGATCCCGGCTTCCCGGGCGTGGCGGGCCCACTCCCCCGGCTCGGACCGGGTGTCGACGATCGCGGCGATGTGCAGGCCCGCCTCGGCGAGATGGAGGGCGGCGGCGTAGGCGCTGTCGTTGGTGGTGAAGACGACGGCGCGGCGGCCGGGCAGAACACCGTGGCGGCCCGCGTACGCGCGGGCAGAGGCGGCCAGCATCACACCGGGGCGGTCGTTGTCCGCGAAGGCGAGCGAGCGCTCGTGGGCTCCGGTGGCGAGGACGACGCGCCGGGCGCGGATCCGCCAGATGCGCTCGCGGGAGACGTGCCCGGGGGCGTCGGCGCCGAGGTGGTTGGTGCGGCGCTCGACGGCGAGGAGGTGGTTGTCGTCGTAGTAGCCGAACACCGTGGTGCGGCGCAGCACACGTACGTCGGGAGCGGCTTCGAGTTCGCGGCCGGTCTCGTCCGCCCAGTCGAGGAGGTCTCCTGTGCTCAGCAGGCTGCCGCCGAGTTCGGGTTGGTCGTCGGCGAGGATGACGCGGGCTCCGCTGCGGGCGGCGGCGGACGCGGCGGCGAGTCCGGCGGGTCCGGCGCCGACGACGAGCAGGTCGCAGTGCGCGTGGACGGCGTCGTAGCGGGCGGGGTCCGGTTCGGTGGCGAGGCGGCCCTGGCCGGGCAGGCTGCTCGCGACCAGGCCGTCGTAGAGTTCGACGGCTGTCGCCGGGAGCATCGGCTCGGGGAAGGGAGCCTCGATCTGGACGACGGCGTTGGGTTCCTCCACGCCGGCGGAGAAGATGCCGCGCGGGCGGCCGAGCTTGATGCTCGTGCCGGCCTGGATGATGCCGTTGGCGAGGAGGGCGGAGGCGAGGGTGTCGCCCCGGTAGCCCTCGTACTCCACCCCGTCGAAGCGGAAGGTGAGCGGCCGGTCCCGCGACACCCGGCCGCCGGAGGGCAGGCGGAACGGCTGCGTGGTCGTCGTCGTGACCTCGTCGGCCGTCCCGGTCCGTCCGGAGAACATGGGCCGGCTGCCGGCCCCTGCTGTGGGCTGTGTCCCCTGGCCGCCGTCGACGGGCCTGTCCCCGGCCGTCGGCGCGGGACGCGGCTCGGCGGAGGCGGTGGTGTGCGGCTCCGGCTCGCCGGCCCGGTACACGGCGAGGATCTCGTTGGTCGCCGTGTTCCGGACGGCGTTGAACCAGCGGCGGCAGCCGTCGGCGTGGCTCCAGCGCTCGGCGAACGGGCCCTTGGGGTTGTCGCGGAAGAACAGGTAGCGCGCCCAGTCCTCGTCGGTCAGGGCCGCGGGGTCCTCGGGGTAGGGCACGTGTGCCTGGCCGCCGTAGTGGAATTCGGCCTCGTCACGAGGTCCGCACCAGGGGCATGAAATGAGCATCATCGGCAGGCTCCTAGTGAGCGACCGCGGCCGCGCCGTGCTCGTCGACGAGCGCGCCGGTGGTGAAACGGTCTAGCGAGAAGGGGGCGTTGAGGGGGTGAGGCGTGTCGTGGGCGATGGTGTGGGCGTAGACCGAGCCGACGCCGGGGGTGGCCTTGAAGCCGCCGGTGCCCCAGCCGCAGTTGAGGTAGAGGTTGTCGACGGGGCTGAGGCCGACGATCGGCGAGGCGTCGGGGCTGACGTCGACGATGCCGCCCCAGGTGCGCAGGACGTGGGCGCGGGCGAAGACGGGGAAGAGCTCCAGGGCCGCGGACATCTGCTCTTCGATGATGTGGAAGGCGCCGCGCTGGGTGTAGGAGTTGTACGCGTCGATGCCCGCGCCCATGACCAGCTCGCCCTTGTGTGCCTGGCTGACGTACACGTGCACCGCGTTGGACATGACGACCGTCGGGTG
This sequence comes from Streptomyces sp. NPDC002835, assembly GCF_053591995.1. NCBI lineage: Bacteria > Bacillati > Actinomycetota > Actinomycetes > Kitasatosporales > Streptomycetaceae > Streptomyces > Streptomyces sp. NPDC002835. The sequence goes on along the minus strand of NZ_JBSFUW010000066.1, from coordinate 16,010 downwards.
CACGGGCTCCAGAAGTTCGGAGACCAGGGCCTGCAGCGGGTGGCTCTGGATCGGCAGCTCGATGCCGGCCATCGCGGCAAGGACCGAGGTGTGGCCTGCCGAGCAGAGCGCCACCTTGCCCGCCGCGATCGGGCCCTGGGTGGTCTGGACGCCGACCACCCGGTTGCCGACCACGTCCAGGCCGGTGACCTCGCAGTTCTGGATGATGTCGATACCGGCGGCGTCGGCCGAGCGGGCCAGGCCCCAGGCGACGTGGTCGTGCTTGGCGATACCGGCGCGGGGCTGGTAGGTGGCGCCCATCACCGGATAGCGCACGTCCGGCGAGATGTTGACGATCGGACAGACGTCCTTGACCTGCTGCGGGTCGAGCCATTCGGCGTCGACGCCGTTGAGCCGGTTGGCCTCCACCCGGCGCACACTGTCACGCACGTCCTGGAGACTGTGCGCGAGGTTGAGTACACCGCGCTGCGAGAACAGGATCGGGTAGTCGAGCTCCTCGGCCAGCCCTTCCCACAGCTTCAGCGCGTGCTCGTAGATCCCCGCGCTCTCGTCCCACAGGTAGTTGGAGCGGATGATGGTGGTGTTGCGGGCCATGTTGCCGCCCGCGAGCCAGCCCTTCTCCAGCACGGCGACATTGGTGATGCCGTGGTTCTTCGCCAGGTAGTGGGCGGTGGCCAGGCCGTGGCCGCCCCCGCCGACGATCACCACGTCGTACGACCGCTTCGGCTCGGGCGTGCGCCACAGCCAGTCGGGGTGGTCGGGCAGGTCGGCGCCCGGGGTGCGGGGGCTCATCGGGTGTCTCCTGACAGGTGCGGGTAGAGCGGGTGCTTGAGGGCCAGCGCCTCGGTGCGGGCGCGCAGGGCGGCGGTGTCGGGCTCGGGCTGGAGGGCCAGGGCGATGATGTCGGCGACTTCGGCGAAGTCCTCTTCGGTGAAGCCGCGGGTGGCCAGCGCCGGGGTGCCGATGCGCAGTCCCGAGGTCACCATGGGCGGGCGCGGGTCGAAGGGGACGGTGTTGCGGTTGACGGTGATGCCGATTTCGTGGAGCAGGTCTTCGGCCTGCTTGCCGTCGAGTTCGCAGGCGCGGAGGTCGACCAGGACGAGGTGGACGTCCGTGCCGCCGGTGAGGACCTTCACTCCGGCAGCCGCCGCATCGGGGCGGGTGAGCCGTTCGGCGAGGATGCGGGAACCGGCGAGGGTGCGGGCCTGGCGTTCGGCGAACTCGGGTGACGCGGCGACCTTGAACGACACTGCCTTCGCAGCGATGACATGCTCCAGCGGTCCGCCCTGCATACCGGGGAACACCGCCGAGTTGATCTTCTTGGCGAGATCGGCGTCGTTGGTGAGGATGACTCCTCCGCGGGGGCCGCCGAGCGTCTTGTGCGTCGTCGTGGTGGTGACGTGGGCGTGCGGCACCGGGTTGGGGTGCAGTCCGGCGGCGACCAGGCCGGCGAAGTGGGCCATGTCGACCATCAGCAGGGCGCCCACCTCGTCGGCGATCCGGCGGAAGGCTGCGAAGTCCAGCTGCCGCGGGTACGCCGACCAGCCCGCGATGATCATCTTTGGGCGGTGTTCCTTGGCGAGGCGCTCGACCTCGTCCATGTCGACGAGGTTGTCCGCCTCGGCCACGTGGTACGGCACGACGTTGAGCATCTTGCCGCTGTAGTTGATGCGCATGCCGTGGGTGAGGTGCCCGCCGTGGGCGAGGTCGAGCCCGAGGATCGTGTCGCCCGGCTGGAGCAGCGCGAAGAAGACGGCGGTGTTCGCCTGGGCGCCCGAGTGCGGCTGGACGTTGGCGAAGGCGGCGCCGAAGAGGGACTTGATCCGCTCGATGGCCAACCGCTCGGTGACGTCGACGTGTTCGCAGCCGCCGTAGTAGCGGCGGCCGGGGTAGCCCTCGGCGTACTTGTTGGTCGCGACCGAGCCCTGGGCCTCCATCACGGCGGTGGGCGCGAAGTTCTCGGATGCGATCATCTCGAGCGTGGACTGCTGACGGTGCAGTTCGGCGCGGAGCGCGGCATGTACCTCGGGGTCGAGCTCCGCGAGGGGGGTGTTCAGCGCGTTCATACGGCGTTCGCGTTCCTCTCGGCGGCCTCGACGACGTTGGCGAGCAGCATGGCTCGGGTCATGGGTCCCACTCCCCCGGGCATCGGCGCGAGCCACCCGGCGACCGTGGCCGCGTCCGGGTGCACATCGCCGACCAGCCCGTCATCGGTGCGGGTGATACCGACGTCCAGGACGGCTGCGCCGCGGCGCAGCATGTCCTTGGTGATCAGCCCGGGTGAGCCGGCGGCCGCTACGACGATGTCCGCCTCGCGTACGTGCCAGGCCAGTCCCTTGGTGCCGGTGTGGCACAGGGTCACGGTGGCGTTCTCGGACCGGCGGGTGAGCAGCAGTCCGAGGGGACGTCCGACCGTGATGCCCCGTCCGATCACGCACACCCGCGCTCCCGCGAGGGGCACGTCGTTGCGGCGGAGCAGTTCGACGATGCCGCGCGGGGTGCAGGGCAGCGGGGCCTCGACACCGAGGGCGAGCCGGCCGAGGCTGACGGGGTGCAGGCCGTCGGCGTCCTTGGCCGGGTCCATGCGCTCCAGGACGGCGCCCGCGTCCAGGTGGCGCGGTAGCGGGAGCTGGATGATGTAGCCGGTGCAGGCCGGGTCGGCGTTGAGCTCGTCGATCACGTCCTCGACCTGCTGCTGCGTGGCGTCGGCGGGCAGCTCGCGGCGGATCGAGGCGATCCCGGCCTGGGCGCAGTCGCGGTGTTTGCCGGCCACGTAGGCGCGGCTGCCGGGGTCGTCGCCGACCAGGACGGTGCCGAGCCCCGGTGGGCGTCCCTCGGTGGTGGTCAGCTTGGCCACGCGTTCGGCGAGTTCGCTGCGGATCGTGGCGGCGGTCGCCTTTCCGTCGAGCAGTTGTGCGGTCACCGGCGGTGTTCCTTCCCTGCGGTCAGCCACGGAGGCGGGACATGGTCGGGTCGAACAGGGGCTCCTCGGCGACGGCCGCCTCGACTCGCTGGTCGAAGTAGCCGATGTGCAGGGTCCGGCCCGGTGTGGCGAGTTCGGCGGGGAGCCATGCGTAGGCGATGCCCTTGCCGATCGTGTAGCCGTGGGCGGCGCTGGTGACATAGCCGACGGGGCGGTCGCCGTCGTACACCGGCTCCTTGCCCATGACGACGGCGTGCGGGTCGTCGATGGTGAGGCAGGTCAGCTTGCGCCGGACGTCGGCCTTGCGCCGCTCCAGCGCCGCCTTGCCGATGAAGTCGTCCTTGTCGAGCTTGACGGCGAAACCGACGCCGGCCTCGTAGGGGTCGTGCTCGTAGGTCATGTCCGTGCCGAAGGAGCGGTAGCCCTTCTCCAGGCGCAGGCTGTTGAAGGCGCCTCGGCCGGCGATGATGCCGCCGAGCGGCTCGGCCGCCGCCCACAGGGTGTCCCACAGTTTTGGGCCCATGTCGGCGGTGGTGTAGATCTCCCAGCCGAGTTCACCGACGTACGACAGGCGCCACGCGGTGACCGGGACGCTGCCGATGTGGGCGCGCTTGGCGCGGAAGTACTTCAGGCCGTCGCCTGAGAAGTCCTGGTCGGCGAGCGGCTGGAGGACCTCACGCGCCTTGGGACCCCACAGGCCGATGCAGCAGGTGCCGGCCGTGATGTCGCGGACCTGGACCGAGCCGTCGGCAGGCAGGTGACGGGTGAACCAGTCGAGGTCGAGGTTGCCGTTGGCGCCGACCTGGAAGCGGTCGCGGGCGAGCCGGGCGACGGTGATGTCGCTGCGGATGCCGCCGTCCTGGTCGAGGAGCAGGGTGTATGTCACCGAGCCGACGGACTTGTCGACCTTTCCGGTGGACAGCCGTTCCAGGAAGGCGGCGGCACCGCGACCGGTGACCTCGAGGCGCTTGAGGGCCGTCATGTCGTACATGGCGACGGTCTCGCGGGTGGCCTGGGCCTCGGCGCCGACGATCGGCGACCAGTACTGCGCGGCCCAGTCGTTCGGGGTGGGGATGGTGCGGCCTTCCACCAGCCCGGCGTTGGCCTCGTACCAGTGCGGGCGCTCCCAGCCGTTCGCCTCCAGGAAGAAGGCGCCGTGCTCCTGCTGGCGGGAGTAGAAGGGGCTGGTGCGGATCGGCCGAGGGTCCGCGGCCGGCTGGAGGGGGTGGAGGATGTCGTAGACCTCGACGAAGTTCTGGCAGTCGCGGGCCAGGACGTACTCGGGAGCCAGCTGGTGCGGTTCGAAGCGGTTGACGTCGCACTCGTGCAGGTCGAAGGACGAGCAGTGACCGTCGACGAGCCATTCGGCGACGGCCCGCCCCACGCCGGCGGAGTGGGTGACCCACACGGCCTCCGCGACCCAGAAGCCCTTCACATCCGGGGACTCGCCCAGCAGGGGCAGTCCGTCGGTGGTGAAGGAGAACAGGCCGTTGATGCCCTCCTCGACCTCGGCCTCCTTCGTCGCGGGCAGCAGGGCCTGCGTCTCGGTCCACGCCTCGGCGAAGTCGTCCTCGGTGAACTTCAGCACCGACGGCATCTCGTCGGCCTCGTCCACGGACAGGATGTCGTCCGCGTCGACGGGCATCGGACGGTGGCCGTAGTAGCCGATGCCGAGCCCGTCGAAACGGTCGCGGTAGTACAGGTCCGCGTCCTGGTGGCGCAGGATCGGACGCACCGCCTCCTGCGTCTGGCCCGCAAGGGCCGGTACCGGGCCGGTCCAGGCCAGCTGGTGGGCCAGCGGAGTCAGCGGGAGGTTCATGCCGACCATGCGGGCGATCTTCGGACCCCAGATCCCGGCGCAGCACACCACGATGTCGGCGGGGATCTCCCCCTGGTCGGTGACGACTGCGGTCACGCGGTCGCCCTCGGTGCGGATGTCGAGAACCTCGTGGCGGGCGAGGAGGCGCACGCCGCGCTCGGTGGCCCGCCGGATCTGCGCCTCGACGGCGAGGACGGCCTTGGCAAGGCCGTCGGTCGGGATCAGGAGACCTCCGAGGACCTTGTCCGGGTTCACGAGCGGGTGCTGTTCGACGCACTCCTCAGAACTCAGCAGCCGGCTCTCGATGCCCCAGGCGGTGAGCCAGCCGTGGCGGCGCTGGAGTTCCGCGACGCGCTCGGGAGTGGTCGCCACTTCGAGGCCGCCGACCTGCAGGAAACAGGGGCGGCCGTCGACGTCGAGCGAGCAGAACTTCTCGACGGTGTAGCGGGCCAACTCGGTCATGGCCTTGGAGGAGTTCGTCTGGAAGACCAGGCCCGGGGCGTGTGACGAGGAGCCCCCCGTGGCAGGGTACGGACCCTGGTCGACCACGGTCACTTCGGTCCAGCCTCGCGCGGAGATCTCATCGGCAAGTGCCGCTCCCACGACGCCCGCTCCGATGATGACCACCCGGGGTCCCGCCATCGCCGCACCTCCGACTCAAAAGCAATTCAGTTGCTTTCTGCGCAACAGGATTCGTGTTGCGCAACTCAATGTGCCTGTCACAGTGAGGAGTGTCAAGGGGTCGTGACGTCGGGAAACAGGACGGAACGCAGGCGGGCCCGGCGGGCTGCCGACGCAACCTGCCGGGCCCGCGGGGCGCCGGGTCGCTCGCGTGCCGGCGCTCGCCGGCGGCGCGGAGAACCGGGGAGGAAGCCGTCCCACACCCTGCTCGATCCAGGCGTCGGTCTGGCCGCGGACAGAAAGAGGGCGCAGGCTGCTCAAAAGGCAGAGGCGAGCCCCCGGCGTGACCCGCCCCACCCCGGTAGCAGCCGAGGCGCCGCTCAACCGTCATCCGGTCATCCGGTCGAGCAAAGCGCAGCGCCACCGCTCGGTCTCGGCGATCTGATTGAAAGTGAACAGGTGCAGGCCGGCCACGCCCGACGAGGGTGCGGTGAGCACCTCGCCACTGCGGGCGAGCAGTCGCTCGGGCGAGTAGCCGCCGGGTGCCGCGAAACGCAGGAACCACGAGGTGTGCTTGGTCAGAAAGCGGGCCGACTCCCCCACGCCGATCTTCGCCGCCATGGACAGCAGTTTCGCGCGCTGCACGGGCCCCGCGACGCCGACGTGGACGGGCAGGGTGACATCGCGGCGGCGTATCCGGCCGACCCAGTCAGCCAGCAGGCGCGGGTCGAAGCACATGTTGCTGACGATGTACGTGGCGTGCGCCCGCTTGTCCCACATCGCCTGAACAGTGAGGTCGTCGTGGATGAGCGGGTGACTCTCGGGATAACCGGTGATGCCGACATGATCGAAGGGGCTGCCCAACTCGCTCAGCCTGCGCAGCACCGGCAGCGCCCCGTCATAGACCCCGACCGGCGGATCCGCGTCGCCCGCCGGGACGAAGACGTCGTCGACGCCGGCCCCCCGGAGCCGGTCGACGACATCCTTCAGGTGCGCATCGTCCCGCAGCAGCCGCGCGGGCACGTGCGGGACGACGCGGTAGCCGTGCGCCGCGAGCCGGGTGGCGAGGTCGAGCGTCGGCTCCAGGCCCTTGACCGGCGACGCCGTCACGGTGACGACGACATCGCGCGGGACATGGGCGATGACCTTGCCCTCGACCCCCTTCGCGGGCAGCACCTCGTAACGGACGGTGCGCATCAGCGCACGGAAGTGGTCACCGCTCACCACGCGCCCGACCCGCTTCCGGGAATCACACGCGACCTCTGCGCTTCATGCATGCGCCTGCCGACCGGGGCGGCGACGGGCGGCCGATCAGCGCCCGTCGTCCCGGTGCAGGGCGGTCTCGACGGAGAGCCGGTCGGCCGGCGGGCTGCCGGCCGATCCGTCGCCGATGCCGAAGTAGTGCTGCGGTGAAGCCATGGCACCTCGTCCCGCTCACGCCGCAGATGGGCGCGGCCTACTCGTAGAAGTAGCGCTATACGCACCAAGTTGCGATTTAAACAACTAAGGAGGGGTGCGTCACCCTGTGACGGCTGCCGCTGCTGTTGTTTTTTACCGACCGGTATGGTCTCACCATGAGCAACTACAGTCCGGATAACGAAACGGCGGGTTCGCAGACCGGTGGGGTACAGTCCGTCGACCGCGCCATCAGCGTGCTGGAAATCCTGGCCCAGCGCGGTGAGGCCGGGGTCAGCGAGGTGGCCGCCGAGATAGATGTGCACAAGTCCACGGCGTTTCGCCTGCTGGGCGCGCTGGAAGCGCGGGGCCTGGTGGAGCAGGCCGGTGAGCGCGGCAAGTACCGCCTCGGTTTCGGCCTCGTACGCCTCGCCGGCGCGGCCACGGGAGGGATCGACATCATCCAGCAGAGCCGCCCGGTCTGCGTGCGTCTCGCCGATGAATTCGGTGAGACCGTCAACCTCGCCGTGATGCAGGAGCACTACGCGATCAACCTCCACCAGGTGCGCGGCCGAGGTGCCGTCACCGCGCACAACTGGGTCGGCCAGCTGACCCCGCTGCACGCCACCTCCAGCGGTAAAATCCTGCTGGCCCACATGCCCCCCAAGGAGCGGGCCGCGCTGCTGTCCGAGACCGGGCTGAAAAAGATGACCCCGCACACTCTCACCGCGAAGACGAAACTCGAGAAGAATCTCGCCGAGGCGCACAAGCGCGGCTACTCCTGGACCTTGGAGGAGATGGAGTTGGGGCTCCACGCCATGGCCGCACCGATCCGCAACCGCAACGGAGAGGTCATCGCGGCACTCAGCGCCTCCGGACCCGTGTACCGGCTCACCGAGGAGCGCATGCACGAGCTCGCTCCGGCACTGGTCCGGGGCGCGGATGAGATCAGCCATCGAATGGGCCACCTGGGGTGAAACCGCGCGCCGCGGTCGACGGCCCGGTCGTCCGACGCCCGCGGACCCGCCGCTGCTGCGACTGCCTTGCTCCCGGGGGCTCATGAACGAAGGACGCCCTCACGATGCGCCGGTGAGCTGCTTGCGCCAACGCATGAACAGCCTTGTCCGGTTCATCGCGAGCACGGCGACCGGATGCCCGGCACGCCGGTAGACGGCCAGGAAACTGCGGTCGCCCGGAGCGCCTTCCTCGACGGTCACACTGTCGGCACCGGCCGCATGGCCGGCGAACTGGATCTTCACGCCGTACTGGTCCGACCAGAAGTACGGCGGCCGGGGCACGCCCGGCTCCGCCGCACCCGACGACAGCAGCGTGGCCACGGCCGCGTCGGGCCGCTCCAGTCGGCCCGGACCTCTCGGCCGTCGGCGAGGCGCACGGCGCGGTCCGCGCTGTCGAGTCCGGTGGCGCGGGCGCCGAGCAGCCACTCCGCCTGCAAGTCCTCGTCGTCCGACTCCAGCGCAAGATCGGCTTCACCGATGCCGCCGGACAGGAATTCCTTGGACAGTGGCGGCCTGTCGTACGGGCGGTGCTGTTCGTCGCCGACGATGACCAGCCGCCCGTCGTATCCCTGCTTCCGCAACGAGCGCGCCGCCGACAGACCGGCCAGCGAGGCACCCACCACAGCCACTGTCCTCACGTGAGACCCCCCGCGAGCCGAGACGCGATGCAGGGCGGCAGGTTGGGGGCGTCGGTGGACAGCTGCACATGGATCACGCCGTCCTCGATGACGACCTCGTGCGTGCGGACCGGGCGCTTTGCCGGCGGAGCGTCGACGGCTCCGGTCCGGAGGTCGAACTTGGAGGCATGCAGCGGGCATTCCACCTCGCAGCCCTCCAGCCAGCCGTCGGCGAGCGAGGCGTCCTGGTGGGTGCAGGTGTCATCAATGGCGAAGACCTCGCCGTCGTCGGTGTGGAACACCGAAACCGGCGGATCGATGTCGAGCCGGCAGGCCTCGCCTCGCGGCAGATCCACGAGACGGCACACGGGAATCATCATGACACCTCGGTGCGTATAGCGAAACGGATTGCGGTTAACGCAACGCCAGTTTGCGGGCGGCCCCGAACCCTTGTCAAGGCGTCCGGAGGACGGGCCGCAGCTCTTTTCGAGGTTTCCTTTTGCGCACCGAGATGCGCAATATGCAACACATGGTTGCCTCGTGGCACGGGGAGGAACAGTGGCCAGGCACGCAACGAGCCTGCGGACTACCGCTGTCAGCACCGCGGAGGAGAAGTCAACGTGGCATGCGTCGCGCTGCCGCCGGCCTCCGTCCGCACCTGCAGGGCCTGCGGCCCCTGATGCGGCTCCGACGCCAGAGCCAGCAGCCGGGAGGCCTTCAGCTCGGTCTCCGCCCACTCCCGCTCCGGCTCGGATCCCCAGGTGATTCCGGCGCCGGTGCCGAAGCGCAGCGCCGGCCCTGCGGGAGCGGAACGGTCGATCCAGAAGGTGCGGATGCCCACGGCCAGTTCGCCGGTCCTGCGGTCGGCGTCGACCCAGCCGATGCCGCCGCAGTACGGCCCGCGGGGCGCCGTCTCCAGCGCCTCGATGATGCGCAGCGCGCTGGACTTGGGCGCGCCCGTGACGGAACCGGGAGGGAACGTACCGGCCAGCAGCTCCGGCCAGCCCGCCCCCTGCTCCAACTCGCCGCGCACAGTGGAGACCAGGTGGACCAGGCCCGGATGCTGCTCGAGCGTACACAGCGCCGGGACGGTCACCGATCCGGTGGCGCAGACCCGGCCGAGGTCGTTGCGGACCAGGTCCACGATCATCACGTTCTCGGCGTGATCCTTCTCCAGCAGGTCGTCCGCCGTCCGGCCGGTGCCCTTGATCGGCCCGGACTCGACGCTCCGGCCGTCGCGCCGCAGAAACAGCTCGGGCGAGGCCGTGGCGACCTCGACGCCGTGGGCCGGCAGCCGGACCGTACCGGCGTACGGAGCGGGATTGCCGCGGGCCAGCAGGGCGGTCAGCTCGTCGACATCGGCCGTCTCGGGGTCGGGCAGCGGCGCGGACAGCACCCGGCACAGATTGGCCTGGTAGACCTCGCCTGCGGCGATGTGCTCGCGGATGCGCCGCACCCCCGCGGTGTAGGCGGTGCGGTCCAGGGAGGAGGTCCAGTCGGCGGGCGCCGGGCCCTGCCAGGCCCGGGGGGCGGGCACCGGCGCCCTGCGTGCGTCCCCGAAGCGGGCGCACACCAGAGCGCCTTCGAAGTCGGCGACCACCGCCCAGAAGCCGGCGGAGTCCAGGGCTGCGGGATCACTGGTCACATCACGCAGATCGGCGGCGACGAGGGAGCCGAAGCGGGCCAGCGGGGCGGCGTCGTACACAGCGGTTCGTCCAGTGAGCAGGCGGTCGGATGTTCCTCGGCAGTGGGACGGCAGGGCCGGGGCTCTCGTCCGCGGGTCCGCCCGCAAGGGCGCGGCCGCAAGTCGAGAGCCCCGGCGGGGCATGGCCGTGCCCGTCTCACCAGCCGCGGGCCGCCCACTCCTGCAGGTGCGGTGCTTCCGCGGCGATGCTGGTCGTCTCGCCGTGTCCGGTGTGGACGACCGTCTCACCGGGGAGCGTCAGCAGCCGGTCACCGATCGAGGCGATGATCGTGCCGAAGTCGCTGTGGGAGCGCCCGGTCGCGCCGGGCCCTCCCGCGAACAGCGTGTCGCCGCTGAACAGTGCTCCCAGTTCGGGTGCGTACAGGCACACGGCGCCCGGAGCGTGCCCGGGCGTGTGGAGGACGCGCAGGCCGATGCCCGCCACCTTGAGTTCGTCGCCGTCGGCGAGCGGGCCGTCGGGCCGCCGGTTCGGGTGCGCCATCGTCCACAGCACCTGGTCGTCGGGGTGCAGGAGGATGGGCGCGCCCGTGGCGTCCGCGACGTCCGGCGCCGCGTTCACATGGTCGTTGTGCGCGTGGGTGCACACGACTGCCGACAGGCGGCGGTCGCCGACGGCCGCCAGGACGGCGCCGGCGTCGTGCGCGGCGTCGATGACGACGACCTCGTCGTCGTCGCCGACGATCCAGACGTTGTTGTCGACGTCCCAGGTGCCGCCGTCGAGGCTGAACGTCCCGCTGGTGACGAGGTGTTCGATACGGGGTGCGCCGGCCATCACAGCACCACCACGGAACGCAGCACCTCACCGCGGTGCATCTTCTCGAACGCCTCCTCCACGTCGCCGAGGCCGATGGTCTCGGAGACGAAGGCGTCCAGGTCGAAACGCCCTCCCAGGTACAGGTCGATGAGGGCCGGGAAGTCGCGCGAGGGCAGGCAGTCGCCGTACCAGCTGGACTTCAGCGAGCCGCCGCGCCCGAAGACGTCGAGCAGCGGCAGTTCTACCGTCATCTCCGGGGTGGGAACGCCGACCAGGACGACCGTGCCGGCCAGGTCGCGGGCGTAGAAGGCCTGCTTGTAGGTCTCGGGGCGGCCGACTGCCTCGACGACCACGTCCGCACCGAAACCTCCGGTCAGCTCGCGCACCGCCTCCACGACGTCTGCCGTCGTGCCGTCGACGGTGTGGGTGGCGCCCATGCTCAGGGCCCGCTCCAGCTTGCGCTGGTCGACGTCGACGGCGATCACCTTGCTCGCGCCGGCGAGCTTCGCCCCCGCGACGGCGGCCATTCCCACTCCGCCGCAGCCGATGACGGCGACGGAGTCCCCGCGGCCGACGGCGCCGGTGTTCACGGCCGCGCCGAAGCCCGCCATGACGCCGCATCCGAGCAGGCCGGCGGCGGCCGCCGGGGCCGCCGGGTCCACCTTGGTGCACTGGCCCGCGGCCACCAGCGTCTTCTCCGCGAAGGCGCCGATGCCGAGTGCGGGTGAGAGGGGGGTGCCGTCGAGCAGCGTCATCGGCTGCGTCGCGTTGTGAGTGGAGAAGCAGTACCAGGGCTTGCCCTTGCTGCAGGCCCGGCACTGGCCGCAGACAGCACGCCAGTTGAGGATGACGAAGTCGCCCGGCTCGAGGCCGGTGACTCCCTCGCCGACGGCCTCGACGCGGCCGGCCGCCTCGTGCCCCAGCAGGAAGGGGAAGTCGTCGTTGATGCCGCCCTCCCGGTAGTGGAGGTCGGTGTGGCAGACGCCGCACGCCTCGATCTTGACCAGCGCCTCACCCGGACCGGGGTCGGGGACGACGATCGTCTCGACGGAGACCGGTGCGCCCTTCTTCAGGGCGACGACGGCACGAACCTCATGAGCCATGAGTTACTCCTCGAGCGGGAAACCCTCCCGCACTGTTGCCTAATAAGATACATATATCGCTATGCGCAACCGATCATCAGGGAGGGAGCGCCGGGGGTCAAGAGGTCGGCTCCGGCAGGATCGGCTCGGCCGGATCCGCCGACGGGAACACGGGGGCCCGGACGCGGCCCTGCGCCGGCTTTCGCCCCGGAAATCGCCCCGCTCCGCCAGTTCAGTGCGCGGCCTGCGCATCGGCCATGGCCTCGGCCGTGCGCGCGCCATCGTCCGGCCCCCGTTCGTCGCCGGGTCCGCCGTCTCCTCACCCGTGGGAGCCGGCTTCCTCCTGGGCTCGGCACGCAGCGCCTTCACACCGCACACGACGCTCGTGCATCGCCTGCATGTACACGTCTGCCGTCGCCGTCGCAGCCGTGTCCCAGCCGAAGGACCGGGCGTGCCGTGCAGCGGCCTCACCCATCCGGACGGAGAGCGCCGGGTCGTCGGCGAAGCCGTACAACGCCCGCGCGTAGTCCACCGGATCATGCCCCGCTACGAGCACGCCGCTCGTCCCGTCCCGTACTGCCACCGGCAGGCCGCCGACCTCGGCCGCGATCACCGGGGTGCCACAGGCCTGTGCCTCGATGGCCACCAGGCCGAAGGACTCGCTGTGGGACGGCATGACCAGGACCGATGCCGCCCGATACCAGTCGGCGAGCTGTTCCTGGCCCACCGGCGGCCGGAACAGCACGACGTCGCCAATGCCGAGCCTGGCCGCCAGCTTCTGCAGCCCCTCCGGCTTGGCGAGACCGCTGCCGCTCGGCCCGCCGATGACCGGCACTACGATCCGCTCACGCAACTGGGGCCGCTCCTCCAACAGCCGGGCCACGGCGAACAGCAGGACGTCCGGCGCCTTCAACGGCTGTATGCGGCCCGCGAAGAGGGGGACGAGCGCGTCCTGCGGCAGCCCGAGGCGGGCGCGGGCCGCAGCCCGACCGGCCTCGACGCCGGAGGCGACGGGCCGGAAGCGCTCCAGGTCGACCCCTGGGTGGACGACGGCGACCCGGCCGGTGTCGGCGTCGTAGTGGCGGAGCAGCTCCTCCGCCTCCTTCTCGGTGTTGGCTATCAGCCGGTCGGCGGCCCGGACGACCTGCGTCTCACCGAGGACGCGGGAGGCGGGTTCGGGGGTGTCGCCCCCGGCGAGGGCGGCGTTCTTGACCTTGGCCATGGTGTGCATGGCGTGCACGAGCGGGACGCCCCACCGTTCGGCGGCGAGCCAGCCGACATGGCCGGAGAGCCAGTAGTGCGAGTGGACCAGGTCGTAGTGACCGGGGCGGTGGCCCGCCCAGGCCTGCATCACGCCGTGCGTGAAGGCGCACAACTGGGCCGGTAGGTCCTCCTTGGCCAGCCCCTCGTACGGCCCCGCGTCGACGTGCCGCACGAGGACACCGGGCGCAAGCTCGACAACGGGCGGGAGCGCGGCGGAGGTGGCGCGGGTGAAGATCTCCACCTCGACGTCGATCGTGGCAAGCCGCTTGGCCAGCTCGACGATGTACACGTTCATGCCGCCGGCGTCGCCCGTGCCCGGCTGATGCAGCGGGGAAGTGTGCACGCTGAGCATCGCGACGCGGCGGGGGCGGCGATGGGGGCCGGAAAGTGGCAATCGGGGCGGGCCGGAGAGGGTTTTGGAGGCGGGGCCGCGGCGCCTGCCGAGCCGGGTCACGTACTGGCTCACGTCGCGAGCCCCCCTTCCGGCTGCCGTGGCGTGCCGGATGTCGGATGTACGCCCGAGTTCTGCTTCTGTGGTGCGGCTCGTGTCGAGGACGTCGATGTCGCCGGTGCGACGCCCGGCGCTGCGGCCGCGGCCCGCAGGTCGAGGCGCTGCTCGCCCGCGTACACGTTCATGGAGCTGCCGCGCAAGAAGCCGATGAGTGTGAGCCCGGTCTCCGCCGCCAGGTCCACCGCGAGGGAGGACGGTGCCGAGACCGCGGCCAGTACCGGGATGCCTGCCATGACCGCCTTCTGGGCCAGCTCGAAGGACGCCCGCCCGGACACCAGCAAAATGCACCGGGACAGCGGCAGTTCGCCGGACTGGAGCGCGCGGCCGATCAGCTTGTCGACGGCGTTGTGACGGCCCACGTCCTCCCGCAGGTCCAGCAGTTCGCCCTCGGGCGAGAACAGTCCGGCGGCGTGCAGGCCGCCGGTCCGGTCGAACACCCGTTGCGCGGCCCGCAGTCGGTCGGGCAGGGCGGCCAGCAGCTCGGGGGCGACCCGGACCGGGGGGACGTCGGAGATCGGCCCGCGGGCGGTGGTCCGCACGGCCTCCAGGCTGGCCTTGCCGCACAGCCCGCAGGAGGAGGTGGTGTACACGTTCCGCTCGAGCGTGATGTCGGGCACCGGCACGCCGGGGGCGAGCTGCACGTCGACGACGTTGTACGTGTTCGAACCGTCATTCGTGGCGCCCGCGCAGTACACGATGTTCGCCACGTCCTCGGCGTGGCCGAGGACGCCCTCGCTCACCAGGAATCCGGCAGCCAGCGCGAAGTCGTCGCCTGGCGTGCGCATGGTGATCGCCAGCGGCTTGCCGTTCAGCCGGATCTCCAGTGGTTCCTCGGCGACCAGTGTGTCCGGGCGGGTGCTCACCACACCGTCCCGAATGCGCAGCACGCGCCGTCGCTCGGTGACCCGTCCCATGCGTTGCTCCCGGTTCTGTACGTGCTGGTGGCCGAAGTGTTGAATCCTGTGGGCGTCCGCTTCCTCGGGGACGTCGTGCCGCTCGACGTCCGGGTGGCGTCAGCCGCCGATCGCCGACATCGGCCGCTGGGGCTGCAGGAAGGACGGGTCGTCGAGCCCGGATGCGGCCTTCTTGCCCCGCATCGCCGTCTGCCACAGCCGCGCGATCTCCTCGTCGGGCGCCCCGGAACGCAACGCCTCGCGCAGATCGGACTCCTCGCTCGCGAACAGGCAGGTGCGCACCTGGCCGTCGGCCGTGAGCCGGGTGCGGTCGCAGGCGCGGCAGAAGGGCCGGGTGACGGAGGCGATGACGCCCACCCGGACCGGGCCGTCGTCGACGATCCAGCGCTCGGCGGGCGCGGAGCCGCGGGCCTCGTCCGGCTCGGGGGTGAGGGTGAAGCGGGTGCGCAGGCTCTGAAGAACGTCGCCTGCGGTGATCATCGCGTCGCGCTTCCAGCCGTGCTGGGCGTCCAGCGGCATCTGCTCGATGAAGCGGAGCTCGTAGCCGTTGTCCACGGCCCAGGCGAGCAAGGTCGGGCGCCTCGTCGTCGTTGAGGCCGGGCATCAGTACGGCGTTGACCTTGACCGGGGTGAGACCCGCGGCGCGGGCCCCTTCCAGGCCCTTCAGCACGTCCCGGTGGCGGTCTCGGCGGGTCAGGGCCTTGAAGACGTCCGGGCGCAGGGTGTCCAGCGAGACGTTGACCCGGTCCAGGCCCGCGTTCCTCAGCGCCTGGGCGGTGCGCTGCAGCCCGATGCCGTTGGTGGTCAGCGACATCCGAGGGCGGGGTTCGAGGGCGGCGCAGCGCTCGACGATGCCCACGAGGCCGGGCCGCAGCAGCGGTTCGCCCCCGGTGAAGCGGACCTCGGTGATGCCCAGGCCGGTGACCGCGATGCGGATCAGCCGGACGATCTCGTCGTCGGTGAGCAGGCCGGGCTTGGCCAGCCACTGCAGGCCCTCTTCCGGCATGCAGTACGTACAGCGCAGGTTGCACCGGTCGGTGAGCGAGACCCGAAGGTCGGTGGCGACGCGACCGAACGTGTCGATGAGCACCGCTTTGCCACCCCCTCAGCACTCGATGACGTTGACGGCGAGGCCACCGCGGGCGGTCTCCTTGTACTTCACCTTCATGTCCGCGCCGGTCTCCTTCATGGTCTTGATGACCTTGTCCAGGGAGACGTGGTGGCGGCCGTCGCCGCGCATGGCCATCCGGGCCGCGGTCACCGCCTTCACCCCGGCCATGCCGTTGCGCTCGATGCAGGGGATCTGGACCAGGCCGCCGACCGGGTCGCAGGTGAGGCCGAGGTTGTGCTCCATGCCGATCTCCGCCGCGTTCTCGACCTGCTCCGGGGA
>NZ_JBSFUW010000065.1:0-23173 GCF_053591995.1 Streptomyces sp. NPDC002835 | reverse complement strand
CCGTCCTCACCCCACACCACCTCCCGCACCGACACATCCAGCTCCGCACACACCGCATCGAAAGCCTCCGCGAACACCGGGAACCGGGCATACAACCCCCGCCCCATCCCCAACCGCTGCGAACCCTGCCCCGAGAAGAGGAAGGCGAGCGACCCCTCACGGGCCTCTCCGCGCGCGATCTCGACACCCTCCACACGCACCGCTCGGTGTGCGAAGTGCCCCCGTGAGACCGCCAGCGAGAGACCCACGTCGACCGCGGAACCCGTCACCCCCGACAGCCGCTCCACCTGCGCATCCAGCGCGGCCACCGACTTACCGGAGACCGGCCACGGGGCGAGGACCGCCGCGTCCGAGGGTTCGGCGCTCGGTTGCGCCGGGCCTTCCTCGAGCACGACGTGCGCGTTCGTGCCGCTGATGCCGAACGAGGAGACGGCCGCTCGGCGTGAACGCTCACCGGCCGGCCACTCGGCGGCCTCGGTGAGCAGCCGTACGCCGCCCGCCGTCCAGTCGACGTGGCTGGAGGGCGCGTCCACGTGCAGGGTGCGCGGCAGCACGCCCGCCCGCATCGCCATCACCATCTTGATCACACCGGCCACACCAGCGGCCGCCTGCGTGTGCCCGATGTTCGACTTCACCGAGCCCAGCCACAGCGGCCTGTCGCCCGGCCCCCGCTCCCGGCCGTACGTGGCGAGCAACGCCTGCGCCTCGATCGGGTCGCCCAGCGGCGTACCCGTACCGTGCCCCTCCACCACATCCACATCGGCCGCCGTCAGCCCGGCGGCCGCCAACGCCTGCCGGATCACCCGCTGCTGCGACGGGCCGTTCGGCGCGGTGAAGCCGTTGCTGGCGCCGTCCTGGTTGACGGCGGAGCCGCGTACGACGCCGAGGACGCGGCGCCCGTTGCGTACGGCGTCCGAGAGCCGTTCCAGGGCGAGTACGCCGACGCCCTCGGACCAGCCGGTGCCGTCGGCGGCGTCCGCGAACGCCTTGCAACGCCCGTCGCCGGCCAGCCCGCCCTGTCGGCTGAACTCCATCAGGGAGCCGGGCGTGGACATGATGTTCACGCCGCCTGCCAGGGCGAGTGAGCACTCGCCCGTCCGCAGGGACTGGACCGCCCAGTGCAGGGCGACGAGGGACGAGGAGCAGGCGGTGTCGACGGTCACCGCAGGGCCTTCGAGGCCGAGTTGGTAGGCGAGCCGGCCGGAGACGGCGCTGGCGGCGATGCCGGTGCCGATGTCTCCTGTTGCATCGTCGAGGGTCCGGACGAGCAGGTAGGCGTAGTCCTGTCCGTTGGTGCCCATGAAGACGCCGGTGCGGCTGCCGCGCAGCCGGGACGGGTCGATCCCGGCGCGCTCGAACGCCTCCCACGAGGTTTCGAGGAGCAGCCGTTGCTGCGGGTCCATCGACGCGGCTTCTCTGGGTGAGATGCCGAAGAAGTCGGCGTCGAAGCCGGCCACGTCGTCGAGGAATCCGCCGCCCCGGCTCACGCCGTGGCCGCGGGCGTCGACTCCGGCGCCGCGCAGGGCGTCGAGGTCCCAGCCCCGGTCGGCCGGGAAGTCCGACATGGCGTCGGTTCCGGCCGCGACCAGGTCCCACAGGTCTTCGGGCGAGTGGACTCCGCCCGGGTAGCGGCAGCTCATCGCGACGATGGCGACGGGTTCGGTGGCGGCGGCGACCAGGTTCAGGTTCTGGCGCCGCAACCGCTCGGTCTCCTTCATCGAGGACCGGAGCGCTTCGACGACCTTGTCGTGGGGCGTGGGCGTGGGCGTGGCCATGTTCTGCTCCGTCTGCACCGTCAGTCCTGCGGTTCGTCGTGGGGGGCCGGTGCGGCTGTGGGGTCGGACGCGGTCGGGTTGAGGACTGCCTGGACCAGTGCGTCGACGTCCATCGCGTCGATGGAGTCGGCGTACGCGGCTTCCTGGTCCGGCGCGTCGGCGGGCTCTTCGTCCCGGCCGTTCTCGGCTGCCAGCTTCAGCAGCGGTTCGAGTACGCCGATGCGGCGCAGTTGGGAGACGGACACGGACGCCAGCAGAGTCTGGAGGCGTGCCTTGTCCAGGTCGTCTGCTTCGGCGGCGTCGCCGGCCGCGGCCGGGTCCAGGCGCCGGGCGATGTGCTCGGCGAGGTCGGCCGGGGTCGGGTGGTCGAAGACGAGGATGGCGGACAGTTCGAGGCCGGTGGCCGCGGTGAGTTGGTTGCGCAGTTCCACGGCGGCCAGGGAGTCGAACCCGAGGTCGCGGAACGCCTTCTCCGGGCCGACGGCCGCCGTTCCGCTCAGTCCGAGGACCTCGGCGGCCCGGGTGCGTACGAGCTGGAGTACGGCCGCCTCGCGCCGGGCCTCGGGCAGCGCGGCCAGTTCGGCGCGCTGCTCGGGGACGGCCGGCGCGCCGGGTGTGTCCGCCGTCTGGGGTACGCGGAGGCCGGCGAGCAGCCGACTGGGGCGTACGGCCGTGAAGGCGCGGACGAACCGGCCGGGTTCGACATCGGAGATGACGGTGGTCGGCTCGGGGTCCAGCACGGCGCGGCGCAGGGCCGTGACGGCCAGGTCCGGGTCGAGGGGCCGGATGCCGGCCCGGTCGGCTGCTCCGGCCGCGCGGTCGGCGGCTGCCATGCCCGCTCCGGCCCAGGCGCCCCAGGCGAGGGAGGTGGCGGCGAGGCCGCGGGAGCGGCGCTGTTCGGCGAGGGCGTCGAGGACGGCGTTGGCCGCCGCGTAGTTGCCCTGGCCGGGGTTGCCGACGGCCGCGGAGGCGGAGGAGAAGAGGGCGAACACCGCCAGGTCCAGGTCCCGGGTGAGTTCGTCGAGCAGCAGCGCGGAGGTGACCTTGGCGCGGAAGACGGCGGCGAACCGGTCGGGGGTGAGGCTGTCGATGACGGCGTCGTCGAGTACGCCGGCGGCGTGGACGACGGCGGTCAGGGGCGCCGTGTCGGGGATGGCGGCGAGGACGCCGGTCAGTGCCGCACGATCGGCGGCGTCGCAGGCGGTGAGGGTGACCTCGGCTCCTGCTTCGGCCAGTTCGGCGCGTAGGGCGGTGGCGCCGGGGGCGTCGGGGCCGCTGCGGCTGAGCAGGACCAGGTGGCGGGCGCCGGCGGCGGTGAGACGGCGGGCGACGTGCGCGCCGAGGGCGCCGGTGCCGCCGGTGATCAGGACGGTGCCTTCCGGGTCCCAGGTGCGGGTGGGCGCCGTGGCGGCCGTACGGTCGGCCGGCAGCGGGGTCAGCCTGCGGCCGTGGAGTGTCCCGGACCTGATGGCGACCTGGTCCTCCCCGTCCGGTGCGGCGAGGAAGGAGGCGAGCCGGTCGGCGGCCGAGGCGGCCTCGGTGGGCTCGGCCGGGAGGTCGATCAGGCCGCCCCAGCGCTGCGGGTATTCGAGGGCGGCGACCCGGCCGAGGCCCCAGACGGCGGCCTGGGCCAGTCCCGGTACGGGCTCGCCGGCGGACACGGCGACCGCGCCCCGGGTGACGCACCACAGGGGTGCGGTCAGGTCGACGTCGCCGAGCGACTGCAGGAGGGTGGCGGTCAGTGCCACGCCCTGCGGGACCTCGCCGGTCTCCTCGAGGGCGAGGAGGGAAACGACGCCCGTGAACCCGCCTGCCGAGGAGGCCAGTTCACGCAGTCGCTTGGCGAGCGTGTCCCGGTCGGCGTCGGCGTCCGGGGTGATCTCGAAGCGGACGGCGTCCGGGCCGAGGCGGCCGAGGAGGGCCTCCGTCCAGGGATCGCCGGCACGCGCGGCGGGGAGGACGACGAGCCAGGTCCCGGCGAGCGGGGCGGTGCTGTTCCCGGCGCCCGCGAGCGGCTGCCAGGTGATGTGCTGGCGCCAGCCGTCGACAGCGGTCTCCTCGGCGCGGCGGCGCCAGTGGTCGAGGGCGGGGAGCACCTTGGACAGTGCGTCGCTGTCGACGTCGAGGGCCCCGGCGAGCGAGTCGAAGGGCTCGGAGCGTACGGCGGTCCAGAACGCGTCGTCCGTTCCGCCGGCCGTGGCGGCCGGGGTCGTCGCCGCGGCCGGGGTGCCGTGGGCCCAGTACCGCTCGCGCTGGAAGGCGTACGTCGGCAGCGGCGCCCGGCGGGCTCCGGTGCCCGCGAAGACGGACGGCCAGTGCGGGGCGCAGCCCTCGATGTGCAGCCGGGCGACGGCGTAGAGGAGGGTGTCCTGCTCGCCGCGCCCCTTGCGCAGGGCCGGTACGGCGGTCACAGTGGCGGCCGGCGGCGCGCCGTCGAGATCCTGGGCGAGGGCGGACAGGGTGGCGTCCGGGCCGAGTTCGAGGAACCGGGTGACGCCGCGGGCGGCCAGGGCGCGCAGCCCGTCGCCGAACCGTACGGTCTCGCGGACGTGCCGCACCCAGTAGTCGGGGGTGCACACCAGCTCGGCGTCGGCCGGTTCGCCGGTCAGGTTCGACACGAGGGGCAGGCTCGGGGCGGTGTAGCCGATGCCCCGGGCCACCCGTGCGAAGTCGTCGAGCATGGCGTCCATGTGCACGGAGTGAAATGCATGGCTGACCCGCAAACGCCTAGTCTTGCGGCCCGCGTCGGCGAAGGCCCGGGCGATCCGGTCCACGGCGGCCTCGTCGCCGGCGACGACGACGGCCCGGGGGCCGTTGACCGCCGCCACCGACACCCGTTCGCCGTCGGTCTCCGCGAGGCGTTCCCGTACCTCGTCCTCGGTCGCCTGGAGGGCGGCCATCGCACCGCCGCCGGGCAGTGCGGCCATCAGCCGGGCCCGGGCCGCCACCAGGGCGCAGGCGTCGTCCAGGGAGAACACTCCCGCGACGTGGGCGGCGGCGATCTCACCGATGGAGTGCCCGGCGACGAAGTCGGGGCGCAGGCCCCACGATTCGACGAGCCGGTAGAGGGCCACCTCGATCGCGAACAGGGCCGGCTGGGTGTAGCCGGTGTGGTCGAGCAGGGCGGCCTCGGGAGTGCCCTCGTCCGCGAACAGGAGCTCGTGCAGCGGCCGGTCGAGCTCCAGGTCGAACCGGGCGGTCACCTCGTCGAGAGCGCGGGCGAACACGGGCTGGGCGGAGTGAAGTTCGCGTCCCGCGCCGGGGCGCTGGGCGCCCTGGCCGGAGAACAGGAACGCGGTCTTGCGGCTGCGGGAGGCGGCCTCGCCGCACAGGAAGTGCGGTCCGGTGCGGCCGTCGGCGAGCGCCGCCAGGCCGGTCAGGAGCTCGTCCCGGTCGCCCGCGAGGACGGCGGCCCGGTGGTCGAAGGAGGACCGGGTGGTCGCCAGCGAGTAGCCGAGGTCGGCGACCGCGAGGTCCGGCCGCTCGGTGACGTGGGCGTGCAGACGGGCGGCCTGGGCCCGCAGGGCGCCGGAAGTGGTGGCGGACACGGGCACGGGGATGCGTACGGGTGTGGTGCCGGTGGTATCCGGCACGCCCGCCGAATCGTGTACGGGTGCCCCGCCGATGGTGTCCCGCCCGCCTGCGACAGCGCGTACGGGTGTGGTGCCGGTGGTGGCCGGTTCGGGCAACTGCCGTGCTTCTGCGAGCGGTTCGTCCTGCATGGGGTCGGTCGCCTGCTCCAGGATGATGTGGGCGTTGGTGCCGCTGGCGCCGAAGGAGGAGACGCCGGCGCGGCGCGGGCGGCCGGTGTGCGGCCAGGCGGTCTCCTCGGCGAGGAGGCCGACCGCGCCGGCCGTCCAGTCGACGTGCGAGGAGGGCGCGTCCAGGTGGAGGGTCTTCGGCAGGACGCCGTGCCGCATCGACATGATCATCTTGATCACTCCGGCGACGCCCGCGGCGGCCTGTGTGTGCCCGATGTTCGACTTGACCGTGCCGAGCAGCAGCGGCTGTGCCGCGTCCCGACCCCGGCCGTACGTGGCCAGCAGCGCCTGCGCCTCGATCGGGTCGCCCAGCCTGGTGCCGGTGCCGTGCGCCTCCACGGCGTCCACCTCGGCCGTGGTCAGCCGGGCGTTGGCCAGGGCGCGCCGGATCACGCGGCGCTGGGACGGGCCGTTCGGGGCGGTGAGGCCGTTGCTCGCGCCGTCCTGGTTGACGGCGGAGCCGCGGAGGACGGCGAGGACCTCGTGGCCGTTGCGGCGGGCGTCGGAGAGCCGTTCGACGACGAGCATGCCGACGCCCTCCGACCAGCCGGTGCCGTTCGCCGATTCGGCGAACGCCCGGCAGCGGCCGTCCGGGGACAGGGCGCCCATCTCGCCGAACTCGACGAAGCCGACGGGGCTGGACATGACGGTCACGCCGCCGGCCAGCGCCATGGCGCACTCCCCCGCCCGCAGGGCCTGCGCGGCGAGGTGCAGCGCGACCAGCGAGGAGGAGCAGGCGGTGTCCACGGTCACCGAGGGCCCTTCCAGGCCCAGGGTGTACGAGAGACGGCCGGACAGCAGGCTGGCGGACTGGGCGGTCTCGACGTGGCCGAGCTGCCCGATGGCGGGCCGGTAGTCGCCGCTGCCGCCGCCGATGAACACGCCGGTGTCGCCTCCGCGCAGGGTGTGCGGATCGACGCCGGTCCGTTCCAGGGCCTCCCAGGCCGCCTCCAGCACGATCCGCTGCTGCGGGTCGACGATCAGCGCCTCGCGCGGCGAGATGCCGAAGAAGGCGGCGTCGAAGTCGGCGACGTCGTGGAGGAAGCCGCCGTTCTGCGTGACGCTGCGGCCGCGGCCTTCCGCGTCGCCGTGGGTGAGCCGCTCCAGGTCCCAGCCGCGGTCGGCCGGGAAGGTGCCGATGGCGTCGACCTCGGCGCGCAGCAGCAGCCACAGGTCCTCGGGGGACTGCACGCCGCCGGGGTAGCGGCAGCTCATGCCGACGATGACGATCGGGTCCTCGGCGGTGCCGGCTCCCGCGCCGGCGGCCGTGCCTGCCGATTCGGCCGGAGCGGCCTGCTCCCCTTCGTCCAGTTCCTCCAGCAGTTCCGCGCGCAGTTGCGCGGCGAGGGCCACCGGAGTCGGGTGGTCGAAGACGAGGGTGGCCGGCAAGGTCAGGCCGGTGGCCGCGCCCAGCTGGTTGCGCAGGTCCACGGCGGTCAGCGAGTCGAAGCCGAGGTCCTTGAACGCCTGGTCCACGGGGATGGCCTCGACGTCCGGGTAGCCGAGTACGGCGGCCACTTCGCGGCGTACGAGGGCCAGCAGCACGTCGTCGCGCTCGGCGCCCTCGGGCCTGGCGAGGAGTTCGGCGCGCAGCGCGGCCGCGGTGCCCGTGCCGGCAGCGGCACGGGTCTCTTCTTCGGCGGGTGCCGACGCGATGCTCGCCTCGGGGATTGCGGCGAACAGCGCGCTCGGCCGGGCCTGGCCGAAGGCGGGCGCGAAGCGCTCCCATTCCACGTCGGCGACGACCACGGACGCCGTGCCGTCCCCGGTGGCCCGGCGCATGGCGGTCAGAGCCCGCTCGGTGTCCATCGACGGCAGCCCACTGAGCCGCAGATGCCGGTCGAGGGAGTCCTCGGTCAGTCCGGACCAGGCTCCCCAGGCCACGGCGAGGGCGGCGTGGCCGGCGGAGCGGCGGCGCTCGGCGAAGGCGTCGAGCCAGGCGCTCGCCGCGGCCCCGTCGCCCTGGCCGCGGACGCCCCAGACGCCGGCGATCGAGGCGAACAGCACGAAGGCGTCCAACTCCCGTTCTCCGAGCGCTTCTTCGAGTACGGCTTCCAGAGTCTCGACTCCGGTCCGCAGCTGCTGTGTTCGCGTCGCCCCGGCTCCGTACCCGGTGTGCATCACCGCGGTCAGCGGCTGGTCGGACGGGATCGCGGACAGGATCTCCGCGAGCGCGGCCGGGTCGTCCGGAGCGGCGGTGGCGAGGGTGAGCGTGGCTCCGTGTTCGGCCAGCCGGTCGCGGAGCTCGGCGCCGGTGGCGGCGTCAGGGGCGCTCGTGCCGACGAGCAGCACATGGGCGGCGCCCTGGCGGGCCAGCCAGCGGGCGGTGTGTCCGCCGAATCCATCGGTGTCCCCGACGACCAGCACGGTCCCGGACGGTGTCCAGACGTCCGCTCCCGGGTCGGCGGCCGACCGTACGAGACGGCGAGCGTAGACACCGGACGGGCGCAGCGCCAGCTGGTCCTCACCGCCGAAGCCTCCGGAGCCCCCAGAGCCTGCGGAACCGACCGAACCAGCCGAACCGGCGGCGAGGACGGCGCGCAGTCGGGCGGCGGCCCGTGCGTCGGGCGCCTCGGCCACGTCGATCAGCCCGCCCCAGCGGTCGGGGTGTTCGAGTCCCGCGACCCGGCCGATGCCCCACCCGGCGGCCTGCGCCGGATCGGCGGGCGCGTCGGCGCGGCCGACCGACACGGCTCCCCGGGTGACCCACCACAGCGGGGCCTCGACTCCGGCCTCGGCAAGGGCGGCCGCCAGGTCGTCGGGCAGGGTGGGCGTGTCCGGCGACAGGGACAGCAGGGACAGCACGCCGTCGAACCGCCGGCCAAGGCTGGTCAGCTCGGACAGCCCGGCCAGCTCGCTCGCGAGGCCGTCGGCGTCGGCCGGGTCGACCGCGACGCGTACCGCGTCCGGTCCGAGGGCGGCCGTGATCGCGGCCGCCCACGCGTCGTCCGGGTTGCCCTCCGGGACGAGCGCCAGCCAGGCGCCGCCGAGGGCGTCGGCCGGGGCCGTGCCGAGCGGCTGCCAGGTCACCCGGTAGCGCCAGCCGTCCACCACCGTGTCCTCTTCGTGCCCGCGGCGCCATGCGGACAGGGCCGGGACGAGCGACGACAGCGCCGCGTCGTCGGAGAGGCCCAGGGTGGCGGAGAGTGCGGGCAGGTCGCCTCGTTCCACCGCCGTCCAGAAGGCCGCGTCGTGCTCGTTCCGCTCCTGCACGGCGCGCCCCGGTGCGGGCAGGGCCGTGGGCTCGGGCCAGTACAGCTCCCGCTGGAAGGGGTAGGTGGGCAGGTCGGTGCGGCGGGCGCCGGTGCCCTCGTACAGCAGGGTCCAGTCGACCGGGACGCCGCTGACGTGCAGCCGCGCCAGGGCGGTGACGAGCGCGGCCTCCTCGGGACGGTCCCTGCGCAGGGCGGGGGTGAACACGAGGTTCCCGCCGGGGAGGTTCTCCTCGGCGAGGGCCGCCAGGACTCCGTCCGGGCCCAGTTCGAGGAAGGCGTTCGCTCCCGCGTCGCCGAGGGCGCGTACGCCGTCGGCAAACCGGACGGTCTCGCGGACGTGACGCACCCAGTACTCCGGGTCGCACAGCAGCTCCGCAGTCGCGACCCCGCCCGTCACGTTCGAAACGAGCGGCAGCAGCGGCGGCGCGGCGAACGACAGCCGGGAGACGACCTGCCGGAAGGCGTCCAGCATCGGTTCCATGAGCGGCGAGTGGAAGGCGTGCGAGACCCGCAGGGAAGTGGTCCTGCGTCCGGTCCGCGCGAACTCGGCCCGCAGGGCCTCCACCGCGTCGGCCGCGCCGGACACGACGACCGAGTTCGGTCCGTTGACGGCGGCGAGGGACACGAACTCGCCGAGCAGCGGGCGGACTTCGTCCTCCGTCGCCTGGAGCGCGGACATGGCTCCGCCTTCGGGCAGGGCCTCCATCAGGCGGCCGCGCGCGGCCACCAGGGTGCACGCGTCGGCGAGGGTGAGGACGCCCGCGACGTGGGCGGCGGTCACCTCGCCGATCGAGTGACCGGCGACGAAGTCGGGCTGTACGCCCAGCGATTCGGCCAGCCGGTACAGCGCGACCTCGACCGCGAACAGGCCGGCCTGCGCGTACTGCGTACGGTCGGCCAGGGCGGCGTCCGTGCCCCAGACCACCTCGCGCAGCGGGCGGTCCAGTTCCTGGTCGAGCCCGGCGCAGGCGGCGTCGAAGGCTGCGGCGAACACCGGGAAGCGCTCGTACAGTTCGCGGCCCATGCCCGGGCGCTGCGAGCCCTGGCCGGAGAAGAGCACCGCGAGGGAACGCTCGGCGGCCGTGCCGCGGGCGATCTCCGTGCCAGCCGTGAGCACGGCCCGGTGCGCGAAGTGGGTGCGTCCGGCGGCGAGCGAGAGGCCGACGTCCTGCGCGGGCTCGTCCGTGCACTCGGCCAGTCGCGCAATCTGGGCGTCGAGCGCGGCGGCGGACTTGGCGGACACCACCCACGGCACCACCCACGGCGTCACCGACGGGGCGGCCGGGGCCGTGTCCGGGTCGGGTGCGGGCGGGGCCTGTTCGACGATCACGTGGGCGTTGGTGCCGCTGACGCCGAAGGCGGAGACACCGGAGCGGCGCGGGCGTCCGGTCGCGGGCCAGGTCTGCTCCTCGCGGACCAGGGTGACGGCTTCGTCGGCCCATTCCACGTGCGTGGACGGAGTGTTGATGTGCAGGGTCCGCGGCAGCACGCCGTGCCGCATGGCCATCACCATCTTGATGACGCCGGCCATGCCGGCGGCCGCCTGGGTGTGGCCCAGGTTGGACTTGACGGTGCCGAGGAGCAGCGGCCGTTCCCGGTCCTGTCCGTACGCGGCGATCAGGGCGCCGGCCTCGATCGGGTCGCCGAGCGGGGTGCCGGTGCCGTGTGCCTCGACGGCGTCGACGTCGGCGGGCGCGAGGCCCGCGTCGGCCAGTGCCTGGCGGATGACGCGCTGCTGGGCGCGGCCGTTGGGTGCGGTCAGTCCGTTGGAGGCGCCGTCCTGGTTGACGGCGGCGCCGCGCAGCACGGCGAGGACGGTGTGGCCGTGGCGGCGGGCGTCGGAGAGGCGTTCCAGGACGAGGACGCCCGCGCCCTCCGACCAGGAGGTGCCATCCGCCTCGTCGGCGAAGGCCTTGCAGCGGCCGTCGGGGGCGAGGCCGCCCTGGGCGGAGAACTCGATGAACGAGTCGGGGCTCGACATCACCGACACACCGCCGGCGAGGACGAGGGAACATTCGCCGCCGCGCAGCGCGCGGACGCCGAGGTGGAGGGCGACGAGGGAGGAGGAGCAGGCGGTGTCGACGGTGACGGCCGGGCCCTCCAGGCCCAGAGTGTAGGAGAGGCGTCCGGACATCACGCTGGCGGTGTTGCCGGTGGCGACGTGGCCCTGGACGTCGGCGGTGCCGCGGCGCAGGACGGAGGTGTAGTCCTGGCCGTTGGTGCCGATGAACACGCCGGTGGCGCTGGCGCGCAGCGAGTCGGGGGCGATGCCGGCCCGTTCCAGGGCCTCCCAGGAGGTTTCGAGGAGCAGACGCTGCTGCGGGTCCATGGCGAGGGCCTCGCGGGGCGAGATGCCGAAGAAGCGGGCGTCGAACCGGCCGACGCCGTCGAGGAATCCGCCCTCCAGGGTGGCGGAGCCGCCCCGGCCGAGGGTGTCGAGGTCCCAGCCGCGGTCGGCGGGGAAGGCGGAGATGGCGTCCTCGCCGTTCGCGAGGAGCCGCCACAGGTCCTCGGGCGAGGCGACCCCGCCAGGGAACCGGCAGCCCATGCCGACGATCACGATCGGGTCCTGGTCCGTGGCGGTCCCGGGGGCGGCCGCGGCCCGGTCCTGCGGCTCGGCGTCGCCCAGCAGCTCGGCGAGCAGGTGCGCGGCGAGGTCTTGCGGCGTCGGATGGTCGTAGACGAGGGCGGCGGGCAGTCGCAGGCCGGTGGTCGCGGTGAGGGTGTTGCGCAGTTCGACGATGGTCAGCGAGTCGAAGCCGAGGTCGGTGAACGCCTGGTCGGCGCCGATGGCGGTGGCGTCGGCGTGGCCGAGTACGGCGGCGACCTGGGCCCGCAGGAAGTCGAGCACGGACTTGGCGCGCCCGGCCGCGGGGAGGGCAGTGAGCCGCTGTCGCAGCCCGTTGTCGTCTCCGGCGGCCGGTTTCGCCGTGGCGGCGCCCCGGGGTCCGGCGAGGTCGGCGATCAGGGGGGTGGGCCGCAGCGCGGTGAACACCTGGGCGAACCGGTCCCAGTCGATGTCCGCCACGGTCAGGGCGGCCGGGCTCTCGTGGTCGAGGGCCGAGGTCAGGGTGTCGAGGGCGAGTTCCGGCGCCATGGGCGTGTAGCCGCCCCGGCGGACCCGGGCCCCGACGCCGGTCCCGTCGCCGGCCATGCCGGTGCCGGCCCACGGGCCCCAGGCGACGGAGGTCGCGGGCAGGCTCTGCCCGCGCCGGTACTCGGCGAAGGCGTCCAGGAAGGCGTTGGCGGCGGCGTAGTTGGCCTGGCCGGCCGCGCCGAGGCTCGCCGCGGTGGACGAGAACAGCACGAAGGCCGCCAGGTCCGTCTCGCGGGTCAGTTCGTGCAGGTGTCGCGCGGCCGTGGCCTTGGGGGCGAGGACGGCGGCGAACGCCTCCGGGGTGAGCGTGTCGAGGACGCCGTCCTCGACGACGCCCGCCGCGTGGAAGACGGCGGTCAGCGGCTGGTCCGCCGGTACGCCGGCCAGGACGCGGGCCAGCGCGTCGCGGTCGGCGGTGTCGCAGGCGGACAGGGTGACGCGGGCGCCCAGCTCGGTGAGTTCCGCGTGGAGTTCCGCGGCGCCGGGCGCGTCGGAGCCGCGCCGGCTGACGAGCAGCAGGTGTGCGGCGCCGCGGGCGGCGAGCCGGCGGGCGACGTGCGCGCCGATCCCGCCGGTGCCGCCGGTGATCAGAACGGTGCCGGTGGGGGCGTACAGGCGGGCGTCCGCACGGTCGGTCTGCGGGAGGCGGGCCAGCCGGCGGGCGTAGACTCCTGCGGCGCGCACGGCCACCTGGTCCTCGGCGCCGCCGGGACCGCCGGTCCCGTCCGTGCTGACGGTCGGCGCGAGCAGCCCCGCGATCCGCCTGACGGCGGCGTCGTCGACGGTCTCCGGCAGGTCGAGGAGGCCGCCCCAGCGCTCGGGGTGCTCCAGGGCCACGCTACGGCCCAGTCCCCACACGGTGGCCTGGTCGGGCCGGCCGAGCCGGTCGGAGCGGCCGACGCTGACGGCGCCCCGGGTCAGGCACCACAGCGGGGCCTCGATCCCGGCGTCACCGAGGGCCTGCACGGCGGTGGCCGTCGGCAGCAGGCCGTCGTCCTGGAGCGCCAGCAGGGACAGCACACCGCTGAACCCGCCGTTGTCCGAGGCCAGTTCGCGCAGCCGTCCGGCGAGGGCGTCGCGCGTCTCGCGGTGCGGCACGGTGAGGGTGACCCGGTCGCCGCCGAGGCGGTCGAGCAGGTCCCCGCCGTCGTCCCCGTCCTGCGCGTCGGCCGCCACCAGGCAGAGCCAGGTCCCGGTGAGTTCGGTGAACGTGCCCGGGGCGGCGGGCAGCGGCTTCCAGGTGCCGACGTAGCGCCAGCCGTCGACGGTCGACGCGGCGCGGCGCTTGCGCCGCCATGAGGTGAGGGCGGGCACGACGGCCGTCAGCGTGGCGTCGTCCAGGCCGAGGTCGGCGCCGAGCGCGGGCAGGTCGGCCCGCTCGACGGCCGCCCAGAAGGCGGCGTCCACCGGGTCCGCGGCGGGACCTGCCATGCCCGTCCGCCCGGCCTCCGGCCAGTACCGCTGCCGCTGGAAGGCGTACGTCGGCAGGTCCTCGAAGGCGCCGGCACCGCTGCCGGGGAAGAAAGCGGCCCAGTCGACCGGTGCGCCGGTGGTGTGCAGGCGGGCCAGGGCGGTGGTCAGTGCCGGGGCCTCGGCGCGGTCCCGGCGCAGGGCCGGTACGACGGTGACCCGTTCGTCGGCCACGGCCTCCTGGGCCGCGCCGCTCAGCAGGGCGTCCGGGCCGATCTCCAGGAGTACGGTCGCGTCCAGCTCGGCGAGGCGGCGGGCGGCGTCGGCGAAGCGCACTGTGGCACGCAGCTGCTCGACCCAGTACTCCGGGGTGCAGAGCCGCTCGGAGTCGGCGAGTTCGCCGGTCACGGTCGAGACCAGGGGGATCGTCGGCGCGTGGTAGGTGATGCCGCGTGCGACCCGGGCGAAGGCGTCGAGCATCGGGTCCATGTGCGGCGAGTGGAAGGCGTGGCTCACGCGCAGCCGCCTGGTCCGGCGGCCCTGGGCGGCGAAGCGCTCCGCGAGCTCGAGGACCGGCTCCTCGTCGCCGGAAAGGACCAGTGAGCGGGGGCCGTTGACGGCGGCGAGCGCCATCCGGTCCGCGTGGGCGGCCAGCAGCGGAAGGGTCTCCTTCTCGGTGGCCTCCACGGAGACCATCGCGCCCCCGCCGGGCAGGGCCGACATCAGCCGGCCGCGCGCGGCGACCAGGATGCAGGCGTCCTCCAGGGAGAACACCCCGGCCACATGGGCGGCGGCGAGCTCGCCGATCGAGTGCCCGGCCAGGTGGCCGGGACGGACGCCCCAGGACTCGAAGAGCCGGTGAAGGGCCACCTCCAGGGCGAACAGCGCCGGTTGGGTACAGGCCGTATCGTCGAGCAGGGCGGCTTCCGCGCTGCCGGGCGCGGCGAACATCACCTCGCGCAGCGGCTGTTCCAGTTCGAGGTCGAAGCGGGCCAGTACGGCGTCCAGGGCGTCGGCGAACACCGGGTGGCACTCGTACAGTTCGCGGCCCATGCCGGGCCGCTGGCTGCCCTGGCCGGTGAAGAGGAACGCGGTGCGGGCGCGCGCGACGGTGCGGGCGGTCAGCAGGGCGGCGTCCGGCAGGCCGTCGCGCAGGGCGGTCAGGGCCCGTACGCCCTCCTGGTGCGTGTCGGTGACGACGGCGGCCCGGTGTTCCAGGGCGGCGCGGCCGGTGGCCAGGGCCCGGCCCAGGGCGGGCAGCGTGTCGGGCCGGTCCGGGAGGGAGTCGAGCAGGCGTCCGGCCTGGGCGCGCAGCGCGGCCTCGGTGCGGCCGGACAGCAGGAGCGGGACCGCACCAGCGGGCTGTGCGGGCTCGGGCTCCTGGGGTTCGGCGGCCGGAGCCTGCTCCAGGATCGTGTGGACGTTGGTGCCGCTGAGGCCGAAGGAGGAGACGGCGGCGCGGCGCGGGCGGCCGGTCCGCGGCCAGGCCCGTTCCCCGGTCAGCAGCTCGATCGCGCCGGCCGTCCAGTCCACGTGGGTGGAGGGCCGGTCGATGTGGAGGCTGGCGGGCAGTGCGCCGTGCCGCATGGCCATGATCATCTTGATCACGCTCGCGACGCCGGAGGCCATCTGGGTGTGGCCGATGTTGGACTTGACCGAGCCGAGCAGCAGCGGCTGTTCGTCGTCGCGGTCCTGGCCGTAGGTCGCGAGCAGGGCCTGCGCCTCGATCGGGTCGCCCAGTTTGGTGCCGGTGCCGTGTCCCTCGACGGCGTCGATGTCGGCGGCGCGGACGCCCGAGTTGGCGAGTGCCTGGCGGATGACGCGCTGCTGGGAGGGCCCGTTGGGAGCGGTCAGACCGTTGGACGCGCCGTCCTGGTTGACGGCGGAACCGCGGATGACGGCGAGGACCCGATGGCCGTTGGCCAGCGCGTCAGAGAGCCGCTCGACCAGGACCAGGCCGACGCCCTCCGCGAGGCTCATGCCGTCGGCGGCCTCGGCGTACGGCTTGCAGCGGCCGTCCACGGCCATGGCGCGCTGGCGGCTGAATCCGACGAAGGCGTTGGGCGTGGCCATGATGCTCACGCCGCCCGCGAGGGCGAGCGTGGACTCGCCGCCCCGCAGCGACTGGCACGCAAGGTGCAGCGCCACCAGCGAGGAGGAGCAGGCCGTGTCAAGGGTGACGGCGGGGCCCTCGAAACCGAAGGTGTAGGAGATCCGCCCGGACAGGACGGACGGCACGGTGCCGGTGACGAGGTGGCCCTCCGCACCGTCCTGGGCGGAGCCGCCCGAGGTGTAGTCCTGGTAACTGGCGCCGATGAAGGTGCCGGTGCGGCTGCCGCGCAGCGCGGCCGGGTCGATCCCGGCGCGCTCCAGTGCCTCCCAGGAGGTTTCGAGCAGCAGGCGCTGCTGCGGGTCCATCGACAGGGCCTCGCGCGGCGAGATGCCGAAGAAGGCCGCGTCGAACTCGGTCGCGGAGTCCAGGAATCCGCCGCGCGTCGAGTACGTCTTGCCGGGCCGGTCAGGATCGGGGTCGTAGAGCCCGTCGGCGTCCCAGCCGCGGTCGAGGGGGAAGTCGCCGGTCGCGTCGCCGCCGGCGGCGACCAGCCGCCACAGGTCCTCGGGGGAGGCGACGCCGCCCGGGTAGCGGCAACTCATGCCGATGACGGCGATGGGCTCGTCGTCGCCGGGCGCGGACGCGGCCACGGCCGCCGGGGCCGCCGTCCCGGTCTCGGCGCCGGCGACCCGCGTGCGCAGGAACTCGACCAGGGAGAGCGGGTTGGGGTAGTCGAAGACCATGGTGCTGGGCAGGGTGAGCCCGGTGACGGCGGACAGCCGGTTGCGCAGGTCGACCGCGGTCAGCGAGTCGAAGCCGACGTCGCGGAAGGCCCGCTGCTCGGACAGCACGTCCGGGGAGGCGTGCCCGAGGGCGACGGCCGCTTCGGTGCGTACGAGGTCGAGCAGCGCCCGGTCCTGTTCGGCGGCGGACAGCGCCCGCAGCCGGGCGGTGAACTCGCTGTCGCCGGTGGGCCGTTCGGCGGCCTGCTGCTCCAGCTCCGCCACCTCGGCGATGTCCTCGAACAGGGCGGTGGGCCGCCCGGAGGTGAACACCGGGTGGTAGCGGCCCCAGTCGATGTCGGCGACGGTGACGACGTGCGCGTCCTCGGCCAGGGCCTGGCGCAGTCCGGTGAGGGCCAGCTGCGGGTCCATGAAGTTCAGGCCGCTGCGCCGGATCTGGCCGGGGTCGACGCGGCCGAGTCTCAGGTCGTCGGACCAGATGCCCCAGGAGATGGAGGTGGCGCGGGCGCCGCGCGCCCGGCGGTGCTCGGCGAGCGCGTTGAGGTAGGCGTTGCCGGCGACGTACGCGGCGTGCCGGCCGCTGCCCCACATGCCGGCGGTGGAGGAGTACAGGACGAACGCGTCGAGCTGGTCGTCGTCGAGGAGTTCGTCCAGGTGCCGGGCTCCGCCGACCTTGGCGTCGATGACCCTGGCGAACGCCTCGGGGCCGGTCTCGTCCAGGGAGGCCAGTTCGATGACGGCGGCGGTGTGCACGACGGTGCGTACCGTGCGGCCCTCGGCGGTCAGGCCGTCCAGGAGGGCGGCGACGGCCGTGCGGTCGGTGAGGTCGCAGCCGCGGAACTCCGCCTCGCAGCCCGCCTCTCGGAGTTCGGCGACGAGGTCGGCGGTGCCGGGCGCGTCGGCGCCGCGCCGGCTGGTGAGCACGAGGTGCTCGGCGCCCTGCCCGGCCAGCCAGCGGGCCAGGTGGGGGGCGAGGGTGCCGGTGCCTCCGGTGATCAGGGTGGTGCCGCGCGGGCGCCAGGTGTCCTGGCCGATGTCGCCGCTCGTGGTGGTCCGGGTGATGCGGCGGGCCAGGACGCCCGAGGAGCGCAGGGCGAGTTGGTCCTCGCCGGTCGTTCCGGTGAGGACGGCGGCGAGGCGTTCGCGGCCGCGGGCATCCAGCGGGGTCTCGGCCAGGTCGACGACGCCGCCCCAGCGGTCGGGGTGTTCCAGGGCCACGGTCCAGCCCAGGCCGTGGATCTGGGCCTGTTCGGGGCGGGTGAGCCGGTCGGCGCGGCCGGTGGACACGGCGCCCCGGGTGACGCACCACAAGGGTGCGCCGACGCCCGAGTCGCCGAGGGCCTGGACGAGGGAGAGCGTCAGGGCGAGCCCGGTGGTGAGCGCGGGCACGGCCCGGCTCGGGGCCTCGTCGGCGGCGAGGAGCGAGACGATCCCGGTGAGCTCCGCGCCGTCCTCGGTCAGGGCGGCGCTCTCGGCGGCCAGGAGTCCGGCGAGCACGGCCCGGTCGGCGTGCGCGTCGTCCAGCGCCAGGTGCCGTACGCCGGCGCCGGCGGCCGTCAGGGCCTCGGTGACGTCGGCGGGGGCGGGGGCGCCTGCGGCGCCGACGACGAGCCAGGTGCCGGTGAGCCGGGTGCCCCGGGGCAGTCCGCCGAGCGGTTTCCACGCGGCGCGGTAGCGCCAGGCGTCCACCGCCGCCCGGTCGCGGCTGCGGCGCCGCCAGCCGGCCAGCGCGGGCAGCAGCGGAGCGAGTTCGGACTGTTCCATCCGCAGCCCGGCAGCCAGCGACTCGACGTCCGACTCCTCGACGGCGGTCCAGAACGTGGCGTCCGCCGCGTCCTGCTCACCCGCCGTGCGCGGCCTGCCGGGCAGCGCCCAGATGTGCTCGCGCTGGAAGGCGTAGGTGGGCAGGGCGACCCGGCGTCCGCCGGTGCCCTCGAGGACGCGGGTCCAGTCCACCCGTGGGCCGCGGACGAACACCTCGGCGAGGGAGGTCAGGAAGCGGTCGAGGCCGCCCTTGTCGCGGCGCAGGGTGCCGACGGCGGCGGCCCGGCGCCCGGTGTCCTCCGCCACGGCCTGGACGGCCATCGTCAGCACGGTGTGCGGGCTGGTCTCGACGAAGACCTGGTGGCCCTGGTCGAGCAGCGCGGCTACGGACGGGCCGAAGCGCACGGTCCGCCGCAGGTTGCGGTACCAGTACGCGGCGTCCAGCGCGACCGTGTCCAGCCAGTCGCCGGTCACGGTCGAGAAGAACGGGATGTCGGCGGTGCGCGGCCGCACCGGCGCGAGGGCCGTCAGCAGTTCGTCCTCGAGCTGCTCGACCTGGGCGGAGTGGGAGGCGTAGTCGACGGCGATGCGGCGGGCCCGTACGTTCTCGGCGGCGAGTTCCTCGATGAGCGCGTCCAGGTCCTCGGGGTCGCCGGCGACGACGACGGTCCGCGGCCCGTTGACGGCGGCGACGGAGATCTGCCGGCCGCGAGCCGCGAGCCGCTCCTCGACGTCCTCGGCGGCCAGCGGTACGGAGACCATGCCGCCGGATCCCGCGAGGCGGCGGGCGATGGCCTGGCTGCGCAGGGCGACCACGCGGGCGGCGTCGTCCAGGGTGAGGGCCCCGGCGACGGCGGCGGCGGCGATCTCGCCCTGCGAGTGGCCGAGAACGGCATCGGGGGTGACGCCGTACGAGGCCCACAGGTGGGCGAGCGACACCATGACGGCGAAGGTCGCGGGCTGGACGACGTCGACCCGGTCCAGCGAGGGCGCGCCGTCGGCCCGGCGCAGGACGTCGACCAGGGACCAGTCGGTGTAGGCCGACAGGGCGGCGGCGCACTCGTGCAGGCGTTCGGCGAAGACCGGGGACTCGTCGAGGAGCCCGGCGGCCATGCCCATCCATTGGGAGCCCTGGCCCGGGAAGACGAACACGGTCCTGCCGTCGAGGTCCGCGGTGCCGTGGACGACGGCGGCGGACGAGTCCCCGGCGGCCAGGGCCCCGAGTTCGGTGCGCAGTCGCCCGGCGTTCTCGCCGAGGACCACGGCCCGGTGCTCGAACAGGGCGCGTGTACTGGTGAGGGAGTGGCCGATGTCGGCGGGACGTGCGCCCGCGTCCTGGCGGTCGAGGTGCTCGGCCAGCTGTGCGGCCTGGGCCCGCAGGGCGCCGGGGGTCCGGGCGGACAGCACCCACGGAATCGTCCGGTCGGCTGCGGACACCGTTTCCTTGGGCTGCCCGTCGGGGGACGGGGCCGGGACGGGGGCCGGGGCCTCTTCCAGGACCACGTGCGCGTTGGTGCCGCTGATGCCGAACGAGGACACGGCACAGCGGCGGGCCCGCTCACCGGCCGGCCAGGCGGCCGGGGTGTGCAGCAGGGCGACGGTGCCGTCGCTCCAGTCGATGTGCGAGGACGGCTCGTCGGCGTGCAGGGTCCCGGGGAGCAGGCCGCCCCGCAGCGCCATGACCATCTTGATGACGCCCGCGACGCCGGCTGCGGACTGGGTGTGGCCGATGTTGGACTTGACCGAGCCGAGCAGCAGCGGGTTCTCCGCGTCGCGGCCCTGTCCGTAGACGGCTTGGAGGGCCTGGGCCTCGATGGGGTCGCCGAGGGCCGTGCCGGTGCCGTGTGCCTCGACGGCGGTGATGTCGTCGGCGGTCAGGCCCGCGTTGCTGAGGGCCTGGCGGATGACGCGCTGCTGGGAGGGCCCGTTGGGGGCGGTGAGGCCGTTGGACGCGCCGTCCTGGTTGATGGCGGAGCCGCGGACCACGGCCAGGATGTCGTGTCCGTTGGCCCGGGCGTCGGAGAGGCGTTCGAGGACGACGACGCCGACGCCTTCGGCAAGGGTCATGCCGTCGGCGGCCTCGGAGAAGGGCTTGCAGCGGCCGTCGACGGCCAGTGCGCGCTGCCGGCTGAAGGCGATGAACGAGGCGGGGTTGGTCATGACGGTGGCGCCGCCGGCCAGCGCGAGGGAGCTCTCGCCGTTGCGCAGGGACTGGCAGGCCAGGTGGAGGGCCACCAGCGAGGAGGAGCAGGCGGTGTCCACGGTGACGGCCGGGCCTTCGAGGCCGAAGAGGTAGGCGAGGCGGCCGGAGAGCACGCTGGGACTGGTGCCGGTGACGGCGTGCCCGGCAGACGCGTCGTCCATGCCGGTGCCGTACTCCTGGTAGGTGGAGCCGATGAAGGTGCCGGTGGGGCTGCCGTGCACGGCGGCCGGGTCGATGCCGGCCGACTCGAACGCCTCCCAGGTGGTCTCCAGGAGCAGCCGCTGCTGCGGGTCCATGGAGAGGGCCTCGCGCGGGGAGATGCCGAAGAAGCCGGCGTCGAACTCCCCCGCCTCGTGCAGGAATCCGCCTCGGGTGGAGTACGTCTTGCCGCCGGCGTCGGGATCGGCGTCGTACAGGTCCTCGTCCCAGCCGCGGTTGACGGGGAATTCGGAGATGGCGTCCACGCCGTCGGCGATCAGCTGCCAGAACTGCTGCGGGGAGCGGACCCCGCCGGGGAAGCGGCAGCTCATGCCGACGACGGCGACGGGTTCGTCGTACCGGCCGGCGAGCGCGGCCCGCGGGGCCGCCTGTACCTCGGCGGAGCCGAGTATCTCGCCGCGCAGGAAGGCGGCGAGGGCGACGGGCGTCGGGTGGTCGAAGGCCATGGTGCTGGGCAGTGCCAGGCCGGTGACGGTCGCAAGCCGCTTGCGCAGTTCGACGGCGGTCAGCGAGTCGAAGCCGGCGTCGCGGAAGGCGCGGGTGGGGGCGACGGACTCGGCGGAGGCGTGCCCGAGGACGGTGGCCGCCTCGCGGCGCACCAGGTCGACCAGCATCCGGTCCCGCTCGGAGTCCGGCCGGGCGCGGAGTTTGCGTACGAAGTCTGAGGCGCCGGCTTCGCCCCGTGGGGCGGCGGCGGCCAGTTCGCGGACCTCGGGCAGTTCGCCGAAGAGGCGGCTGGGGCGGGCGGCGGTGAAGACGGGGACGTAGGTGGGCCAGTCGACGTCGGCGACGGTGACGGTGGTGTCCTGCTGGAGGATCGCCCGGCCCAGTTCGGCCAGGGCGGTGGCCGGTGCGAGGAAGCGCAGTCCCTGGCGGGCGAGGCTGTCGGAGACGGCCTCGTGGGTGGCCATGCCGGCCTCGGCCCAGGGGCCCCAGGCCAGGGAGGTGGCGCTCAGACCGCGGCTGCGGCGGTGTTCGGCGAGTGCGTCGAGGTAGGAGTTGGCGGCGGCGTACGCGCTCTGCCCGGCGCTGCCCCAGACGCCGGCGACGGACGAGAACAGGACGAAGAAGTCGAGGTCCTCGTCCTCGAGGAGGGCGTCGAGGTGGGCCGCGCCGAGCATCTTGGCGGAGGCGTACGCGCTCATGTCGGCGAGCGGCGTCGCGGCGAGCGGGGCGGCCTGGCCGAGTCCCGCGGCGTGGACCACGCCGGTCAGCGGGTGCTCGGTGGGTACGGAGGCCAACAGGGCGGCCAGCGCGTCACGGTCGGCGACGTCGCAGGCGGCGAGGGTGACCTCGGCGCCCAGCGTCCTTATCTCCTGGGCCAGTGCGGCGGCGCCGGGGGCGTCGGGGCCGCGCCGGCTGGTGAGGATCAGGTGCGCGGCTCCGTGCCGGACGAGCCAGCGGGCGACCTCGGCGCCCAGCGCGCCGGTGCCTCCGGTGACGAGCACGGTGCCGGTGGCGGTGAAGGCGCCGTCCTTGGGGAGTTCGGCGGCGGGGCGGCGCACCAGACGGCGCGCGTACGCGGCGCTGCCGCGCACGGCCAGCTGGTCCTCCGCGGCCTCGCCCGGGGTGGTGGCCAGCGCGGTGACGAGGCGCTGCACGGCGGGCGCGGTCAGGGTCTCCGGCAGGTCGGCCAGACCGTGGAAGGCGTGGGGCCGTTCGAGGGCGGCCACCCGGCCCAGGCCCCAGCCGGCGGCCTGGACGGGCCGGGTGACGGGGTCGGCGGCGCCGGTGGAGACGGCCCCCCGGGTGAGCGTCCACAGCGGTGCGGTGCTCTGGGTGTCGTGCAGGGCCTGGGCGAGGACCACGCCGAGCGCGAGGCCGTCGGGCAGGGCCGTCCCCCGGAGGTCGGCGGCGTCGGCGAGGGGCAGCAGCGACAGCAGGCCGTGGTGCTCCCCCGCCGCGGTGAGCCGGGCGGCGAGTTCGGCGCGATCCAGGCAGGCGTCGTCCAGTTCGACGCGGGCGAAGCGGGCGCCGTGGCCGCGCAGGGCGTCGAGGAGTTCGGCGTCGTCGATCGCGTCGGTGGTCAGGACGAGCCAGGTGCCGTCCAGGACGGGGGCGGCGCCCGCGCGGACCTGCTGCCACTGGACGCGGTAGCGGGCGGAGTCCAGCAGGGTCTGCTCGGCGTGGTGGAGCCGGTACGTCGACAGGGCGGGCAGCAGCGCGGCGAGGCCGGCGTGCTGTTCGTCGCGCAGGCCGAGGATGCCGGCCACGCCGTCGGTGTCGCCGCGCTCGACGGCGCCCCACAGGGCGCTGTCGGCGGCGCCGGGGGCCGGGGCGGTGGTGGTCCGCTCGGGCCAGTAGCGCTCGTGCTGGAAGGCGTACGTGGGCAGTTGGACCCGGTGTGCGCCGGTCCGGGCGTGGTACGCGGCCCAGTCCACGGCGATCCCGCGCACATGGAGCCGGGCGAGGGCAGAGACGGCGCTCTGCTCCTCGCCGCGGCCGGTGCGCAGCAGCGGGACGCATTCGGTGGCGTCGTCGCCGAGGACGTCCTGGGCGAGGGCGGACAGCACGCCGTCGGGGCCGAGTTCGAGGAAGGTGGTGGCACCGGCGGCGCGGGCGGCGCGCACGCCGTCGGCGAAGCGGACGGCCATGCGGACGTGGTCCACCCAGTAGCCGGGGGTGCACAGGTCTTCTGCGGTGGCGATCGCGCCGGTCAGGTTGGACACCACGTCGATGACCGGCGCGGTGTACGTGAGCTGTTCGGCGACGGCGCGGAACGCGTCGAGCATGGGCTCCATGCGGGCCGAGTGGAAGGCGTGGCTGACCCGCAGCCGCTTGGTCTTGCGGCCCTCGGCGGCGAACTGCTCTGCCAGGGCGAGGACTTCGTCCTCCTCGCCGGCGACGACGACGGAGTCCGGTCCGTTGACGGCGGCGACGGAGATCCCGTCGGTGAGCCGGGCGAGGACCTCCTCCTCGGTGGCCTGGAGGGC
>NZ_JBSFUW010000064.1:0-24964 GCF_053591995.1 Streptomyces sp. NPDC002835 | reverse complement strand
CGACCTCGTAGCCCCGGGTGATCTCGTCGTCGGAGAGCTGCTTCCCGTCGATCTCGCAGACCTTGCGGTAGCGCACCCGGCCCATGTCCTCCAGGCGGACCTGCCGGAAGGAGATGTTGTGGTTCTCCGTGGCGTTGACCACCTTGACCGGGATCGTGACCAGGCCGAACGAGGTCGCGCCGGACCAGATGGGGCGGGGCATGACGAGACCTCCGTGACATCCCCGAGCAAGGCCAGCGTACGGCGATGGATGACCGACGGCGCGCCTGCGCGGTGAGGGCAGGGAAGGGGCACTCCTGGCAGTGCCGGTCGACGGCGGCGGTCGGCACCACACGGGCTGTCCGTCCACGCTCGTCGTGTCGGGGCCTTTCTGCTCCTGGGCGCCGGCGTGGCGCGAGCGGCTGCTCCCCGTAGGGCGTTAAGCGCACTGCGGCCGAAAATGCGCTCTGTGGCTCAATTTCTGCGGAGCTTGATTCGGTCGCAGGAATCAGGGGGCTCCGGTTCGAATGCAATTTCAAATTCAAACGCACAGGTGATGAGCGTGGCCGATCAACGGCAGGGTCGCGCCATACCAAGATCTTTGCGAATATTCAGCCCTTTGCGCAGACTGCACACCGTTTGACCATCCAGTGTCTACGAAACTGTCCGATACGGGCTGAATCATCCTGGGAACGAGAGCATTTGTCCGAATGGCCTTTAGCCTGTGCGT
This sequence comes from Streptomyces sp. NPDC002835, assembly GCF_053591995.1. Taxonomy (NCBI): domain Bacteria; kingdom Bacillati; phylum Actinomycetota; class Actinomycetes; order Kitasatosporales; family Streptomycetaceae; genus Streptomyces; species Streptomyces sp. NPDC002835. The sequence goes on along the minus strand of NZ_JBSFUW010000064.1, from coordinate 24,255 downwards.
GTTACTACAGTCACGGAGCGCGAACCCGCTCACCTCTCACAGATCCCGGGTTCGCGCTCCATTGCTGTTACGAACAGAGGAAGCTCAATGACTTCTGCATCCCCTGGCCGCTTCTCGGTCAAACGCCTGAGGCGTCGTTCCGGCGGTCCCGACAGTAACAAACCAGTCTCAGCCACGGATATGCCTGTCAACACTTCGGCAACACCTGGCAACTTGGCGCAGCAGCCTCATCAGGCGCCCGGTATGGCTTTCCCGCCCCTCATCGTAGTGCCTGAGGCTTCGGGGGTTCCTGCCGTCGCGGCAGTGGTACTCCCTGCAGCTCTCTGGGCGGTCGCTGTCTGGAAGTCCGGCCGCGGGCACAGGCCTTCGAGCTGACGGTACGGGGGCCGGCAACGCCCGGCCCCCGGTGCAGCACCTTCGCGTTCGTTCCCGACGAAACGGATGCGCCAGCACCAATATCTGTCACGATACCCGGGCGTCGTCCCCCTTTCGTCGCCCGGGCCCATCAGCCAGGAAGCCTTTGTTATGGGGAACACACTTTCGCCGGGCCACTGTAAGCGGTGCGGCAGACAACTCGATCCGCAACACACCGGGCGCCCTGGAAAGTACTGCGGCACCAAGTGCCGCCAGGCAGCCCACCGTGACCGGCTGAAGTCCCTCCCGCCGGATACGCACGAGTTCGACTCGCACCTGATTGCTGAGCTGTCCGCGGTGAGCGAAGCCACTGAACAACTGCTCGATGCGCTCGAGATACCGAGCGAAGTTCCGGAAGAACCGCTGAGGCGGTTCCTGGAGCTCCAGCACCGTATCGAGCAACTGACCCCCGTCGTTGTCGGCCGGGCTCGCCGGTGCAGTGTGCCCTGGGAAGTCATCAGCAGCATGCTGAACATGACGCGGGACACCGTGCGCCGCAAGTACGCGCCCCCGGTAATCCACCGGGCACTCAACCGGGTACGGCCGTACCAGTCTCCGCGTCACGAGGCGCCCGCTCCTCGCCGCACGAGCGTGCCTGGGGAGACAACAGGCAGAGATCCAGACGGGGAGACTGCCACGGCTGTCGCCGAGACTTCAGGGCCGCCGCCGACCGCCCCTCCGCCGTTACCGCCCACCATGGCCAGGCCGCATGACCTGGCGAGTGTACTGAGCAGTCTTCAGCGGGAATCGGGACACAGCCTCCGGGCCCTGGGCGCGCGCACAAAACTGTCACCAAGCTTCTTGTCACGCCTGATGAGCGGCGAACGGTTTCCGAGCTGGAAGGACGCTGAGGCCATCGCGAAGGCATGCGGAGCCGACCCGGTGATCCTGCGGAGGGTGTGGCAGGACGCAGAGGCCCGCCGGGACAGGGGAACACGCCCGCACACCCTCGACTCCGCCCTGCGGTATCTGCATCTGCGGGCCGGCAGCCCCACCCCCTGGGCCGTGGCCACCAAGAGCGGCATCCTCAGCGAGGAGGAAATCACCGGGCTCCTGGACGGAACCTCGGTGCCCGACTGGGAGACCGTCGAACTACTCGTCCAAGTACTGGAAGGGGAGCCCGCATTCTTCCGCCCGCTGTGGGAGAAGACCACCGCGTGTCACACCCCGGCGACGATCTCCCCCGTGGTGCGCAAACAGCCTCCGAAGAAGGAGCCCACCCGCCGTATCGACGACCTGCTGTCCGCGTTCCACGAAGCGTTCGGAGGCACCTCTCTCCCGCCGCCCCAGCCGCGGCGCCCTGTCCTCGCGCCCATCCAGGCCGTCACACACTGGACCGGCATCTGAAGCCACCGGGCCAGCCGGCGGGAAAGGGCTCGGGCCGGCGGGGACGGCAGCGTCATCGCCGGCCGCACCATCGCCACCGTGGTCCTGACCATCTCCGCCAACGTCCGCAACAACTACCCGTCGGGCTCGGCTGCCCGCCCGAGCGCTGACAGCCGAGCCACGGGCCCAACGGTCCGGTTGGGCGCACCGACCTGTGCCGGCCCGACGGCCAAGGCGGCGCCGCGGCCGTCGATCAGGTGTCGGGCCATCGCTCCTGGGAGGCGATCCACTCCCGGCGGGCGTAGGCACGCACCGCGTCCCGCTCGGCATCGGTGCAGCCATTCTCCAGAGGCCGCGGGATGTCACCAGTGGTGCTGGTTCCGTGCTGGCGGTCGTGGCGGGCCAGTTCGCCGGCGACGTCGGAGGCGTCGTGCGCAGCTCCACGTCCGTGGGCACCGGGTTGTGGGAGTCCTCGTGGTAGGGGCGCGGCAGGTAGCTGCCGTGTCCGTGGCACAGTGCGAGCGCGTCCAGGACGACCGCGGTCTCCAGCAGGTCGCCGCGGCACTCCAGCGCGATACTGCTCACCTGGGCGTCGATGAGGTCCTGGCGGCGGGCGGTGTGCGCGGCTGTCAGGTGCTGACGGTCCATGGCCTGCGCGTTACAGCAGGGCCGGGAGGAGCTGGCCGATACGGACCAGGTGCTTGCCGTAGACGCCCTGTGCCGCCCGGCTGGTCGACCAGCCCGGCCACGGCTCATCGGGGGACGCTCGGTGTGCGCTCATACAGCGGGAAGTTACCGACCACCCAGCAGCAGCGGGGCCGGAACGGATCATTGGCTTTGGTCATTGGAGCGGGCTCTGGCACAACTTCTGTGATGCGGCCTCTCTGAGTGACAGCCAGGCTCCTTCGAGCCGTACGCGAAGTCGCCCGAAAATGGTCCGTGGGCAGTGGGGATCAGGTGTCGGCGCATTCGTCGATGACGGCGCAGGCGAGGCGAACGCCGCCCAGGTAGGTGGAGATGCCGTCATCGCCGTGCATGTGGGGCGCGTCCTGGAACCACTGCGGCCACAGGCCGCCCTCCTGGAGGAAGTGGCTGGCCCGGTCGCCGTGCAGGACGGAGTCGGTGTACGCGAGGGCGCCCATGGCTGTGGGCTGGTCGTAGGCGAGGTCGGGCCGATGGAGGTAGCGATCCAGGTAAGCGGCGAGCAGGTCGGCGTCCCGTGCGGTGCCGAAACTCGCCAGCGCCACGCAGTAGGCCCCGCCCGCGCAGCAGACCTCGCTCTCCAGCAGCAGTGCTCCCAGACGCTCGCGGAAGTGGTCACGGCGCGAGACGGCGGCGAACCATGCCGCGGTCCGCCGCTCGCGCCAGCTGCCTTCAAAGAGGACGGTGAGCTCGGCATCAGAGACAGCATTCGCATCAGCGGCCAGGGCATGAACGAACGGCTCGTACTCCTCGCGCGACATACGAAGTACCGCTCCGCCGAGCTTCAGGTATCGGCGCGCGGGGGCGCAATAGCGGCGGAACAGAGCCTGCATCTCAGGGTCGTGACGGATCACCACCCTATCCTCTCGCAACAAGCACGCCGACGGTCCGTGCAAGCCGGCCACCGCCTGAGACCGGCTCCTCCCCCGCCGCGCCGGTCGAGAGCTGGCTGATCAGATCGCTGACACGGCCCCAGCCCACGTGGAAGGGGGCGGTGATCGGATCGGCAGACGTCGGGGGCTCCCGTGGAAGCAGGGATGTGGAACGGCTTGGTCGGCGTGGTGAAGGAGGCGTACGCCGCGGGGGCTGGGCGAAGGGACCGTGCCGCGCGGGTGCGGGGAGCACGACATGGTCGACCTGCAGCAGGCCTTGTACCGGGGACCATCCCCGCGGGTGCGGGGAGCACGGCCTCGGCGCGTTCTTGAACCGGGAGGAGGCGGGACCATCCCCGCGGGTGCGGGGAGCACGTCGTCGGGATCGAGCTCGGGGTGGGCGGTGGGGGACCATCCCCGCGGGTGCGGGGAGCACGCCTGATGGCCGTCCGCCTGCACCTCGTGTTCGGGACCATCCCCGCGGGTGCGGGGAGCACCGGTGGATACCAGCACCGGCGACACGGTCGAGGGGACCATCCCCGCGGGTGCGGGGAGCACGTGTCGGAGTGCTTGAGCTGTTCTACTTCAGTGGGACCATCCCCGCGGGTGCGGGGAGCACGGCGTTCCCCATGCGCCGAGGCTGCCCCGCAAGGGACCATCCCCGCGGGTGCGGGGAGCACCGCGAGGCCGACCAGCGCAAGCAGATGGGCAAGGGACCATCCCCGCGGGTGCGGGGAGCACACTTCGTGACCTGCGGCTTTGTCAGGAAGGCGGGCCGTTCTGAAGTAGTTTCACCGATTCCGGCAATTCACGCATAGAGGACTTGATTGCCTATCACCTGCCGTACCGGCGGCGCTTGGCCGCGTTGCTCCAGCCCTTCGGCGGGGTGGTCGTCGCGCTCGAAGTGCTCTGGGCGCTCGGGCGGCGGATCAGGGTCAGGCCCTCGTGGTCGACCGGGTGCCAGGCGTGGTCGTGGGTGCGGAAGGTGAAGCCCTGCTCGTTGTTCGTGGTGTGGGCCAGCAGTGCGCGGCCTTGGCCAGCGTATTGCTGGACCTCGTCCCAGAGCAGGTCTCGGATGCGGGCGGAGGGGTTGCCGATGAAGACGCCGGCGGAGATTTCAAGGAGCCAGCGGGTGAGGAAGCCCCGCAGGCCGGGCGGGCAGTTGGTGAGGACGATGACGGTCACCAGGTGCCCTCACCAAGGTCGTAGGCGTCGTGGTCGTCGGTTCCGCTTCCATAGTTGCGGCCCGCTGTGACGCTGTGGCCGCCGTCGCTCTGGAGGGTGACGACGTCGAGGTCGTCGTTCGTCACTCCGGCCGCGGGAGTCTCCGCCAGCAGGAGGCGTTTGATGTCGTCGACGCACCGGTCGAGCAGCGAGGTCTCGTTGATGCGGTCTCGCAGCGCCCGGCGGGTGCGCGGGCCGACGTCCTCCTCGTCCTCGGCGGCGATGTCGAAGGCGAGCGGGATTCCGATCTCCGTCTTGTAGAGGTCGGCGATGTCCAGGACGAAGGACAGTTCGTGGCCGGAGTGGACGAAGCCGAGGGCGGGGCTGCAGCCGAGGGAGGCGACGACCGCGTGGGCGATGCCGTACATGCACTGGGCGGCAGCGGTGACGGCCTGGTTGACCGGGTCGCCGCTGGTGAAGTCGCCGGGGGTGTAGCGGCGGCCGCGCCAGGGGACGCCGGTACGGGCGGACTGGGCCCGGTAGCAGTCCTTGACGCGGCCGCCCTCGTGGCCGAGGAGCTGCTGGCGGGTGAGGCCGGCCGGGTCCTCGTCCGGGAAGCGCAGCCGGTACATGGCGCGGGCGACGGCGAGCCGGCTGCGCATGTTGGCCCATTGCACGGCCTGCGCTTCGGCGAGCGCGGAGGAGCGGGTCAGGGCGCGGCCGCCGGCGTAGTAGCGCACGCCCCGCTCGCCGACCCAGCAGACGGCGGCGCCGGTCTCGCCGAGGACGCTCATCGCCTGGTGGGTGATGCGGGTGCCGGGTCCGAGAAGGAGGGTGCCGATGGTGGCCGAGGGGATGTGGGTGGTGCCGTCGGCGTCCTCGGCGGTGATGGCGTTGGCGTCCCGGTGCACCGTGCACCGCTCCAGGTACACGAAGGACAGCCGTTCGCCGGTGCGGGTGAGCTGGCGCGGGGTGAGCGCGGTGCGTCGGGAGACCGTGGTCACCCTCTCACTCCTGTCGTGCCGAGCGGGGCCAGCGTGAGCAGACCGCAGCCGTAGGCCTTGGCCTTGCCGATCCCTTGCGTGAGGGTGCGGCGCAGCAGTTGAGGGTCGGTGACCTCGAGGCGGCCGTCGAAGGTGACGGTGACCAGGCTGACGGGCGGCTTGCGGCTGCCGGGACCGGCGCCCGTGCTGCGGGACTTGTCGAAGGCGAGGGCGCGTTTGTCACGGACGGTCAATTCGTAGCGGTCGCCGTGGTGCGGCCGCCCGGTGTGGGTGGTGCCGCCGGGCAGCAGGCGCTTGCCGTCGGACTTCTCCACGATGCGGAAGCCGCAGGATTCCTGGCGCTTGAGGAGCCAGCCCATCTGATGGACCGGAGTGAGGTGCGCGGTGCGTTTCGTCGGTTCACCGTCCTTGCGGCGGGCGTGATGGACGGGATTGGCGGTGAGCCGGAACGCCCACTGGTCACCGGTGGCGAGGCGGTCCAGGAACGGGCCGTAGGGGCGGCTCTGCCAGCCGGGCTGGGACGGGTCGGCGGTGGCTGCGGCGGGCCAGCCGGCCTGCTCGACGAGGTGGGTCAGGTCGGGCCGGTCGGGGCTGACGACGTACAGCATGACCTCGGCCCTGGCGGTGTGGTCCAGGCGCCACAGCACGCGGGGGGCGTCGGGCGTGGGTGTGTCGGTGGGCAGCAGTGCGGGGAAGGACGACATGACGGCGGCGTGCATGGCCTGCGGCGAGGAGAGGAGGCGGCGGGCGCCGGGGCGCGCGGTGTTCACGCGGAAGCGGGTGAGGAACATCAGGCGCTCTCTTCGTCCAGGGCGTCGAACGGGTCGTGCCGGGGCAGCTGCCGGACGGCCGGGTTGGAGATGCGCACGCTGCAGGTGATCTGGGTGCGCAGGGTGTGGCGGCGGTGTTCGGCGGCGAAGCTGAGCGGCTGGTCGCGCAGGGTGTCCGCGGCAGCCAGCTCGTGCTCGTGCGCCTCGCGCAGCACGGTCAGTTCAATCTCGTCCCGGCCGCGGTACTGCCGTCGGTACCAGGCGCCGGCCTGCCACGGCACCTCGCGCAGTACGTCCATCAGGCTGCCCTTGTCGTGGACGCCGAGTTCGACGGGCAGGGCGGGCGGGCAGGAGCGGCGGCCGAGGAACGGCGCGTACACAGGGGCGCGGAGCGCGGCGTGCAGGTCGGCGAGGAGCGGGCGGTCGCCTTCGAGGGCGGCGACGAAGACGGCGTCGGCGAGGTAGAAGCGCTCGGACAGGGGCATGGATTTGCCGGTGACGCCGTGGTGAGCGGTGTGGAAGTCCCGTAGCCGGGTGCCCGGCTGGTCGATCCGTACGCCGAACCTGAGGGCGGCCAGTGGTGCGAGCGCTGCGTCGTCGCCGCGTTCGATGCCGACGGCGGCGGCGAGCATGCCGACGACGCCGCTCTTGGTGGGGGCGGACTCGGTCGTGCGGCGGGCGAAACGGGCCGAGGCCCCCCAGGACTGCAGGGGGCCGGCGAGCCGGAGGGTGAGCACGCTCATGCGGGCTTCTCCAGGCGCTCGACGACGGCCTTCCCGACGGCGGCGACGAGCTCGCCGAGGTTGTCGGACTCGGTGCCGATCCCGGCGAGCTTCTGGGTGTTCGGGCCGACGCGCAGCACCCAGGTGAGGGTGGAGTCCTCGTCGCCGTAGGCCCGCTCGATGTCGGGGATGTACTCGGCCAGCCGCTCGGACGCCTCGCGGACGTGGCCGCCCTGGTCACCGCGCACCGGCTCCTCGAACGCGGCGACGAAGCTGACGGGCCGGGTGGTGCGCAGCTTGACGATCACGGCGTCCGGCAGGGTGTGGTGCCCGAAGGTGTTGATCTTTCCGGTGGGCAGCGAGGCGACGAAGCCGTGGACGAAGGCCTCGACGGCCCGGCGCACCGGTTCGGACCGGGATTCCTCCTCGCGCAGTCCCTGGCCGAGGTTGGCTGCCAGTTGGTGCACGCCGAGCGCGGCGTAGCGGTACAGGGTGGCGGAGTTGAAGTCGACGGTGCCGATCATGCCGGCGCCGGTCTCCGCGTCGGTGTTCTTGTCGTCGACGGCGGTGTAGTAGTCGGACTCGTTCTCGACGCGGTGGACGCTGATGGCGTGGGCGACCTGGACGGCGGCGTCGACGTTGATGTCCGGGACGTCGGCGACCATGCGGCCGAAGAGGGCGATGTCGACGGAGTGGCGGGTGTCGGCGAGTTCCTTGGCCTTGTCCTTGTTCTTCTTGTCCTTCAGGAAGGCCGTGATGTCGGCGGCGCCGTCGACGGCGAGGCGGGCCAGGCCGTCGAGCTGCCGGGCGCTGAGGAACACCAGGTACTTCGCCTCGGGCGCCGGGTCCGGCTCGCCCTCCTTGGCGGAGTCGGCCTTGCGCTTGGGGACCTCGGTCTTCAGTCCGGTGGCCTTCACGGTCTCGTCCGCGATCCGAAGGGCCGTCTCGTCGGTGAGCGAGGGGTCGAGGGCGGTGATCCGGCCGGCGACCGCCTCCACGATCTTCTTGGTCCGCACCCCGAGTTCACTCGCGTCCAGCAGGTGCTCGCCCTCGAAGTAGGTCCGGGTGGCCCGCTTCCACGCCTGGCTGGACACGCGGGCGCGCGGCACTCCCCCGTACACCGCCGTCTTCGGCGCCCCGGTGTCGTCGCGGTTGATGTTGCTGGGCGGGACGGTCTGCAGGGCGTGCACGTCGAGGAAGATGCGGTTCACGAGGCGTCCTTGTCGGTGTCCGTGGTGCTGATGGAGTCGGTGGCCGGGCCGGCGGCGGAGGGCCGGCTGCCGTTCTTGGGCTTGTCGTGCCAGGCGTGGAAGGAACGGCCCCACTCCCGGCGGACGATGTCCGCTCCCCCGGGCCACTGCCAGGTGTAGAGCTGCCCGGCGAGCAGCGCGTAGTCGAGCTCGAAGCCCTCGCGGCGCAGCAGGACGACGATGTCGCGCAGCCGCTGGGCGAGGGTGGCCAGGTCGGGGGCGGTGCCGGCTCGGACCAGGCGCTTGTGCACGGGTTCGTCGATCTCGCCGGGCTTCATCATCCGGCGCACCGCGGCTCCCAGACCCCGGCGGCGGTCGGGCCGGTCGGCCTGGTGCATGCCGGCCGAGCGGGACTGCTGGTGCAGGGCGTAGAGGGTGAGTGCGACGTGCAGGGCGTCCTCGGCTCGGACCAGTTCGCTCTCGCTCATCGGCCGGGCACCGTCAGGGGTGTCGTGCAGGGGGCCGGTGTCGATCAGGGCCCACAGGTCGGGCAGCTGCCCGGACTCCCGGCCGGCGCCGCGCCGGAGCCGTGCGAGGGCTGCGACAGCGTGGGACCGGTCGGCGACATAACCCTGCTGCAGGGCGGCGATGTGGTCGGCGGCGAGCCGGGCGACCCGGGTACGCGGGGCGCCAGGTGCGGTGACGGTGGTCATGCGGGTGCCTTCACAGTGGTCTCGGAAGCCGGCGCCGTGTCCGCGTCCGGCGGCATGTCAAAGGAGTCGGGGCGTCCCAGGCCCTTGCGCAGCGCGGCGCGGAACCACTTGTCGGCGAGCGCGGAGTTGAGCCACTCCGTGCCGTGCTTGAGCTGCACGGTCCGCCCCTGCCAGGCCGCGTCCCCGGCCGCGGCCATCAGCCGGTCGCCGAGCCGAAGGGCGATCTCGTACACCTGCTGCTGCCAGTCGGCGCGCCGTACGTACGGGTCGTCGGTGTCGGCGAGACGGGCGAGCCAGCTGCGGTACGGCGCCTCGAAGAGCCCGTAGGCCAGGTCGCGTGCAGTGGATCGGGGCCCTTCGGTCTCGGTGCCGGCCGCGCGGGCAAGGTTGGTGGCGAGATCGCCGAGCGCGTTGACCGCGAGGTCGGCGTCGCCGACGGCTGCGACGGCCTGCTCGGCGTAGCGCCGGTCCTGCCGGTGGAGCAGGACGACGGCCATGGAAACGTGGTCGTCGACGATCTCGTCGATCACGGACTGCTGCGTGCCGTATATGGCGCCGACGATCCGGGCCCGTACGAGGAAGCCGCGCTCCAGCTCTCCCTCCGTCACCAGGCGGGCCACCCACTCCAGGATCCCCGGCCGCAAGTAGGCAGCCGCCTCCGAGCCCTGAGCACTGCCGGCCTCGTTCGCGACCAGGGCGCCGATCCCGCGCCACGCGGAGCGCTCGGGAGCGTGCTCGCGCGGCAGATAGACCGGAGTCTTCTTGAGCTTCTTCTCCTGGGGCTTGCTGCGCCGCCAGGCAGTCATCGGCTCCCGGTGCTGACGGTCGCGTGCGGCGAGCGGGTCGCCGTAGCCGAGGACGACACCGTGCACGCCGGCATCGTCGAAGTGCAGGCGCAGGCGCCGCGTCTGCCACGTGTACAGGTCGCGTACGCCCATGGGGGCGCGCTCGGCGCCACCCGGGCCGCACGGCTCCCGGCGCCATGCCGGGGCGTCACCGTCGTCGATCTCCAGGTTGGAGGTGTCGGCGGCCACCAGATTCAGCAGCAGCGTCTCGCGCAGCGTGCCGCCCTCGACGAACACGCCACCGAGGTTCCCGGCCCAACCGACACCGAGCGGATAGACCTTGCCCCCCTTGGCCCGCTCGTCGCCCTCCACGCCGGTCTTGATGCCGGAGGTGTCGTAGGCATGCGCATGGACGACCCAGCGGGCCGCCTCCGCGAACGTCAGTCGCTCGACGCTGGGCATCCGGGCGGTGAAGAACGGCTCCCCGTTCGGGACATCGGCGACGATCCGGTTGAGGGAGAACACCTCGTCCTTCGCCGTGCGCAGCCCAGCCGTCTGAAAGAACGGCGCGTCGCCGGCCAGCAGGTCGAACCGCCCGCGATGCGCGTCGAGATACGCTCCCATCGGGGCGAAGCAGCTCTCGTCCGCCCACAGCTCCGACCACGCCTCGATGTCCTGCGGACCCTCGAGCGCGTCGTGCGCGACGGCAAGCAGCAGCCGCACCAGGGCGAACTCCTGGGTGGGCAGATCACCGACAACCCGCCGCAGCCCGTGCGCCTGCTCGCACACCTCGCGCAATGACAGCTCGTCCTGGCTGCCGTCGCGCCGGAGCACGGGAATCCACGGCCGGGTGGTGAGATCGAACGACAGCACACCGTCGCCGCCGGAATGATCGGTTTCAGGCACGGGTCACCTCGAGGCCGTCGCTCTTGCTGTACCGGAGGGTGAAGCCTGCCAGGTGGGTCTGACAGTCCTCGTCGAGCGGCAGGATCAGCTGACCGGCGAGCCAGTGACTGCCTTTCACCTGCCAGGCCCGGATGTGCAGTTCCTCGAGCTCGTCGATCGCCCGGTCCATGACGTCGGCGTAGCTGAACTGGATCGGCAGCCGCAGCCCGCAGCTCGCCGCGGTGCGGGCCGCGAAGGCGGTGGGCACGTGGTCCGTGGGCAGCGCCAGCCCCGCGCGGGGGCGACCCTGGCGGTCAGGAGCCAGCCACGGCACCGTGGCCAGAGTGCCATCGGCACGTCGCTGCACGACGACGACCTCCAGGCTCTCGCGGCTGTCGCGTACCTGGGCCCGCCCCTCGCGGGTGTCGTCCGCGTCTCCGACGCCTGCCGCGACCCAGCCGAACAGGGGCCGGCCGGGCCTGGCGGCCGGGTCGAGCCGGAACGTCGCGGCCCGCTCGGCCTGGTCCGCGCGATGCTCCTCGAACCGCGTACGGGCGGTCTCGAGCGCCTCCACCCAGGCGGCCGGGCCCTCGGGGCCGTCGGCATAAGCGTGTTGCACCAGCGGGCTGATGTCCGCCGGCAGTCTCACGGGATGCTGCAGGCCCCCGTCGAGGTGCGGCAGCAGGGCGGCCGCCGAACGCAGCAGCGCGTACGCCCCGTACACCGCGACCGAGCCGCGCACCGGTACAGGAACGTCCCCGGCCCAGTCGACGCCGGTCACCAGACAGCGCGCCGTGCGCAGCCGGTCAGGCCGGTCGGCCTGCTCGTCGCCGCCGCGCACATGGCGGTGGAGCCGCCCCATACGCTGCAGCAGCAGGTCGACGGGGGCGAGGTCGGTGACCAGCAGGTCGAAGTCGACGTCGAGGGACTGCTCGGCAACCTGGCTGGCGACGACGATGTGCGCTCCCTCGGGTCGGCCCTCCGCTTTGCCGGGCGGCCCGAAGCGCCGGAGCAGGTCTGCGTCCTTGGCGGCCCGGTCGACGTCGATGAAGCAGGAATGGGCCACGGTCACGTTCGCGTCGCCAAACCTCCGCCGCAGCACGGCGGCCGCGTCAAGAACCCGGCGGACGGTGTTGCGCACCACGAGCACGCAGCCGCCGCCCGCGAGTTCGCTCTCCAGCCGGTCGGCCAGGACGTCCAGGTCGTCCTCGATGCGCTCCAGCTCGACGTCCGTGGTGCGGGCGGACGCCGCCGGGCGCCGCATGACGGGCGTACCACCGGGCGTGACGGCCGTCAGCAGCGGATAGTCGCCCGCCTCGGCGACGGCGTCGAACGAGGCCACGGCCTCCCCGGTCGCCTTCCCCGCATACGCCTCGACCAGCTCCCGCCGCCGGCCCGCGGGCAGTGTCGCGGACAGCACCACCACCGGCACCCGGTAGACGCCGAGCCACGACAGCACCCGGTCGAGGTAGACACTCATGTACGAGTCGTAGGCGTGCGCCTCGTCGATCACGATGACCTTCCCGGCGACCGCGAGGTGACGCAGCGCCAGGTGGCGGCTCTTGAGCCCGGCGAACAGCAACTGATCGACCGTGCCCGCGACGAACGACGACAGCATGGCCTTCTTCCGCCCCCGCAGCCACGCGTGCGCGACGAGCTCGGCCGCAGCGGAACGGTTCCGGCTCGACGGCCGCCACTCACGCTCCTCGGTGCCGTCGACGTCGACCGCGGCAACCCGCCCGCCCTTGCCCATCAGGTCGACGAAGTCGTCATTGAGAGCGGCCTTGGAGTGGGCGAGAAGGACCGAGTGCCGGGCGCCCTCCGGCGCCGGCAGGCGATCAAGCCAGTCCAGGAGGCGGGGGAACATCGCGTTGCCGGTCGCCATCGTCGGCAACGCGAAGAACACCCCGCCCGCCCCGGACCGCGCGGCAAGGATCTCGGCGGCAGCCAGCGCGGCCTCCGTCTTCCCCTCCCCCATCGGCGCCTCGATCACCATGAGCCCCGGCTCCTCCATCGACCGGGCCAACTCGACGGCCGCCTCCTGCACCGGCCGGACCTTCGCCCCCGGCGGAAGGTCGAACCGAGACGCGAACACCTCCTGTGCGTCCCCGGCCGGCTCCTCGGCACGCCACGGACCCGGCAGGTCCAGGCCACGCCAGGCAGCGACGACGCGCTCGGAGCCAGTGCGAGGCACGTCCTCGGGAAAGTAGGGAAAGAGATCGGGATTGCTGGCGATCCAATCGGCGACGATGACCAACGCGGACAGCAGCACCTGGACCGGCTGCGGCAGCTTCACCGTCCGCCACGCCGCCAGGCGCTCCCGTACGCCGAACTCCTCCGCGCAGGCCTCGAGCAGTTCCTCCTGCACCCGCTGCCACAGCGTCCGGCTCGGGCCGTGCGTCCGCAGCAGGTCGGGGTGGCGGTCAAGAGCCTGGATCTGCCCGTGCTCTGGAGGCACCCCGTGATGGCCGCCCACCGCGACGGTGAACTGCCCGGTCTGCCTGACCGTCCAACCGTGCCGCTCCTCCAGCCACTCACCCAGCAGTACCTGCCCGGCAAGCCCGTGTGGCGCCAGCCGCCGGTCCGCACCCATCGCCTGCCGCGAACGCATCTCCAACCCGTGCTCACGCATGACCTGCGCCAACTGCTCGACCTGGCAGGCGAACGCAGGCGTCGCCTTCCCGATGTCGTGCACACCGGCCAGCCACACCGCCAGCCGGCGTCCGTCGCTCTCCCCGCCGGGCAGAGCACCTGCGATCAGCGTCCGTACGGACAGCGGCAGCCACTCGTCCCACAGCCGCCCGGCCACGGCGGCACTGTCCTCCATATGCCGCCACAGCGGCAGCCATCCGTCAAAGTCACAGTCGTGCTTGGCCCACACAGTCAACGCCGGCCCGCGCAGCCGGGCACGAAGACCTGTACGGGCAGCCCCCTCGCCTGTCATGTCAGATGAATACAGGGCAACCAAGGAGCATGAAGACCGTATGAAGAAACTGGGGAGAAAATGCTGCCAGTTCCCATCAGTCGGCTGACAGCCACAGAGGGATAAGCCTAAAGTTGGATCTTTGGGTAGCCGCCAAGCCAGAACCAAGGAAAGCGATATGCGACCTATGTCGGGATCGGCGAAACTCATGGAAACTACGCCGGCTGCCGCGTAAACCCGCAGGTCGCCCAGTCTGCTCCCCGCACCCGCGGGGATGGCCCCTTGCTGGTCGGTGGCCCTACAGACCGCCGAAGCTGCTCCCCGCACCCGCGGGGATGGCCCCCCGCCGCTGGTCAAGGACGCATCCGACATCATCTGCTCCCCGCACCCGCGGGGATGGCCCCATCACGGTCAACCGTCACGTGCGGACCTACAACTGCTCCCCGCACCCGCGGGGATGGCCCCTGCGCGCACGGGCCGAGCGGGGCGAGATCGCGCTGCTCCCCGCACCCGCGGGGATGGCCCCAATGTCGGTCAGGTTTGTGGAGGCGTGGCTGACTGCTCCCCGCACCCGCGGGGATGGCCCCCACAAGGGCGCGTGGGGCGGGGTCAACGGGGTCTGCTCCCCGCACCCGCGGGGATGGCCCCTCACCAGGCCGGCGGACACCCACGCTGCGGTGCTGCTCCCCGCACCCGCGGGGATGGCCCCGACGGGGCCGTCCTGGGTGTTCTCGTCCTTGGCTGCTCCCCGCACCCGCGGGGATGGCCCCTGTCACGCGGGGGTGGGGAGCTGACTGTCAGACTGCTCCCCGCACCCGCGGGGATGGTCCCGCGTCCAGGCCCTGCCAGCCCGTCAGGCCCGGCTACTCCCCGCACTCGCGGGGATGGCCCCAGGACCAGGCCGAACACGAGGGCGAGGACGGCCTGCTCCCGCACCCGCGGGGAATGGTCCCGCCAAGTGCACGGCGCCGGTGGCCACCAGTACTGCTCCCCGCACCTGCGGGGATGGTCCCGCGGACTCCGGCGACAGGTGGGTGCCCAGACCGGCGGCCGGGTGGTGGACACGACCGCACCGCAAGTTCAAGAAGAACGCCCCGGACTGGTACGAGGAGATGTACGAACGCCAGCGCAAGGCACACTCCTCACGCCGTATCCGTGTCGAGCACGGCATCGCCCACCTGACTGGCGGGCTTTGGCCCGCCACCTCGGCCGCCGCGAGCACATGAGCGACACCATCCAAGCGATTGCCGGCCTGCTGTCCCACCAGCAGACTGTGGACCTGAACCCGACACGGCAGACGCGAACCCGGGAACATCAAAGTTTGCGACGTCTCACCACTTACCGTGCACGAGCTCGTTAGTGGAAGGTGATGTAGCCGTTGCCGTCGCGGTCGTTTGCGCTCTTGCTGTACGAGTGGACGTCGGCCCGGGCACCGCCGGGCTTGTAGAGGTAGATGGTGTCGCGGTCGTTGTTCCAGATGAAGTTGCAGTTGTCGCGGTAGACGACGTTGCCGCCGTCGGAGTCTGTGCCGTTCCCGCCGCGGAGTTTCACGTAGTCGCCGGGCTGCAGGTAGTGGTTGGCCGTGAAGGTGAACCGGTTGCCGACGGCGTCCTTGACGACGTAGCCGCGCAGGTTGACGGTTGCCGTGCGTGAGTAGTTCTTGATGGTCAAGTACTCGTCGCGGGTGTTGCCGGTGCGGCAGTTGTTGGAATCGCGGCCGGGCGCGTCGTACTGAACGCCGCGGACCTTGAGCGCTGAGGAGTATTCAGCGGCCTGGGCCGGGCTCGCGGTCAGTGCTACGAGCGTGCCAACCACGAGAGCAGCGGTGATGGAAGCGTGGGTACGCAAGATGGAGGTCCCCCCTCAAGAGTGCTGATGAGCGGCAGAAGCCTACAGACAGCATGAGCCGCTTGTTACGGTTTCAAGCTCTTATCCGGGACATCTACCGGCACGGTGCACTTCGTGGGACGGTCCCGGCATGTACTTGGTCGTCGAACAGCGCAGCGGCTGCTCCCTGCGCCCGCTGAGTGCGCTGTGCCGCTGAGGGAACCGGGCCGTGCATAGGGCACGTGGCGAGTACTGCCTCTCCATCAGTTGAAGGCAAGCGGCCAGTAGGCGGCTGATCCTGATAGGCGCCCCCATAGGCCGTCGGGAGACGGCCGACCAGGGCGGATAATGTACTGGTAAGGAATCATTTCCACCCATGGAGGGCGTCATGTGCCCTTCTCCGCCGCCCGACGCCAATGCCTGGCGCGACCGACCCTGGCGACCCCGCCGGCGAAACCCGCGCGGTCCCAGAGGGCCCAAACGCCTCAAGCATCCCTGGATTACTGCGGTCCTGGTGCTTATCGGCCTTCTCCTGGGCATGGGCGGCCTCGGGGCGCTGCTCGATGAGGGCCAGGAGCGGACCTCCGGCACGACTGCGCCGACGGAGACCCCCGCGACGCAGCCGTCCGACAAACCTCATCACGACTCACCCGCAGGTACGACGAAGTCGCCTGCTGAGCCCTCTGATGGCCCCGCGGCCACAAAACCGAAGTCGCCCTCGACGGCCCCGCCGGGCGTGGTGGTGCTCCGCATCATCGACGGTGACACCCTCGAGGTACGTGGCGACGGCCGGGTCCTGCCGAAGGACACCGTGGCCCGGGTGCGGCTTCTGGAGATCGACACCCCGGAGCGCGGTGCCTGTTTCGCCGACGACGCCACCGCCCGCACCACCACGCTCCTGCCACCGGGCAGCCGCATCCGCGCCGAACGCGATGTCGAACTCACCGACCCCTATGACCGGTACCTGCTGTACGTGTGGAACGAGCAGGGCACATTCGTCAATGAGTCCCTCGTCCGCAGCGGCCACGCCGAGGCGGTCCTCTACCCGCCCAACGACAAGTACTGGCCCAGGATCTCTGATGCCGAGGAGGCCGCTCAGCAGGCCGGAGCCGGCCTGTGGACCGCATGCCCCGAGCAGCCGGAGACCTCCATCGCTCCCCCGGACCCGCCCGACGCGCCTGCCCCTGCCACCCCGGCACGCCCAGAGCTCCCGGACGGGCCTCCTGCTGGTGTCCCCGATGTTGACTGTGCGGACCTGTCCGGCCCCGTCTGGGTCGGCCCCGATGACCCGCACCGCCTTGACCGGGACGGTGACGGCATCGGCTGCGATGCCAACTGATCCGCCCGCCACCGTGTCGGACTGAACCAGTTCACCCGGCTGACTATCTGCATGATCGGCTCGCACGCCGCTCTGGCCCCGAGCCTTCCGCGGATGAGTCCTCCGCCCTCCGGACACCACCGAGACTGAGCGACTCCAGCTCAGAACCGTGAGGAGGCACCTCTCGAGGATGGTCCCTCTGCCCACCATCGCTGGACACTGCTCCGCACCCACGGAGAGGGTCACTCGCGCGGGTCACACGCGCGAAGGCCCCGCCAGTTGCTCCCCGCACCTGCGGGGATGGACCCTCCGTCCTGGTCCTGGAGCGGTCCGCGGTCATCTGCTCCCCCACTCACGCAGGGACTGTGCTCGCTCCATGCGGCTGGCGATGTCAGTCTTGGCCGCCGCGTCCAGGGTCTCCGGGAGCTCGTTGAAGGTGGCGGGAAGCACGTCTAGAAAGCTCAAGATGCGCTCGCCGGTCAGGACGGTCAACAGCAGCTCACATCTCCACTGCGGTGACACCTCAGGACGGTGGCTGAGCTCATGCACGAGCGCAGGGAACAGATAGTGCATTGCCCCTGCAGCAACGTGTTCTTGTAGCCAGTCGACCGGGAGCTTCTGACTGAAGCCGTGTGCGGCGGCCTCCTGCTCCAGGGCGAGGAGCTTGTCGGTGTCGACGGCTCGGATCGTGCGAGGAAGCGCTGCGGCCATGCTGAGATGATGCCAAGCCCCCAGTGCGGAGGCATCAGCCGAGACGTTCGACTGGCCTGGGGTGCTGAATGTCTGGCTGCGTAGGTCATCTCCGAGAACGGTCGTTTGCGGCTCCCAAGAACGCTGCACGATCACCGACGTCCGGAATGTCGGCGAGAAATAGGAACACCCGCCACGGGAGCGAACGAGTGTTGTAGGGCGTATGGGACCGGCACGACCGGATGGCCAGGGGTCGCCCTCAGTCAGCGGTTGTCGGGGCTCAGCAGCGTGGCGGCCGCGGCGATGAAGGCGACGGATGTTTCCTTAGCTGCATGCCGCCGGGCGTCCAGCTCGGCCCGGTCGATGGCCTTGCGCAGCGCGTACGTGGCGTCTGCGGCCTGCTGGGCGGGGCCGGTCAGCTCGGGGACCAGGACCGGAAGGCGGATGTGGGGCGCGGTGATTGCCGCCCGGGTGTCGTGGGACCTCGTCTGGGCCTCCAGCTGGTGCTCGGTGCCTGCCTCGGTCAGGGCCAGACGCTCCCGATGGAACATCGCCGAGCGGTGCGCGTCCAGGGCGGCCGCGAAGTCGGTGACGGCGCCGAGCTGGTCCTGGCGGTGGCTGTCGGCGCGCTCCTCGGCGCGTGCGGTGCGTGCCGAGCGGTGCTGGAGTAGTCCGGCGGTCAGGGCACCGGCGAGGGTACCGAGTACGGCAACGATCGAAGGCCATATGGACATCAGATGTCGGGTCCTCTCGGGTAGTCGGTTTCGGTGGTGAGGTCGGCGGACAGCGAGGTACGCGGCGGCGCCTTCGGTAACGGGGGTTACGCCTGCGGCGCTCCGGACCTACCTGGTGGTCAGTTTGCGGCTGGCGTCAGAGATTAGGAGTCCAGGGCCGTGATCACTTGCTCCGAGCCGACCAGCACACGAGACGGCCGGAAGCAAGTACCAGCGCGCTCCCACAACTCAGGAACATGTTTCCTGTCGCTGACGGAGCGTTTCCAGCGGTGACCAACAAACGTTGCTGGCTCCCGGCGGTAAAACCAGAATGTCAGTTGTGATGCGCTCGACGCGTTGGGATGCTCCCGAGATGACAGCTCAAAGTGGCGTGAGCGCGCTCGACGCGGGGTGGGACGGGGCCTACTACCGTGTCCGCTCAGGATCACTGGAGATCCTCTTCCTCTCCGACCCTGACGAGGCACTCGATGAGGTGTGCAATGTCGACGCGCGAATCCGTCTGCCAGATGGTTCGCGTTGGGGCGCGACGATCCTCACGATCACTGAGGTTGAGCGGCTGATGGCCCGGTGGTCCAGCACGGGCGAGGCATTGAACGGCCGGTACTTCTGGTGCTCGGACGGCTTGATCGTCAAAGAGCCTGGGCTCATGCCGATGGCTGAGGTTCTCATCGGGCTGCTCGACAGCGGGGAGCTTCGCCAGATCCTTCAGCGACTGGACGTTCCGCCGGGTGATCCGTTCACCGACGGGACCGACGTGCCTGCCGTTCAAGGCGCCGGTACGAAAGCCGCTGTCTGATCCAGCAGGAAGGGGGAGCCGGACTCGGCAGGTTCCCAGCCCTGAGCCTGGGCCTCGCGGATACTCGCGGCGACATGAGCCGGCCTCACAGGCTCAGGGGCAACGCCCAGCCAGTTACCGGGGGGCGGTTGGCCTGTGGTGACGACCAATGTCCTGGCTGGCCGGTCGTCGGCGAGTTCGACGGCGTAAGCCAAGGGCGTCCAGCACAGTCCTTGCATGTAGGACGGTTTCCTGCGGATCCGCCAGCGGTATGTGACCTCGTCGACAATGATCAGCCGAGAGGCCCTTCCTGTTCAGCGCCATTACGCCCCCTCTCCCGTCGGACGGTGATGCCCCGCCGTTGGCCTGTCGTCGAACGCTTCTGGCAGCAACCGTGCCTCTTCCTTCTGCTGCCCGCCCCTGCTGGATGGTGATGAGTGCCTGAGCTGGTAGCCGTCAGAAGTCGGACGAGTCCTCGCCCTCCCCGAGTCGCTGATCCAGGTCACTCATGCCCGCGGAGAACAACTGTGCCTGTCAGGGTCGCCAGGTGCGTAGCAGTGCTGTGATGCGTGTGGTGGTGCAGTTCGGGTCGTAGAGTTCGCCCGCCAGCGCGGTGAGTTGCTCGCGTGTCGGAGTGGTGGGGATGCCGCTGGCCTCGAGGTACATCACGGCGACAGCGCAGGCGACGGTGAGGTTGGAGTGCTCCAGCCAGCGCAGTCGGCCCAGGGTGTGGACCAGTGCGGCGGCCCGTGCATATGCGCCGCCGTAGACGGGGGTCTCGAGGAGCTCGGCTCGATGTCGTGCGACAGCGGCGATCGGGACGCCGAGGTCGTCGGGGGCGGGGTCGCGGTGGCCGGCGCGTTCGGCGACCTCGAGGATCCAGGACAGGTCGACGTGCAGGGCCATGCTCATGCAGCGGCGCCCCGGGGCGTCGGTGAGTGCTGCGCGTCGAGGTCTGCTTCGAGGGCGTTGAGGAAGGCGCTGTGCTCGTCGAGGAGGCGCTGGGCGCTCGCCATGCCGGCGGCCCGGGCGCCGGAGGTGTCCTCGGCGATCAGCCGTTCGATGTAGCGGTTGAAGTCCAGTCCTCGGGCTGCTGCCGCGTCTTTTCCTGCGGCGAGGACGTCCGGTTCCAGCCGGAGCTGTGTCTGCTTCTTTGTAGAGGCCACATCTTCAAGGTAGCAGGGTGGTAGCAAGCTGGCGAGCACGGGGACGCGACCCCTGCCCCAAGCCGTTCGGCCTTCCGTGGGGAAGAGTGGTGGAGGGCGAGCAATCGACTAGCCTAAACCGGTCTCCGCCTTACCAAGATCCACCATTCAGGAGAAATGTTCATTTCGGTGAAACTGTGCCAGAACCGCTTCGGCTGCTGAAAGAACGGCAGGTCAGGCAGCCTGCTCCCCGTACCCGCGGGGATGGTCCCCGGGACCTGGAGAAGGTCGCGGACCGGGCCGGCTGCTCCCCGTACCCGCGGGGATGGTCCCACCGTCCCAGGCGGTGGAGCCGCCGGCCCGGGCTGCTCCCCGTACCCGCGGGGATGGTCCCCTCCGGCGGCATCTGCCGGCCGATCAGGCACGCTGCTCCCCGTACCCGCGGGGATGGTCCGGGGTCGGGAGTGTTCATGAGGCCACCGCCTGCCTGCTCCCCGCACCCGCGGGGATGGTCCCTTGAAGATCTTCGGCTCAAGGGTGTTGTACCGCTGCTCCCCGCACCCGCGGGGATGGTCCCCTGCCCGCCGAGTACGGGCCGGACGACGTCGACTGCTCCCCGCACCTGCGGGGATGGTCCTGCGCACCGGCTCGTGCTCACGCTGTCGGCCGGCTGCTCCCTGCACCCGCGGGGATGGTCCAAACAGGTCATGAGCTGCAATGACAGGCCAGACCTGCTCCCCGCGCCCGCGGGGATGGTCCCGGCGACTACGACACGTGGGCCGCCGGCGCGCTCTCCAACCGCTCTTGGTACGGCACTGTCCGCCGTCGCCGGCCTCGCAGGTCTTGCACGTCTTGCGGAGGACTTCCGGGGCACAGCATCGGAGAGGAGGAGCGACTCCTGGTGACCAAGCACCTCGCCCGGCTGGCTTCGTTGACTTGCAGTGACAGCGTTTCTCGATGGGTTCGGATGGCAGGCGCTCTCGCCCAGAGGCGGGGATCTTCGTGAGAAATGGGTTCTGGCACAGATCTTGGGGAGCGGTCGCGGAGAGTGACGGTTTCGTTCGATTGCAGGGGAGGGTCACGAGCCGGAGGCTTGTCAGCGTTCACGCATTCTGGTCCACCACCACCCGAACATCGCCAACTCGATGTAGTTGGGCTCCGGCAAGGTACGGCGCTCGAATTCCGCATCGATGTGGGCGATCAGTCGGCCCAAGTCCCGTTTGACTCCGGGAGGAAGGTGCAGCATCGCCCGCTCCAGGTCGTCACGGGCATCTTCCACCTCTATCCCGGGCGAATATGCCTCGGAGGCGTTCAGGTAGCGTCCAGGCTGCTTGAAAGCCCACTCGAAACGAGAGAGCGCATTAGCGACCGCGTTGGGCCACATCTCCTGGTCTTCGACCCGGCGAATCGCTGCACGAGTCCGCGCGGAGACACCGTGGATCCTCAGGACCGGATACTGCCATCGTGGCCGCCACCGCTCTGCGCGGACGGCCTTGGGACGCCTACGCGGCATCGCCCTTTCGGATCAACATGAGGCCATCCTGCCACGGCTGGGCACCTGCATGGCCCCCTGTCCACACGCCCGCCGCAGCAAATGTTCCTGCTGCTCGGTTCTGACGCAGATCTTGGGGATGTCTCGGAGTGTTACTGGAGCGGGATCATCTTGCGCAGTAGCTCGAATCCGGCTCGGCCGTAGAGTTGCCGCTTGATCTTCTTGATGCGGTTGACGGCTCCCTCGATGCTGCCGGAGCTCCAGTCGAGAGTGAGCCCGGCGGTTTACGGCGTCGAGGTCTCGGAGCAGGTGGAGTGCGAAGCCTGTGAGGCCGGGTAGCCGGCTGGCGTCGACTGCATCGATCCAGGCAGGGAGCGTGCTGCCGAGGCGGCTGCTGAGCATCTCGCCGAAGTCGCGGACGTGTCCGGCGGCCGTGTCCAGTTCGGGGCAGCGAGCCAGGACCTCCTTCAGGTCTGCCCGTTCTTCGTCAGTCAGGGTCGCGGGGTGACTGGTGAGCCAGCCGGTCACCTGCCGCACCGTCGGCGCCCGCGGCGGTGCGGCGGTGCGGCGGACGGAGCCCCGCGCAAGGTGGCGATGTGGGCGCGGACCATGCCGTAGGTGACGGAAGCTTGCTCGGCAACCAGCTCGCTGTGCAGTCGGGTGACGCTGGTGCATCCCTCGGCGAATCGCCGTTCCAGGTAGGGCTTGTAGGGGTCCAGCCTACTGGGCCGGGGCCGGTTCTCGCGGAAGGTGTCCTGCCAGCGTGCGGCGGCCGCGTACCGGAGCACGGTGTTGAGACCCCAGCCCAGGTGCCGGGCGATCGCCCGGCGCGAATGGCCTTGGGCAAGCAGCTCGTGGACCAGGGCATGTGCTGCCTTCTTCCGCTCGGCCCGCCGGCCGACTGGCTCCGGGTCGCCCTGCGGCCTCCCGGAAGCCAGTCGGGTGGCCTCCGGCAACATGCCGCTGGGCGACGGGTTGCGCAGGCAGTCGCGGTGGGCGGCGACGCAGGTCTCCACGGCCCGGCCGAGGCCCTGCCACAGATGGAACCGGTCGGCGACCTGCAGAGCATCGGGCGCACCGCGCCGGGCCCCGTCGGCGTAGGCGCCCGCCCGGTCCCGGCAGATGATCTCCACGCCGGGATGGCGGATCAGCCAGGCAGCCAGCGGGCCGGCTTCACGAGTCGGGAGCACATCGACCACGCGATGGTCTTCGACACTGGTCAAGACGGTGGAGTAGGTCTGGCCGCGACGGATCGCGAAGTCGTCCACGCCCAGCACACGCGGAGTACTGAACCAAGGATCGGGCAATGCCATGATCCTGCGTAACAAGGTCATCCGTCCCGCACCGAAGCCCAGCTGGGCCGCCAGCCGAGCTCCGGCCCGCCCCGCCAGGGCGAGCCCCACTCGCTCCAGGGCGTGGTTGAGCCGGGTGGTGAACCGTGCGTGCGGGGCGGCCAGCCGGGAGAACGGCTCGGCGAACGTCCGGCGCGGGCAGTCCGCCGACCCGCAGATGAAGCGCCGGACCGTCAGCCGGATCACGAAGCCCTGCTCAGCGAGCGGAAGGTCCTTCAGCCTGCGCTGGTAACGGTCGTGGACTCGGTCCGAGAAGCGGCCGCAGTCCGGACATGCAGCCCCGGCCGCGCGGCCTCTGGCCACCACCTCGACCGTGCCGAACGCGGCCGTAACCGCCTCGACATCCACATCGTCGATCCCCTCGAACACCAGCGAGTCCCAGAACGGTGCATCGGTCTGCATGACCAGCACCATCACCGTCCACAACCGACCACAGCAGCGAACGGATGACAGCTGAGGGAGCGTCACTTGCTGCCAGACGACAAGGCGTACGCCGTCTCACACGAGCCAGTCCCTCGCAATCGAACATCGAGGTAACGCTCCGCGACCGCTCCCCAAGATCTGTGCCAGAACCGAGAAATGACGGCAGTGTCAGGTTCTCAAGGATGAGACGGTCTCTGTGGGCCATTACTGACTTCGGCTCGGCAGGGTGAATCTTTGCGAAGTCCCTGAGGATGCTGCGTGGTTGGTTGTATCTCCTGGTGTGTGAGGTACGCGGATGGGGGCGGGCTGACCGCCGCGGGGCGGCAGCGCCGGGAAACGGTACAAATGCAGGCAGCCGAGCTGTTCGAGCAGGAGGTCAAGCCGCCAGAGGTCGCAAGGCGCCTGCGGGTGAGCCTGAAATCGGCCTACCAGTGGCACCAGCTGTGGCGGCACGGCGGTCGTGAGGCTCTGGCCTCCCGCGGCCCGAGCGGGTCGCGATGCCGTCTGTCCCCGCGCTGCTTGGAGAAGCTCGCCGGGAATCTCGAGCAGGGGCCGGCCGCGCATGGATGGGTGGAGGACCAGGTGTGGACCGCGGCGAGGGTGGCCACGCTGATCGGCAGGAAGTTCCACGTCTCCTACAGCGTCTCGGGTGCCACCCGGCTGATGCACCGGCTCGGCTTCAGCCCGCAGGTTCCTGCGCGGCGGGTCGCCGAGCGCGACGAGCAGGCTGTGACCGCGTGGAAGGAGGCGACTTGGGCGGAGGTAAAAGGGAACGGGCGGCCTGCGGGGAATACCTCTGCTTCGAGGACGAAGCCGGGCTCACCCGCCGGCCGCCCAGAGGACGTACCTGGGGCCGACGCGGAGTGACTCCGCAGGTCACGGTGAGCGGACGACGCTCAGGACGGCTGTCGGTGGCCGGGCTGATCGCGATGCGGCCCTCATCCGCGAGAGCGTCCGCAGGGCGAAGGTGCCCAAGGCCAAGCCGCGTACCTGGCGCGGGGCCGCGCTCGCCAAGGAGCTCCCCGTCGC
>NZ_JBSFUW010000063.1:0-25274 GCF_053591995.1 Streptomyces sp. NPDC002835 | reverse complement strand
CTGCTCCACCTCACGGAACGATCCCTCGTCCAACAGCAGCGCGATCCGCTCCCGGGCCGTCAGCTTGCCCTTCGCATGCTGCGCCTCGGTCGCCTGCGGCATGCCCTCGAGGACATCACCCCGGATCCGTGCGAGTTCAGCGACCCGCTCATACATCGTCATGACCAACTCCTTCGTCGGGTCAGGCGGTCCGGTGGGCGACGAAGTCGCAGAGGTCGCCGAGCGCGCGGCGGGCCGGCAGTTCCGGCAGCGCCTCCAGGGCGGCGCGGGCCAGGTCGAGGCGTTCGTGCATCAGCCGCTCCGCCTCCACGGTCGCCGGTGAGCCGCGGAAGAGCTCCAGGGCGCGGCGGTGCACGGCGGGGTCGCCGCTCGCCCCGGACCCGAGGAGGCCGCGCAGTTCGCGGTCGCGCGGGTCGTCGCCGGCCCGGGCGAGCAGGACCGGCAGGCTCGCGACGCCGGCGAGCAGGTCCTTGCCCTGTTCCTTGCCGGTGCGCTCCGCGGGCGCGGCGAGGTCGAGCAGGTCGTCGGCGATCTGGAACGCGATCCCGAGCTGTTCGCCGTACTCGGTGAGTGCCGCCACGCACGGGGCGGGCGCCGTCGCCTGCGTGGCGCCGATGCCGAGGCACATGGACAGCAGCGCGGCGGTCTTGCCCGCCGTCACCTGGAAGTAGTGGGCGACGCGGTCCTCGCCGGGGGCGGGGCCCGCCAGTTCACGCAGTTGCCCGGCCACCAGCCGGCCCGCGGTCTGCGCATTGAGGTGCACGGCCTCCGCGCCGAGGTCGGCGGCGAGCTGAGCGGCCCGGGCGAGCAGCCAGTCGCCGCTGAAGACGGCGGCCCGCTGTCCCCAGCGCGCGTGGACGCTCGGTACGCCGTGCCGGGTGTCCGCCCCGTCCATCACGTCGTCGTGATGGAGCGAGGAGATGTGGACCAGTTCCGCTATGACGGCGGCCTGGGTGACACCGTCGCGCCACGGCTCGCCGAACTCCGCGGCCAGCAGCACCAGCAGAGGCCTCAGCCGCTTGCCGCCGGCTGCGGCCAGATGACCGGTGAGAGCGGCGATCCGGGGGTCCGGCGCGCTGCTCGCGCAGTCCTGGAGCCATTTCTCCGCCTCGGCCAGCGCGTCGGCGATCCGGAACTGGAAACCGGGGTCGCCGATGACGAGTTGGCCGATGAGCCCGGCGGGGCATTCCCGCACCGGCATCGGGGCCTCGACCATGTGATGAACGCCCACGAGGAAAACCCCTCTGTCGCACCGGCGGAACGCGAATCCGAATATCGGCCACCACTCTCTTTCGCGGCCGACCGCCGGACAACGGCCCTGACATGAAGGTGCCAGTAGGCCGGAGGCCCGCGGCGACACAGGATTGTCAGCTTCGTGCCAACCTTCTTTTTCCGCCATTTCGATGCAGAAGGGTGCGGATACGCTCCGTCGTTGAAACCGCGATGAAAGGCAAGGGAATTGCGCATCCGAATCACACTCGCCGCCGCGGCCGCCGCCGGTCTGTTCTCCCTGACGGCCGTACCGGCCTCCGCCGCACCGGTGGACGGCGCGCCCTCCGGCTCCGGTGACCGACAGGCCTGTACGGGCGTGAAGCTGTCCGGGGCGCTGCCTGTGCCGCCCCCGGGCATGGCCGTGCGGCAGCAGGTCACCATCGGCCCCGACTGCGAACCGCTGCTGGGCCCGGCACGACTGGTGCCCAAGGCCGGGCCGAAGACGGAGACCGCCACGACGGGCGCGGCCGCGGCCGGTGCCGCGACCTCGGCGAGCCGCCAGGTCAGAAGCTGGTCCGAGATGTACGACTGCTGCAACATCCGGATGACCGGCCTCTACACGACGTCCGGCTGGGACGCCGATGGCACCGCGGTCTCCGCCGTGTCCACCGACGCGACCCAGCAGTGGAACCGCGAACCGTGGAACGCGGGCTGGTCGCTCGAGTCCGCCGGCAAGAGCACCGACTGCCTCGCCGGCTGTGCGGTCTCCAACACCGAGGCCCATGCCGAGTTCTCCTACCGGGGGATCTTCGACCCGTCCGGCGCCTGGTACGCGAACACCCACCACTCGTACGTCGCCCTGAAGGCCGACGGCACGGCGTCCTGCCGTTTCGACGTCGAGCTGAAGCACAGCTTCATTGGCTGGAACTGGCAGCGCGGCTGCGAGTGACGCGGCCCGCCCGGTCGGCGGTTGACGGCATGTTGATGCCAGATACCGCCGCTCCGCCGCGTGCTCGGGCTGCCGGGAGCCGACAATCGTCGGGCCCTGGCAAGCCCCTCGAAGGAGCACCATGTTCGGAAGGATCGGGCGGTCCGCCGTCAAACACCCTTGGTTGACCATCCTCGCGTGGCTGATCGCCGCGATCGCGGCGGCCTCGCTCGCCCCACCGCTGAAGTCCGTCAGCGACCAGGCCGAGTTCCTTCCGTCCCACTACGAGTCGGTGCGGGCGGCCGAGGTCCAGCAGCGGGCCTTCCCGCAGCAGGAGCAGCCCGCCTCCATCGCGGTGTTCCGGCGCTCGGACAGCGGCGTGCTGACCAGCGCCGACAAGGCCGAGGTGACGAAGATCGCCGCGGCCCTGGAGGGTGCGGGCCTGAAGAAGATCAAGAAGGTGGAGACCGGCCCGCAGTCGGTCTCCCCCAAGGGTGAGATCGCGCTGGCGAGCATCGTCGCCACCACGAAGAACCCGTACGACCCCGAAGTGCTCGAGTCGGTCAAGGAGCTGCGCCAGAAGGCGAAACCGCTGCTCGAGGGCACCTCGTTGCAGATGGGCGTGACGGGCTCCGCGGCGACCGCCCTCGACACCCAGGAGTCGTCGGGCGACACCGACGCCATGATCATGATGGCGACGCTGCTGCTGATCGTGGTGCTGCTCGCACTGATCTTCCGCAGTCCGCTGATCGCGATCCTGCCGGTACTGATGATCGGGCTGGTCTTCGGGGTGGCGGTCGGACTGATCTCGGCCACGGCCGAGCTGGGCGGCCTCCAGGCCGACGCCTCGATCAGCTCGATCCTCATCGTGGTGCTGTTCGGTGTCGGCACCGACTACATCCTCTTCCTGCTCTTCCGCTACCGGGAGTTCCTGCGGCAGGGCCGGCCTCCGAAGGAGGCCATGAGCGAGGCCGTGGCCCGGGTCGGCGAGACCATCGCCTCCGCGGCCGGCGCGGTGATCATCGCCTTCCTGGCGCTGCTGCTGTCCAGTCTCGGCATGCTGCGGGCCATGGGCCCGGCCCTGGCGATCGCGGTGGCGGTCACGCTCGTCGCGGCCCTGACGCTGGTGCCGGCGGTCTTCTCGCTGCTCGGCGCCAAGGCGTTCTGGCCGTCCAAGGCCTGGCGCAAGCAGCCGAAGCACGGCCTCGCCCACCGGGTCGGATCGCTCACCGCGCGCCGCCCGGGCGCAGTCGCCGCCGTGTCCGGCGGCGTGCTCGCCGTACTGGCGATCGGCGTCTTCAGCTTCACCCCCCAGTTCGACAGCACCGGTTCGCTGCCGAAGGACCTGGAGTCCGTCCAGGCGATGGAGGACCTGCAGCGCGGCTTCTCCGCCGGACAGACCGATCCGACGTGGGTGCTGGTCGAGGCAGAGGACGGCGGCCGGCTCGACCAGGCGCAGCTCGACGCGTACGGGAAGAAGCTCGGCGAGGCCGGGCTCGGCCAGGTGACGCCTGCCACGCTCGGCCCCGAGGGCGACGTGGCGCAGCTCGGCGTGGTGCTGAAGCAGAAGCCCGCAAGCGAAGAGGCCATCGAGCTGGTCTCGGGAACGCTGCGCGACACCGCGCACGAGGCCGCGCCGGAGGGCACCCGCGCACTCGTCGGCGGCACGACCGCGGTCCTCGCCGACATCCAGCACGCCACCAACCGCGACTACTCGCTGGTCTTCCCCTTCGCCGGGCTCGCCATCATGATCATCCTCGGTCTGCTGCTGCGCAGTGTCGTCGCCCCCTGGTACCTGATGCTCTCCGTCGGCCTCGGCTTCGGCGCGACGCTCGGCTCCACGGTGTGGCTGTTCCAGAACGTCAAGGGCGAACAGGGGCTGCTCTTCACCCTGCCGGTGGTCGTGTATCTCTTCGTCGTCGCGATCGGCACCGACTACAACATCCTCATGGTGGCCCGGCTGCGCGAGGAGATCCGGGGCGGCAGCAGCCCGGCGCAGGCCGTGCGGCAGGCGATCACGCACTCCGCGTCCACCATCGGGGCGGCGGCCGTCATTCTCGCCGGCACGTTCGGTGTGCTGCTGCTGGCCGAGAACACGATGCTCCAGCAGATGGGCTTCGCGGTCGCGTTCGGCATTCTGCTGACCGCCTTCGTGATGGCGCTGCTGCTGGTTCCGGCGGTGACCACGCTGCTCGGTGACCGGGCCTGGTGGCCGGGCGGCCGGCGCGACGTGCCGCCGGCCCACGACGGCTCGGCCGGCGCCGCGGACTCCAAGGCACCGGAACCGGCCAACGCCTCTTCGTAGCACCGCATTTGAGCGCACGTGCGGCCTCGGCCCGCCGTGCTCACGACCACTCGACCGGGCACCGCCCGGCACACCCTGCCATCCACCGACGGAGGAAGGGCGTGCCGGGCTTCGGCCGGTTGCACCGCAAACGAGATGATGGGCAGTCTTACGCTCATGACCACAGAAACCAGCAGCGCCACCGGTCAGCCGCCGGGCATCACCACGCCCCCGCCGCCCCGTTGGGCCCGCTGGGCCGCACACGCCGTACCTCTGATCGCCCTGCCGTCGTCGCTCTGGCGCCTCGCCATGGCCGCGGGCCTGCCGGTCGGCTACAGCGACGAAGTACTGCGCACCGACTACGACATCCCGGGCATCGGCTACCTGATCCTGCCCATGATCACCGTCGTGCAGGAGGCGGTCGCCCTGCTCACGCTCGGACTGGTCAGCAACTGGGGTCTCGTCGCCCCCCGCTGGATCCCCTTCATCGGCGGCAGACCGGTTCGTCCGATGGCCGCGGTCGTGCCGGCGGCCGTCGGCGCCCTGATCCTCACACTGGTGACGTTCAGTCAGTTCATGCTCTGGGACACCGTCGACGAGGGCACCCTCACCGGCGCGCACCGTACGTTCATGGGCTGGTGCTACGTCCCGCTGCTGCTGTGGGGTCCGCTGCTCGCCGCGGTGACCGTCAACTACCAGCTGCGGCGCAGGCGGGAGCGATGAACACCGCGGTCCTCGTCCTCCTCGCCGCGCTCACCCTGACCGTCTTCCTCACCGGGCTGGCCTCCGCGGCCCGGCGGCTGCTCGGCATACGCATCGGCAAGGGACGTGCCGTGCTCACCGCCGGAGTCGGGCTCACCGCAGGCACCCTGATCAGCCGGCCGCTGCGCGACGTGGAGCCACTGGCGCTGATCACCCTGGAGATCGGAGGGTCGCTGCTGGTCGCGATGGCCTTCCTGGCCATGACGGAGGTGGTGGTCCCCAGCGGCACACTGCCCGGTCTGGTACGGCTTCCGCAGGCGGTGCGCCGCCGCTTCGCCCGCACCCGCAGATACGCCCGGCTCAGCCGGATATTCGTCCGCCACGGTCTCGGCCGGTTCTTCAGCGGCAAGTCCCGGCGCGGGCCGGGAGCATCCGCCGAGCGCACCGTGCTCGCCCCCGCGCTGCGGAAGGCTCTGGAGGAGGCGGGGGTCACCTTCGTCAAGCTGGGCCAGGTGATGTCCACCCGGTACGACCTGATGCCCCCCGAGTTCATCGAGGAGCTGAGCAAACTCCAGGACCAGGCCACGTCGGAGCCGTGGCCCGCCGTGGCACAGGTGCTGACCGAGGAGCTCGGGGCGCCGCCGGGCGAGGTGTTCGCCGAGTTCGACCACCGGCCGCTCGCCGCCGGCTCGATCGCCCAGGTGCACCGGGCCCGGCTGCACACCGGCGAACAGGTGGCGGTCAAGGTGCAGCGCCCCGGGGCGCGTTCCATCGTCGTCGACGATCTGGACATCCTCTACCGGTTCGCCGCCAAGATCGAGCTGCACTCCGACTGGGGCCGCAGCGTGGGGGCCAAGGCGCTGGCGCAGGGCTTCGCGGTCTCGCTCCAGGAGGAGCTCGACTTTCGGATCGAGGCCCGGAACACCCTGTCCGTGGCCGCCGCGATCGAGGAGTCCTCCGGCGGCGAGTCCGTCATCCGCGTGCCCGCCGTCCACGAGAAGCTGTGCAGCCGGCGGGTGCTGGTCACCGAGTGGATGGAGGGCATACCCCTCAACAACGTCTCGGCCGCTCTCGACGAACGCGGCCTGGACCGGGACGCGCTGGCCCGCGCGATGCTCGAATGCCTGCTGGGCCAGATCATGACCAGCGGGGTCTTCCACGCCGATCCGCATCCCGGCAATCTGCTGCTGCTCGAGGACGGCCGGCTCGGCATGCTCGACTTCGGCTCGGTCGGACGCATCGACCGGTCGCTCCGCTCCACCCTGCGCAGCATGCTGCTGGCCCTGCACCGCGGGGACCCGCCCGGCCTCTGCGACAGCCTGCTGGAACTGGTGGCCCAGCCCGAGCACATCGACGAACGGCAACTGGAGCGCGCCCTGGGGCAGTTCCTGGCCCGCCACTTCGCCCCCGGCATCAAGCCGGACCGCGAGATGTTCGCCGACCTGTTCTCCATCGTGTCCCGGTACGGGATCAGCGTGCCGCCGGAGATCGCGGCGGTCTTCCGCGCGCTGGCCACCATGGAGGGCTCCCTGGACCGGCTCGTGCCCGGATTCGACATCGTCACGGAGGCCCGATCCTTCGCGGTCACCCAGCATCTGCACAAGCTCAGGCCCCAGGCGCTGGGCCGCACGCTGACGGAGGAGCTGATCAGCATCGTGCCGATGCTGCGCCGGCTCCCGAGGCGTATCGAGCGCATCGGCGGGGCCGTGGAGAGCGGCCAACTGGTCGTCGGAGTAAGGATGTTCGCCGACCCGGAGGACCGCCGCTTCGTCCGCTCCCTGGTGCACGAGGTGCTGCTGGCCTTCCTGGGCGGCATCATCGGCCTGGTCGGCGTGCAGTTGCTGCGCACCTCCGGCGGACCGCAGATCAGCGAGGGCCTGGGGCTCTTCGAGCTCTTCGGCTACAACCTGCTGGTGATCAGCTGTGTGCTGGTGATGCGTGTGCTCTTCCTCATGGTCGGCGGCCAACGACGCTGACGCCGGTGGTGTGCACGGACCGGACGGACGAGAGCCCGGCTCCCCTCGCGAGGGGGCCGGGCTCTCGTCCGTCGTACGGCGCGTGCCGAGGCCGCTGCCGCGTCAGCGCTGTGCCGCCGCCTTCTGGTACGCCCGGCCGGCCAGCGGTATCACCACGGCGAGCAGGACCACCAGCACCACCAGCGCGGTGGGGATCGGATACTGGGCCGGGAACGCCCCTCCGCTGGCTCCCCGTTCGTTCCCGAACAGTTCCCGGCTGGCGGAGATCACCGAGCTCACCGGGTTCCACTCGGCGATCGTGCGCAGCCAGCCCGGCAGCCCGTCCAGCGGCACGAACGCGTTCGAGAGGAACGCGAGCGGCATCATGATGACGCCGGACAGCGCGCTGACCGTCTCCACGTTGCGCAGGGTGAGCCCGATCAGGGCGCCCAGCCACGACATCGCGAAGCCCATCAGGAGCAGCAGGCCGAAGCCGGCGAGGGTCTGGAGGATGCCGTTGTGCGCACGCCAGCCGATCAGATAGCCGACGAGGGCCATCACCGTGCAGGTCCAGGTGACCAGCACGGCGTCCGCGACGGTGCGGCCGACGAGCACGGACGAGCGGGAGATGGGCAGCGCCCGGAAGCGGTCCACCAGGCCGTTGTTGAGGTCGTTCACCACACCGACCGCGGTGGTGGTGATGTTGGCGAGCATCACCTGCGCGAAGATGCCGGCCATGATGTATTCCTTGTAGCCACCCTGGCCCGGCACCTGCATCGCGCTGCCGAAGAGATAGCCGAAGACGATGACGAACGCCACCGGCATGACCGTGATGCCGAGCAGTTGCTCCGGCATCCGCCGGATGTGCCGCATCTGACGGCCCACGAGGGCGAATGAGTCACTGAGTGCCTCGGTCATGCCGGCTCCTTCTCCTTCTGCTTCGCGTTGGTTGTGGCGGTGGCCGCGCCGGCCTCCTCCGAAGCCCCGGCGTCTGCCGGGTCGCCGGTCCGGCCCGGCTGGCCGGTCAGTGCGAGGAACACGTCGTCGAGCGAGGAGCGGCGCACCGCGAAGTCCACCGGCTCGATGCCCAGCGTCTCGAGTCCGGCGGCCGCGGACGCGATCGTGGACACACCTCCCGTGAGCGGGACGGAGACGGTACGGGCCTCTTCGTCGACGAACGGGACCGCGGGTGACACCGCGGCCAGCGCGCGGGACACGGCGGCCAGGTCGACGGGGTCGGACACCGACACCTCGAGGCGCTCGCCGCCGACCTTGCGCTTGAGCTCGTCGGGCGTGCCGTCGGCGATGACCGTGCCCTTGTCGATCACCGCGATGCGGTCGGCGAGCTGGTCGGCCTCCTCCAGGTACTGGGTGGTCAGCAGCACGGTCGTGCCGGCCACCACCTGTTCGCGGATCATCTCCCACAGGGCGAGCCGGCTCGTGAGGTCGAGTCCCGTCGTCGGCTCGTCGAGGAAGAGCACCGGCGGCCTGGCGACCAGGCTGGCGGCGAGGTCGAGCCGTCGGCGCATACCGCCGGAGTACGTCTTCGCCATCCGGTCGGCGGCGTCGGTCAGCCCGAACTGCTCGAGCAGCTCGGCCGCCCGCACCTTGGCCGCGCGGCGCCCGAGGTGCAGCAGCACACCGATCAGCTCGATGTTCTCGCGGCCGGTCAGCCGCTCGTCGACGGCCGCGTACTGGCCCGTCAGTCCGATGTTGCGGCGGACCTCCACCGGGTGGGTGGCGAGGTCGTACCCGGCCACGGTGGCCCGGCCCTCGTCCGGTTCCAGCAGCGTGGCCAGGATCCGTACGGTCGTGGTCTTGCCGGCGCCGTTCGGGCCGAGCACGCCGAGGATCGTCCCGGCCTCGACGGAGAGGTCGATGCCGCTCAGCGCCTGGTGGTCGCCATAGCGCTTGCGGAGGCCTTCCGCGGTTATTGCCGTTTCCATGACGGCCACTCCATTTCGTTGCATCGGTTTCGTCGGACTCCGGTCGCGCTCGGTCGCGCGTCAGTCGAGTTCGATGAGCTTCTGGTGAAGGACCCGGCCGATTTCGGCGGCCGGGTCCGGCTGCAGCAGGTGGCCGTGGTGCGCGTCGACCGGGTGCGTGCGGACGGTGCCCGCCACGTACGGCCGCCACGAGGCGACCGACTCGGCCGTCTTGCGGGCCACGTCGTCCGTGCCGACCGTGGACACGAACAACAGCAGGTCGCCGTCGAAGCGCCGCGGCCGGTAGTCGGCGCTGAGCTTGTGGTTGTTGATGCCCACCTGCATGAACGCCGTGATGTGGTGTTCCTCCAGGCTGCCGAGCGCGCTGTCCCGGCCGCGGATGATCTCCATCACCCACTGGTGGTCGAGCGGCCCCTCCGGCAGGTCGGCCAGGTCGTGGCCGACGAAGTCGAGCAGGGTCTCCAGCACGTCCCGCTCGGTGGGAAGGGTGTACTCGTCGTCGTCCCAGGACTCGTCGTACGGGGTCTGGTCGAGGTTGGCGAGCAGCGCCACCCTCTCCCCCGCCTCGGCGAGCAGGGTGGCGATCTCGTGCGCCACCAGGCCGCCGAAGGACCAGCCGACGAGGTGGTACGGGCCGGTCGGCTGGACCGTGCGGATCTGGTCCACGTAGTCCGCCGCCATCTCCGCGACAGCGGTCGCGATCCCGCCCTTCCCGTCGAGGCCGCGGGCCTGGAGCCCGTAGACCGGGAACTCGGCCGGGATGTGCCTGAGCAGCGACGAGTAGGGCCAGGCGAGCCCGCCGGCGCCGTGCACACAGAAGACCGGAGGCCGCTCCCCGCCGCTGCGCAGCGGCAGCAGCACCTCGAAGCCGTCGCTGTCGGTGCCCGCTCCCAGCTTGTCCATCAGCTGGGCGACCGTGGGCGTCTCGAAGATGCCCCGGTTGCTGAGCTTGACGCCGAGCACGCTGCGGATCCGGCTCACCAACTGGATCGAGGTGATGCTGTCGCCGCCCAGTTCGAAGAAGCTGTCGTCGATGCCGACCCTGCCGACGTTGAGCACTTCGGCGAAGAGCCCGCAGAGGACCTCTTCCTGCGCGGACCGGGGACCGCGGCTGCCGGCGGAGGGGTCGTGTTCGGGTGCGGGAAGGGCTTTGCGGTCGAGTTTGCCGTTGACGGTGAACGGCAGGGCGTCCAGGGCGACGAACGCGGAGGGCACCATGTAGTCCGGCAGACTCGCCGCGGCATGCGCCCGCAGCGCCGACGTGTCCAGGGGCGACCCGGTGGCGGTGACGACGTACGCGACCAGACGCCTGGCGCCCGGCTGGTCCTCGCGGACGATCACGGCGGCCTGGGCGACGTCCTCGTGGCCGAGCAGCCGTGCCTCGATCTCGCCGAGCTCGATGCGGAAGCCGCGGATCTTGACCTGGTCGTCCGCCCGGCCCAGGTACTCCAGCTCACCGTCACGTGTCCAGCGCACCACATCTCCCGTCCGGTACATACGGGCGCCGGAGGGGCCGTGCGGGTCGGCGACGAACCGCTCTGCCGTCAGGCCGGGCCGGCCCAGATAGCCGCGGGCCAGGCCCGAACCGGTGAGGTACAACTCGCCCGGAACACCCGCCGGCACGGGACGCAGACGCGCATCGAGCACATAGACACGGGTGTTGGTGATGGGCCGCCCGATCGTCGGCGTACCGGAGCCGGGACGCAACGGGGCACTCATGCTCGCGCAGACCGTGGACTCCGTCGGACCGTACGCGTTGACCATCTTCCGCCCCGGGGCCCAGCGTTCGACGAGCTCCGCCGAACACGCCTCACCGGCGGTCACCAGCGTCATCCCCGCGGGCAGCCGGGCCTCGCCCATCGCCGCGAGCACCACCGGCGGCAGCGTCGCATGCGTGACCCGGCGCTCGGCCAGCAGGGCCGCGAGCGACTCGCCCGCCGTCAGCCGCTCCGCCGACGACACGACCAGCGTGGACCCGGTGAGAAGCGTGGTGAGGATCTCCCACATCGACGCGTCGAAACTCGGCGACGAGAACTGCAGCACCCGATGCCCCGCACCGCCGCCGAACCAGGCCCGGTGCGCGGCAGCCATACTCGCGACACCGCTGTGGCTGACGACCACGCCCTTGGGCCGCCCCGTGGAACCGGACGTGTAGATGACGTACGCGGCGTCCAGCGGCACCAGGCCGGAGACCGCATACCCTTCGGCCGGCAACTCGACCTCGTCGAGCAGCAGCCGCTCCGGCCCGCCGGCCGGCAGCGCGGCCTGCAACGTTCCGGTCGTCACGACCAGCGCAGGACAGGCGTCCTCGAGGATGTACGCGATACGGTCGGCCGGATACGCGGGATCGACCGGCACATACGCGGCCCCCGCCTTCATCGCCGCCAGCAGGGCGACCACGGTGTCCGCACAGCGCCCCAGGGCCACGGCCACCGACGCACCACGACGCACACCGCGGTCCCGCAGCACGGCGGCCAGCCGAGCCGCTCGCGCATCGAGCTGCGCGTACGTGTAGGACACATCGTCGGCGATCAGCGCGACGGCCTCCGGCGAGGCACCCACCTGCGCGGCCAGCAGCTCCAACATGGTGGCATACGGAACCTCCCGCGCGGTGTCGTTCCAGCCGACGAGGATCTCCTGGCACTCCTCGTCGGACAGGACGTCGATCGCGCCGACCCGTACGCCCGGGTCGGCCGCCACCGCATCGAGTACCGACACCAGCCGCGCCGCCAGCGCCTCCACCGTCTCCCGGTCGAACAGGTCGACCGCGAACTCCACGCTCCCCTCGATCCCCTCCGGCGACTCCGCCAGCGTGAACGACAGGTCGAACTTCGCGGCGTCGAGAGTGAAGTGCTCTGGAGCGATGTGCAGTCCGTCGAGGTCCAGGGTGGCCTCGCCCGTGTTCTGGAAGGCGAGCATCACCTGGAAGAGGGGGTGCGTGGCCATGGAGCGCTCGGGGTTGAGCACCTCCACCAGCCGCTCGAACGGCACGTCCTGGTTGGCGTAGGCGGCGAGATCCGTCTCCCGGACCCGCTCCACCAGCCCACGGAACGTCGGATCGCCCGACACGTCCGTACGCAGCACCAGCGTGTTCACGAAGAAGCCGACCAGGTCGTCCAGCGCCTCGTCCGTACGGCCCGCGATGACGCTGCCCACGGGGATGTCCTCGCCGGCGCCGAGCCGGGAGAGCAGGACCGACAGTGCGGCCTGGACCACCATGAACAGGCTGCCGCGCGACTCTCCCGCCACCTTCAGCAGACGCTCGTGCGTCTCCCGGGAGACCTGGAAGCCCACCGTGTCACCGCGGTGGCTCAGCTCCGCCGGGCGCGGCCGGTCCACCGGCAGCGCCAGCTCCGCCGGGGCACCGGCCAACTGGCCCCGCCAGTAGTCGACCTGGCGCGACAGCTCGCTCACCGGGTCGTCCTCGTCGCCGAGCACGTCCCGCTGCCACAGCGTGTAGTCCGCGTACTGCACCGGCAACGGCGCGAACTCCGGCGCGACGCCGCGGACCCTGGCCGCGTACGCCGTCGACAGGTCCTGCGCCAGCGGGCCCATGGACCAGCCGTCGCCCGCGATGTGGTGCACCACCAGCAGGAGCACGTGCTCGTCGGGGGACACGGTGAACAGGCTCGCCCGCAGCGGAATCTCGGATGCGAGGTCGAAGCCCCGCGCGACGGCGGCGGCCAGCGTCTCGGGGTCGAAACCGGCCGTCTCCAGCACCGGTCGGGCGGCCTCCGGCGGAAGAATGAGCTGCCGCGGGCGGCCGCCCGTGTCGGGGAAGACCGTGCGCAGGCTCTCGTGCCGGGCCACCACGTCGCCGAGCGCGGCCGTCAGCGCGTCGAGGTCCAGTGCGCCGGTGAGCCGTACCGCCAGCGGCATGTTGTAGGTGGCGCCGGCGCCCTCCAGGCGGTTCAGGAACCAGAGCCGGCGCTGCGCGGGTGACAGCGGGATCTCGGCCGGGCGCTCGCGTACGGTCAGCGCCGCACGGGCCCGGCCGGCGTCGCCGAGGCGCTCGGCGAGGGCGGCAGCGGTCGGCGCCTCGAAGAGGGTACGGACGGCGAGCTCGGCGCCGAGCTTCGAACGGACCCGGCTGACCACCCGGGTGGCGAGCAGCGAGTGACCGCCGAGGTCGAAGAAGCTGTCGTCGATGGACACCCGCTCCAGGCCGAGTACCTCGGCGAAGATGTCGCACAGCGCCTTCTCCTGGGCCGTGCGCGGGGCACGGCCGTCCGCGCCGGTGCGCGGGGTGGGGGCGGGCAGCGCATTGCGGTCCAGCTTGCCGTTGACCGTCACCGGCAGCCGGTCCAGGGTGACGAACGCGGTGGGCACCATGTAGTCGGGCAGCCGCTCGCCCAGGCCGCGCCGCAGCGCGTCGGTGCCGGGCACCCGCCGGCCGGCCGCCGGCACGGTGTAGGCCACGAGTTCCCTGATGCCGGGGCGGTCCTCGCGGACGACGACGGCGGCCTGGGCGATGTCGGCGTGGGCCGCCAGCGCTGTCTCGATCTCGCCGAGCTCGACGCGGAAACCGCGGATCTTGACCTGGTCGTCGGCCCTGCCGAGGCAGTCGATCCTGCCGTCCCTGGTCCAGCGGGCCAGGTCTCCCGTGCGGTACATCCGCGCACCGGCGGGGCCGTACGGGTCGGCGACGAAGCGCTCGGCCGTCAGGTCCGGGCGGCCCAGGTAGCCGCGCGCGAGCCCCTCGCCCGCGATGTGCAGTTCGCCCGGCACCCCGGGCGCGACCGGCCGGAGGAACGCGTCGAGGACGTACGCCCGGTAGTTGGAGAGCGGCCGGCCCACCAGCACCCGGCCGGCCTCGTCGATCCGCTGGCCCAGCGCGTCGACCGTGGTCTCGGTCGGACCGTAGAGGTTGTAGGCGACCAGCCCGTCGGCCGAGTCGAGCTCCTCGCGCAGTGCCTCGCCCAGCGCCTCGCCTCCCAGGCTGACGACCAGGGGCCGCGTCGACGGGTCGGCCGTCAGACCGAGGTCGTGGAGTTCCTGGAAGTGGGCGGGGGTGGTGTCGAAGTGGTCGATGCCGCCGACCCGCCGCACATGCTCCAGGAGCAGCGCCGCGTCGTGGCGGGCCTCGTCGTCGATGACGTGCAGCTCGTGTCCGGCGACCATCCACAGCAGCGGGTCGAACGCGGCGTCGAAGGAGAACGACGCGACCAGCGTGACCCGCAGCGGGCGGCCGGCGGCCTCGGCCTCGGGGGCGTAGAGCCGTCCGAAGTGGTCGTGGAAGAGGTTCACGATGCTGCGGTGCTCGACCGTGACGCCCTTGGGCCGTCCCGTGGATCCGGAGGTGTAGATGATGTACGCGGCGTTGCCGGGGCGCAGCGGGCCGCCCCGCTCGTCGTCGCTCAGGTCGTGCGCGGGCAGGTCGAGGGACGGGCCGTGCAGCTCCGCCGGGTCCTCGATCACCAGGGCGGGCCGGGCGTCCTCGATCATGTGGGCGATGCGGTCCGCGGGGTAGGCCGGGTCGACGGGGACGTAGACCGCGCCCGCCTTCATCACCGCCAGCAGGGCCACGACGTGCTCGGCACCGCGCGGCAGTCGCACGGCCACCGGCTGCTCGGGGCGTACGCCGCTCGCGACAAGGCGGCGGGCCAGCCGGTTCGCCCACCCGTTGAGCTCCGCGAAGGTCAGCCGTACGTCCCGGAAGACCAGCGCGGTGGCGTCCGGGGTGCGGGCGGCCTGCTCCTCGAACAGCCCGGTCAGGCTGGACGCCGGCACGTCGTACCCGGTGTCGTTCCAGTCGACGAGGATCTGCCGGCGCTCCTCCTCGGTGAGCACGTCCACCGCGGACAGCGGCCGGTCCGGGTCGGCCACCAGCTCGCCGGCGACGCGCACCAGGCGTGCGGCCAGCGCGGCGGCCGTCTCCCGGTCGAAGAGGTCCGTGGCGAACTCGATGCCGCCGGCGATTCCGGCCGGCGCGCCGTCGTCGGCGAACCGCTCCTCGAGCACGACGGAGAGGTCGAAGTTGGACGTCCGGAGCCCGATGCCCTCGCCGGTGGCGCGCAGTCCTTCGAGTTCGAGACCGGCCTGTGCGTTGTTCTGGAAGGAGAGCATCACCTGGAACAGCGGGTGCCTGGCCAGGGAGCGCTCCGGGTTGAGGATCTCCACCAGCCGCTCGAACGGCACGTCCTGGTTGGCGTACGCGGCCAGGTCCGCCTCCCGGACCCGCTCGACGAGTTCACGGAACGTCGGGTCGCCCGACACGTCCGTACGCAGCACCAGGGTGTTGACGAAGAAGCCGACGAGATCGTCCAGCGCCTGGTCGGTGCGGCCCGCAATCGGTGAACCGATGGGGATGTCCGCGCCGGCGCCGAGGCGGTTCAGCAGCGCGGCGAGGGCGGCCTGCGCCACCATGAACACGCTCGCGCCGGACCGGCGGGCGAACGCCGCCAGCCGCCCGTGCACATCGGCGGGGATCTCCAGCTCGACCGTGTCGCCCCGGTAGCTCGTCTCCGGGGGCCGGGGGCGGTCGGCGGGCAGTCCGATCTCCTCCGGGAGCCCGTCGAGGGCGCCGCGCCAGAAGTCGACCTGGCGGAACAGCTCGCTGCCCGGCTCGTTCTCGTCGCCGAGCACCTCGCGCTGCCAGAGCGTGTAGTCGGCGTACTGGACGGGCAGCGGCTGCCAGGCGGGCGCCTGCCCGGCACACCGGGCCCGGTACGCCTCGCTCAGGTCACGGGCCAGGGGCGCCATGGACCAGCCGTCGGCGGCGATGTGGTGGACGACGAGCAGCAGGACGTACTCGGTGCCGTCGAGCACGAACAGCCGGGCGTGGACGGGGGCTTCCGTGGTGAGGTCGAACCGCTTGCCCGCGGCGGCCGCGAGCGCGTTCTCCAGTTCGGGCTCCGCGACGCCGATCACCGGCAGCGCGGGCACGGCCCGTTCGGCGTCGAGGACGACCTGGTGCGGTTGTCCGTCCGCCTCCGGGAAGACGGTGCGCAGGCTCTCGTGGCGGCCGACGACGTCGGCGATCGCCGCGCGCAGCGCTCCGACGCTCAGTTCCCCGGAGAGGCGTACGGCGAGCGGCAGGTTGTAGTTGCCGCCGGCGTCCTCGAACCGGTTGAGGAACCACAGCCGCTGCTGCGCGGGCGACAACGGGACCAGCTCCGGGCGTTGTACGGCCGTGAGCGGCTTGCGTGCCCGGCCGGCGGCGCCGAGCCGTTCGGCGAGCGAGGCGACGGTGGGCGCCTCGAACAGGACGCGGACGGCGATCTCCACGTCGAGCGCCGCCCGCACCTGGCTGACCAGCCGGGTGGCGAGGAGGGAGTGACCGCCGAGGTCGAAGAAGCTGTCGTCGATGGACACCTGCTCGAGACCGAGCACCCCGGCGAAGAGTTCGCACAGCCGTGCCTCCCGGGCGGTGCGCGGCGCCCTTCCTTCCGCGCCCGCCCCTTCGGGCAGGGGCAGGGCACGCCGGTCCAGCTTGCGGTTGGGCGTGAGCGGCAGCTTGTCGAGGGGGACGAACGCGGACGGCACCATGTAGTCGGGCAGGGCGTCGGCCGCGTGGGCGCGGAGCTGTGCCGTGTCGGGGAGCGTCTGTCCCGGCACCGGTACCAGATAGGCGGCGATCGTCTTCAGACCGGGCCGGTCCTCGCGGGCTACGACGGCGGCCTGGGCGACGGCGGGGTGCGTGGTGAGCGCCGCCTCGATCTCGCCGAGTTCGATGCGGAAGCCGCGGATCTTGACCTGGTGGTCGCTGCGGCCCAGATAGTCCAGTTCGCCCTCGGGCGTCCACCGCACGACGTCGCCGGTGCGGTACATGCGGCTGCCGGCCGGGCCGTAGGGGTCGGCGACGAACCGTTCGCCGGTCAGGCCGGGCCGGTTCAGATACCCGCGGGCCGTGCACGCACCGGCGAGATACAGCTCTCCGGGCACGCCCGGGGGCACCGGTCGCAAGGCGCCGTCGAGGACATAGGTGCGGGTGTTGCGGATCGGGCGGCCGATCGTGGGCCGGGCGGGCCAGTGGTCGGGGACCGCGGGGAGGGTGGCCGCGGTGACGACATGGGTCTCCGTCGGGCCGTAGTGGTTGTGCAGGACGCGGCCGGTGCCGTGGTGGAACTCGCGGATCTGCTTGCTGAGGACCAGCGCCTCGCCCGCCTGCGCCAGGTGCCCGAGGGCCGGCAGTTCCAGGCCGAGTCCGGCCGCCTCCTCGCAGAGCGCGTCGATGACGAGGTTGGGCGCGTACACCTCGGTGATCCTCCGCTCGTCGAGCCACCGTACGAACGCGGCGGGGTCGCGGCGGGTCTCCTCGTCGGGGATGACGAGGGTGCGCCCGGAGAGCGTGGTGGACAGGATCTCCTGCGCGGACACGTCGAAGCTGATGGCGGTGAACTGGGCGGTGCGCACACCGGGTCCGCCCGGCAGGACGTCCTCGTGCCAGGCGACGAGGTTGGCGAGCGGGGCGCCCGGCATGACGACGCCCTTGGGCCGGCCCGTGGACCCGGAGGTGTAGATGACGTACGCGGGTGAGAGCGGGGAGAGCGGGGCGGTCCGGTCGGTGTCGTCGAGGTCGGTGTCCGCCAGTGTGGCCAGCGCGCCCGCGGTCTCCGGGGTGTCGAGCACCAGGCGGGGCACGTCGGCGTCCGGCACGGCGGCCGTGATCCCGGGCGCGGTGCCGCTGTCGGTGAGGAGGAGGACCGGCCGGGCGTCGCCGAGCATGTGGGCGATGCGGTCGGCCGGGTAGGCCGGGTCGACGGGCAGATAGGCGGCGCCCGCCTTGAGCACCGCCCACAGGGCGGTGATCAGGTCCGTGGAACGGGCGACGGCCAGGGCGACGGTGCGTTCGGGTCCGACGCCGTGGGCGACGAGCAGCCGGGCCAGCCGGTTGGCCCGGGCGTCGAGTTCGGCGTACGTGAGGGTGTGCTCGCCGTGTTCGACGGCGACGGCGTCGGCGTGGCGGTCCGCGGTGCGCCGGAAGAGGGCGGGCAGGGTCCCGGGCGCCGCGGGGTGCGCGGTGTCGATCCACCGGTCGAGGACCAGTGCGCGTTCACCGGCGGTGAGCAGGTCGAGCCGTCCGACGGGCGTGTTCTCCGCGGCCTCGAAGCCGGCCAGCAGCCGCAGCAGGGACTCGCCCACGGCGGTCGCGGCGGCCTGCTCGAACACGTCGGGCCGGTAGCTGAGTTCCACGGCGAGCGTGGTGCCCGCGTGGACCATCAGGCCGAGCGGGTAGTGGGTGCCTTCGTGGCTGCGGCCGTCGACGACGCCGAGGCCGCCGGCGGCGCGGCGCAGGCCGTCGGTGTCCACCGGGTAGTTCTCGAAGACCAGGAGGCTGTCGAAGAGTTCGCCGCTGACCGGGGTCAGCCGCTGGATGTCGGCCAGGCCCAGGTACTGGTGGTCCATCAGCCCGGCCTGCTGGTCCTGCAGCCGGTCCAGCAGTGCGCCGAGCGTCTCCGCCGGGTCGAGGGCCACGCGTACCGGAAGGGTGTTGATGAACAGGCCGACCATGGACTCGACGCCGGGGAGCTGCGGCGGCCGGCCGGAGACGGTGCCGCCGAAGACGACGTCCTGACGGCTGGTGAGCTGTCCGAGGACCATGGCCCAGGCGGCCTGGACGACGGTGTTGACGGTGACGCCGCGTTCCCTGGCCCAGCGGGTCAGCGCGGCGGTCTGCGCCTGCGGCAGCTCGACCCTCGCCCGGGCGGGCGCCACCGGTTCCCGGGACGGATCGGGCGCGGCGAGCAGCGTCGGCTCCTCCACCCCGTCGAGCACCTGCTCCCACGACTTCTCCGCGGCGGTGCGGTCCTGGGCGGCCACCCAGGCGAGATAGTCGCGGTAGGGGGTGACGGGCGGCAGCGCCGACTCGTCGGCGCCCCGGCTGAAGTGGCCGTACAGCTCGAACAGTTCGCCGAGCAGCAGGGCCCTGGACCAGCCGTCGATCAGGATGTGGTGGGCGGTGAGGACGAACTGGTGGCGGCCGTCACCGAGGCCGATCAGGGTGAAGCGGATCAGCGGCGGCCGCCCGAGGTCGAAGCGGCGTGCCCGGTCCTCGCCGGCCAGCCGCTCCGCCGCCCCGGCACGGTCGGCGGCGGGCAGCCCGGAGAGGTCGTGGACGGTCCAGTCCGGCGCCACCTCGGACGGGATGAGCTGCACCGGCTCACCGTTCTTGCGGTACCGGAAGGCGGCCCGCAGACCGGAGTGGCGGCGCAGCACGCCGGCGCAGGCGGCGTGCAGCGCCCCGGCGTCGAGGCCGCCCTCGATGTCGAGGACGAACTGCATGGTGTAGACGTCCGGTCCGGCCGTGTCGTACTGCGCGTGGAAGAGCAGGCCCTGCTGGAGCGGGGAGAGCGGAAGGATGCCCTCGAGCCGCGGCTTAGACGTTGTCATTTCGCTATCTCCACTCAGAACCCGAGGTCTTCTTCGAATGCGTCGATCTCGTCCTGGTCGAGATCGAGGAGCGGCGCCAGTGACGCGGCTTTCTGCGGCGCCGCGGGTGCGGCGGGACGTGCGCCGGGGCCGGCCGCGTGGGTCACCAGGGCGCGCAGGGCCAGGAACCAGCCGTCGGCCAGCGCCGCCACCTCGTCCTCGGTGAACAGCTCCCCGGGCCACGACCAGGAGGCCACCAGCCGGGGTCCGTCGGGCCGGTCCTGGGTCAGCGAGTTCAGCTCCAGGGCGTGCGCGGCGGGCATGGCGTCGTCGCTGCCGCCGAGGCCGCCGTCGCCCTCGCCCTCGCCGTCGCCGGAGC
Source organism: Streptomyces sp. NPDC002835 (assembly GCF_053591995.1). Classification (NCBI taxonomy): domain Bacteria; kingdom Bacillati; phylum Actinomycetota; class Actinomycetes; order Kitasatosporales; family Streptomycetaceae; genus Streptomyces; species Streptomyces sp. NPDC002835. The sequence goes on along the minus strand of NZ_JBSFUW010000063.1, from coordinate 5,557 downwards.
CGAAGCGGCCGAGGTAGTTGAAGCCGATCTGCGGCGTCGGCAGGGCGGCCAGGGCGGGGCCGGTCTCGTCGTTGAGATGGCGCAGCAGGCCGTATCCGGCCCCGTTGTCGGGCAGGTCGGCGAGCTGCTCGGCGACCCGGTCCAGGGCCCGGCCGGCGGCCGGGCCGCCCGCCAGGACCTCCGCCCGGTCGGCCTCCGGAACCCCGGGGTCGAGCCGGACCGGGAAGAGGCTGGTGAACCAGCCGACCGTACGGGAGACGTCCGCGTCCGGGACGATCCCGGCGAGGAGTTCCTCACGGCCGTGGCCCTCCAGGTCGAGCAGCACTCCCCCGCCGTGCGCCCTGCCCCGGTCGCGGTTCCACTCGGTCACGGCCAGCGCGAAGGCGGTCAGCAGCACCTCGTTGATTCCGGTGCGGAACGCCGTGGGAACGGTGGTCAGCAGCGGTCCGGTGACGTCCGCGGGCAGCGTCACGGTGAGCTGGCGTACGGTGCCGGCGACGTCACGGGCCCGGTCGAGGGCGCGGGTGCCGAGCGGCGGCTCGTCGTGGCCCGACAGCATCTTGGTCCACACCGGCAGTTCGGCCACCCGCTCGGGCGCCGCGGCGGCCGCGACCAGGCCCCTCGCCCACTGCCGGAACGATGTCCACACCGGTTCGAGGGCGGGCTCCCGGCCGGCCGTGACGGCTTCGTAGGCGGCCAGCAGGTCGGGCATCAGGATGCGCCAGGAGACACCGTCGACCACCAGGTGGTGGACGATCAGCAGCAGCCGGCCGAGGGCGTCGGGTCCGGCGTCGAACCAGACGACCTGCACCATCAGCCCGTTGTCGGGGCTCAGCCTGCTCTGCGCGGCCCGGCCTTCCGTGTCGACGACGGCGGTGAGCCGCTCCTCGTCCAGGCCGGTGACGTCGACGCGGTGGATCACGTCGGCGGCCCGCAGGGCTCCCCGCTCCGGTATGCGCAGCGCCCAGTCGGTGTCGGTCCGCACCAGCTCGGCCCGCAGCGCGTCGTGGTGGTCGAGGACCGCCTGGACGACCGCGGTGAGCTGCTCCAGGGTGAGATCGCCGGGTACGGGCGAGGCCACCGACTGGTTGAACCCGTCGATCCGTCCGCCCAGTTCGCGCAGCCAGCGGATGATCGGCGTGCCGGGCACCGTCCCGAGCGCCGGGTCCGCGCCCTCCGGGTCGGCGGCCAGGATCCGTTCCGCGGCGGTCTCGGGCAGCGCGGCGGCCAGCGCCTGCGCGGTCTTGTGGCGGAAGACCTCGCGCGGTGTGAGCGTCAGGCCGGCCTGGCGGGCCCGGCCGACGAGCTGGATCGAGGCGATGCTGTCGCCGCCGAGGGTGAAGAAGCTGTCCTCCGCCCCCACCTCCGGCAGGCCCAGGACCTCGGCGAAGAGCCGGCACAGCAGCTCCTCGCGCGGCCCCTCCGCTGCCCGGCCGGCCGGCAGCGCGCCGAAGTCCGGGGCGGGCAGCGCCTTGCGGTCGAGCTTTCCGTTGGTGTTCAGCGGCAGCTCGTCGAGGACGACGAAGGCGGCCGGGACCATGTAGTCGGGCAGTTCGGCGGCGACGTGGGCCCGCAGTTCGCCGGCGTCGGGCGCCTCGCCCGCCGGGACCGTGTAGGCCACCAGCAGCTTGGTGCCCGGCCGGTCCTCGCGGACGACGACGGCGACCCGTGCCACCTGCTCGTGCCTGGTCAGCACCGACTCGATCTCGCCCAGCTCGATGCGGAAGCCGCGGACCTTCACCTGGAAGTCCGTACGGCCCAGGTACTCCAGTTCGCCCGTGTCGCCCCAGCGGACCACGTCACCGGTGCGGTACATCCGGGTGCCGGGCGTGCCGTACGGGTCGGCGACGAACCGTTCGGCACTGAGCCCGGGCCGGCCGAGGTAGCCGCGGGCCAGGCCGGCGCCCGCGAGGTACAGCTCACCGGGCACTCCCGGTGCGACGGGGCGCAGGGCGCCGTCGAGGACGTACGCGCGGGTGCTGCGGATCGGCCTGCCGATCGGCGGCGCGGCGGCGGTGCCGTCCAGCACGGCGGTGGTGGACCAGATGGTGGTCTCCGTCGGCCCGTACACGTTGAGCGCCGTGCCCGCCGAGGCCATGGCCTCGGCCAGGGCGCCCGGTACCGCCTCGCCGCCGACGAGCATGCGCAGTCCGTCGAGGGCGGCGGGCACATGGGCGAGCAGCGTCTGCCAGAGCGACGGGGTGGCCTGCATGACGGTGCAGCCGTGGTCGGCGCGCAGCGCGGCGAGCGCGGCGGGGTCGAGGACCTCGTCCTTGCTCGCGATCACCACTCCGGCTCCGGCGAGCAGCGGCAGGTACAGCTCCAGGGCCGCGATGTCGAAGGAGACGGTGGTGACGGCGAGCAGCCGGTCCGTGCCGTCCATCGGTACGCGGGCGGACATGTCGGCGAGGAAGTTGTCCAGCGCGGCCCGGGAGATCACCACGCCCTTGGGGCGGCCGGTGGACCCGGAGGTGTAGATCGCGTAGGCCGGGTTGCGGCCCTCGGCCGTCGGGGTGGCCGGCCCGCCGGGCGCCGTGGGTTCCTGCGGGGTGCGCGGGGTGTCGAGCAGCAGCAGCGGGGTGTCGCCGACGGGAAGGGCGGCGGCGGTCGCCTCTGTGGTGAGCAGCAGCGAGGGGCGGGCGTCCTCGAGCACGTAACCGAGCCGCTCGGCGGGGTGCTCGGGGTCCAGGGGCACGTAGGCCGCACCGGACTTGAGCACCGCCAGCAGGGCGACCAGCAGGCCGGCCGACCGGGGCAGGGCGACGGCGACGTACCGCTCGGGTCCGGCGCCGCGCCCGGCGAGCTCACGCGCCAGCTCCTCGGAGCGTGCGTCGAGCTCGGCGTACGAGAGCCGCTCGGCGCCGGAGACGACCGCGAGGGCGTCGGGGGCCGCCGCGACCCGCTCGGCGAACAGGTCGAGCAGGGACGGGAGTCCGGCCTTCTCGACGGTGCCGGCCCGCTCGTCCAGCACCTGCCGCTCGTGCTGGGGGGCGAGCAGCCGCAGGCGTCCGACGGGCTGTTCCGCGTGGTCGGCGGCCTCCCCGAGGAGACGCAGCAGACAGGCGGCGAGTGCGTCGATCCGGTTCTGGTCGAGCAGATCGGGCCGGTGGGCCAGGTCCAGGCCCAGCGAGCGGCCCAGGCTGACGGTGAGGCTGAGCGGGTAGTGCGTGCCCTCGTGGTTGTCACCGCCGACGATGCCGAGCCCGCCCGCGGACCTGCGCAGGTCGGCGGCGTCGAGCGGATAGTTCTCGAAGATGACGAGCGAGTCGAACAGTTCGCCGTGTCCGGCCGTCCGCTGGACGTCGGCGAGCGGCAGGTGCTGGTGGTCCATGAGGCCGGCCTGCTGGTCCTGCAGCCGGCCGAGCAGCGCGCCGAACGTCTCGGCCGGGTCGAGGGCGACCCGCACCGGGAGGGTGTTGATGAACAGGCCGACCATGGACTCGATGCCGGGGACCTGCGGCGGGCGGCCGGAGACCGTGCCGCCGAAGACCACGTCCTCACGGCCGGTCAGCTGGCCCACCACCATGGCCCACACCGCCTGGACGACGGTGTTGACGGTGACCCCGCGCTCGCGGGCCCAGCGGGCGAGCGCCGCGGTCCGCTCCTCGGAGAGCTCCAGCCGCGTGCGGACCGGGAGCACCGCCGGGCGGGACGGGTCGGGGGCGGCGAGGAGGGTCGGCTCGTCGAGCCCGTCGAGGACCTGCCGCCAGGCGGCCTCCGCGGCCGTCCGGTCCTGGCCCGCCACCCAGGCGAGGTAGTCGCGGTACGGGGTGACCTGGGGCAGCGAGGTCCCGTCGCCCTGCTTGGCGTACAGCGCGAACAGCTCGCCGAGGAAGACCGGCATGGACCAGCCGTCGAGCAGGAGGTGGTGGTGGCTGACGAGGAGCCGGTGCCGGTCGGGCGCCGTGCTGACGAGGGTGAACCGCATCAGCGGGGGCGCCGCGAGGTCGAACCGCCGTACCCGGTCGTCGGCGGCCAGCCGCTCGGCGGCCGCGGCGCGCTCCGCCTCGGGGAGACCGGACAGATCGGCCTCCTCCCAGGGGAGTTCGACGTCGGCCGGGACGATCTGGACCGGTACGTCCAGGCCGTCGTGGCGGAAGGCGGCGCGCAGGTTGGGGTGCCGGGCGAGCAGCGTCCGCACACTGGCGCGCAGCGCGTCCCGGTCCACGGCGCCTTCGATGTCGAACGAGAGCTGGACGGTGTAGACGTCGTCGCCCTGCTCGTCGTAGACCGCGTGGAAGAACAGGCCCTGCTGGAGCGGGGAGAGCGGCAGGATGTCCGCGATCCGCCCGTGGTCGGCCTCCAGCGCGTCGATCTGCTCCTGGGTCAGCGAGACCAGCGGACGCACGTCCGACGGGGTCAGACCACCGGCCTCGGGCCGGGCCGCGTGGTCGGCCAGCGCCCGGAGGGCGTCGAACCAGCCCTCCGCCAGCGCCCGCACCTCCTCGTCGGAGAACAGGCCGGCGGGCCACGACCAGTCCGCCACCAGCCGCGGGCCGTCGGTCTGGTCGAGGGTGACGGCGTTGACGTCGAGCGCGTGGGCGACACGGCCCTTCGGGTCGCGGCCGTCGCCGAGGTCGGCGTCGGAACGCAGCGACCAGTCGGCTCCCTCGGCTCCCGTGCCGTCACCGGCGTCGAAGCGGCCGAGGTAGTTGAAGCCGATCTGCGGCGCGGGCAGCCCGGCCAGCTCGGCGGAGGTCTCCGCGTTGAGGTGACGCAGCAGGCCGTAGCCGATGCCGTTGTCCGGCAGAGCGTGCAACTGCTCCTTGACCGCCTTCAGCGCACGGCCCGGATCGCTGTCCCGGCCGGCGTCCAGCCGCACCGGGAACATGCTGGTGAACCAGCCCACCGTGCGGGAGGTGTCCACCCTCTCGACGACGTCCTCACGGCCATGACCCTCGAGGTCGACCAGCACACTGGACGAACCGTCGCCCCGCCACGCGGCCACCGCCTGCGCGAAACCGGTGAGCAGCACATCGTTGACACCCGCGCGGTACGTCGCCGCCACCTCGGTGAGCAGCGGCCCCGTCACCTCGGCGGGAAGCGCCAGCGACAGGTGCCGGACGGCAGACGCCGTGTCGACCGCCGGGTCCAGCGGACGCGAGCCGAGCGGCGCGTCGTCACCGGCCAGCATGGACTGCCACAGCGGCAGTTCGGCGGCCCGCGCCTCGGCGAGAGCGGACAACTCCTGCGCCCAGCGGCGGAACGAGGTCCCCACCGGCTCCAGCTCCGCACCCTCATAGGCCTGGGCCAGGTCCGGCAGCAGGATCCGCCAGGACACGCCGTCCACCACCAGGTGGTGGGCCATCAGCAGCAGCCGGTCCGCGTCCTCGAACCAGACGGCCTGGACCATCACGCCCACGTCCGGAGCCAGCCGCTGCTGTGCGGCCCGCGCCTCGGTGACGATGTCTCCGGTCCCGCGGCGCAGCACCTCCGCGACCGGCACCGTGCCGGGCGCGGACACCTCGAGGTTCCAGGCGTCGTCGCCGCGGAGCAGCCGCGAGCGCAGCACGTCGTGGCGGTCGAGCACCTTCTGCAGCGCCGCCTCGATCCGCTC
>NZ_JBSFUW010000062.1:0-26664 GCF_053591995.1 Streptomyces sp. NPDC002835 | reverse complement strand
CCGCGGGCGATGGTCTGCTTCTCCATCTGGCCGTCGGCCCAGTAGGTGTTCAGCGCGGCGGCGGCCGTGACGAAGGCCGGGTTGTTGCCGCGGAAGGTGCCGTTGTGCTCGCCCGGCTCCCAGACGTCGAGCTCCGGCTTGAACAGGGTGAGGGCGAAGGGGAGCCCGTAACCGCTGATCGACTTGGAGACGGTGACGATGTCCGGCACGATGCCGGCCTCCTCGAAGGAGAAGAAGCCGCCGGTGCGGCCGCAGCCCATCTGGATGTCGTCGACGATCAGCAGCATGTCCTGGCGGTGGCACAGGTCCTGCAGGGCGCGCAGCCACTCGGCGCGGGCCACGTTGATGCCGCCCTCGCCCTGGACCGTCTCGACGATCACGGCGGCGGGCTTGTTGAGGCCGGAGCCCTGGTCCTCGAGCAGCCGCTCGAACCACAGGAAGTCGGGGATCTGGCCGTCGAAGTAGTTGTCGAACGGCATCGGCGTGCCGTGCACCAGCGGGATGCCGGCGCCGGCCCGCTTGAAGGCGTTGCCGGTGACCGCGAGCGAGCCGAGCGACATGCCGTGGAAGGCGTTGGTGAACGAGACGATTGCCTCGCGGCCCTTGACCTTGCGGGCCAGCTTCAGCGCCGCCTCGACGGCGTTGGTGCCCGTCGGGCCGGGGAACATGACCTTGTAGGGCAGGTCACGCGGCCGCAGGATCACATTCTGGAACGACTCCAGGAACGCGCGCTTGGCGGTGGTGGCCATGTCCAGGCCGTGGGTGATGCCGTCACGCTCGATGTAGTCGATCAGAGCGCGTTTCAGCACGGGGTTGTTGTGCCCGTAGTTCAGCGATCCGGCACCGGCGAAGAAGTCGAGGTAGGTGTGGCCGTCCTCGTCGTGGAGGTGGCTGCCCTGCGCACGGTCGAACACGGCAGGCCAGCCGCGGCAGTAGCTGCGCACCTCGGACTCGAGGGTCTCGAAGACGCTCAGGGCGGGCGGGGTGATGGTCACAGCGAACTCCAGGGGGTGGGGGTGGGGCGCGAGAGGTCTGGGATCACACGGCGTGCGGCAGGTGCCGGCACGAGGCGCTCGGTGCGCGTCAGACGGCGACCGGGCCTATGCGGTACAGCACTTCCGGCTCGTGCGTCCCCTCGGGGAACAGCCCGCCGTCGAAGAGGACCTCGCGGTGAAGGGATGCTCCGTGGCGCTTGGCGTAGGAGGTGAACAGGGCGTCGGATGCGGTGTTGTCCGGGGTGATGGTGGTCTCGATCTCGCGTACCCCGCGTCCGCCGGCGACCCTGGCGGTCAGCGCGTCCAGCAGGACGCCGGCCAGTCCCCGGCCCCGGTGGGCCAGGTCGACGGCCACCTGCCAGACGACGAGCGCCTCAGGGCGGTCCGGGCGTACGTATCCGGTGACGAAGGCGATGGGCTCGCCGTCGCGGCCGCGGGCCACGACGGAGGTGGCCGCGAAATCGCGACACCACAGCAGGTAGCTGTACGAGGAGTTGAGGTCCAGGACCTCGGAGTCGCGGGCGATGCGCCAGAGCGCGGCTCCGTCCTCCACTCGTGGGGTGTCGATCTCCAGGAATTCGTCTCGGGCTCGTACAAGGTCTTCTTGTGCGGCGGTCATGTCGATTCAATTTACCGAGCAAATTCCGAGATTGCATCGGCCCAGGGGGTTGGGTGGCGAGAGCCGTTGTGTTATCGCGCGGGTGCGCGCTCGACGCCGATCATCGAGCAAACGCCAGCGTTTATGGGGATTTTTCCGGGCAGACCGTGGCCGGTGTGTGGTCGGTCACATGTTGGTAACCCCGTTGACACGTGATCGAATCGCCCCCTGAACCGATATGAATCTCCACGTTTAGGCGTCTGGATCGGGGGCAGCAGAATGCGGGGAGCTACTCACTGGAATTCGCTCTCCGTATTTATGTTTGTCGCACTGCCCAATATGAATGCAAGTTTTCGAAAAGTACCCCGGACCGGTTACTTCCAGCTTTCGTCGACCGCCCGGCGCGCGGCCCGAGGATCCACCGGCACGTCGTTCCCGGCCAGCGCGCCGCCCAGCGCCGCGAGCGAGGACAGCACCACGTCGCGGCTCGCGTCCACAACGTAGTGGTTCACCCGGATCATCTCCGCGGCCAGCGCGCCGCCCCCGGCGACCAGGGGCAGCGACGCGTCCTCGGCCAGCGCCTTCGCCACCACGTCCCGGGCGTCCACCCCGGACGGGACGCGCAGCGTCGTCGCCACCGGCGCCGCGTCCCGCGCCTCGTGGACGTACGGGGCGAGGCCGCCGCCCAGCGCGAGCGCGCCCGCCCGGGTCGCCGCGGCCGCGGCGGCGTGCCGGGCGGCCACCGTGTCCAGGCCCTGGGACTCGATGCGCTCGACGCACGCCTCCAGTGCCAGCATCTCGAGCTGCGCCGGCGCGTGCGGCAGCGCCCTGCGGCCGCCGTCGATCCACCGCTGCTTCCAGTCGAGCAGGGACAGGTAGGAGGCGCGGGGAGCGGCCGGATTGGCGGCGATCCGCTCCCAGGCGCGCTCGCTCACCGAGACCGCGGAGACGCCCGCCGGGCCGCCCATCGCCTTCTGCGCGCCGATCACGCACAGGTCCACGCCCCAGGCGTCGGGCAGCAGCGGCTCCGCCGCCACGGAGGCGACCGCGTCCAGCATGAACAGGGCCCCGTGCGCCCGCACGACCTCGCCGATCGCGGCGACCGGGTTGGTGTTCCCGGTCGCGGCCTCCGCGTGCACCAGCGAGACGAAGTCGATCTCCGGGTGGTCCGCGAGTGCCCGCTCGACCTGATCGGCGGTCATCGCCGTGTGGAACGGCACCTCGAGGTCCACGACGTTCGCCCCGCAGTCGCGCAGCCAGTTGCCGAAGGTCTGCCCGTAGGGCCCCGTGACCACGTTCAGCGCCGTCGAGCCGGGGTGCGCGCCACCGCGGATGCAGCCCTCCAGGGGCAGCAGCGCCTCGCCCTGCATGATGATCACGTCCTGCTCGGTGCCGAGCAGGGCCGCGACCCTCCGCTCGACGGCGGCGAAGCGCGCGGCGGTCAGCGGGGGCAGGTCCAGCAGCGGGTGTGTCACGGCGGTGCTCTGTTTCTCTCGGTGCCGAAGCCTCTCCCGACGCCGAGGCTCTCGGTGCCGAAGCTCTCGGTGGCGAAGCGGGGTTCGGACAGTGTTCGGGCGCTGGCTCGAGACTACCGACGGCCTCGTAGAGTTCCTGACATGAGCGATCACACGGTGCTGCATGTGAAGGGGCGGGTGCTCGTCGGGCCCGAGGAGGTGCGGGACGAGGTGTGGGCGGTGGACGGCCGGATCACCTTCGAGCGCCCCCGCGCCGAGGCGGTCACCGTGCACGGCTGGGCGCTGCCCGGACTCGTCGACGCCCACTGCCACGTCGGCCTCGACCGGCACGGCCCGGTCGACGCCGTGACCAGCGAGAAGCAGGCCGTCACCGACCGTGAGGCGGGTACGCTGCTGATCCGTGACGCGGGGTCGCCCTCCGACACCCGCTGGATCGACGACCGTGAGGACCTGCCGAAGATCATCCGGGCCGGCCGGCACATCGCGCGCACCCGCCGCTACATCCGCAACTACGCCCATGAGATCGAGCCCGAGGACCTGGTGGCGTACGTGGCCCAGGAGGCCCGACGCGGCGACGGCTGGGTCAAGCTCGTCGGCGACTGGATCGAACGCGACGCGGGCGACCTGACCGCCTGCTGGCCGCGCGACGCGGTGGAGGCGGCCATCGCGGAGGCGCACCGCCTGGGCGCCCGAGTCACGGCGCACTGCTTCGCGGAGGACTCCCTGCGCGACCTCGTGGAGGCGGGGATCGACTGCATCGAGCACGCCACGGGGCTCACCGAGGACACGATCCCGCTCTTCGCGGAACGTGGCGTCGCCATCGTCCCGACCCTGGTCAACATCGCCACCTTCCCCTCTCTCGCGGCGGGCGGGGAGTCCAGGTACCCCGCATGGTCGGCCCATATGCGCCGGCTGTACGAGCGCCGCTACGACACCGTGCGCGCCGCGTACGACGCCGGCATCCCCGTCTTCGTCGGCACGGACGCGGGCGGCTCCCTGGCGCACGGCCTGGTGGCCGCCGAGGTCGCCGAGCTGGTGAAGGCCGGCATCCCGCCGCTCCGGGCCCTGTCCGCGACCACCTGGGGAGCCAGGGCCTGGCTGGGGCGGCCGGCGCTCGAAGAGGGCGCTCCGGCCGACCTGGTGGTCTACGACGAGGACCCGAGGGCGGATGTCCGGGTGCTCGCCGCGCCGCGCCGGGTGGTCCTGAACGGGCGGGTCATCGACTGAGGGGCCGCCGGCGTTCGGCCGGCCGGGACGGGCCGGCGCCGTGCGGCCCGTCGCCCGGTCGGCCGACGGGCCGGCCGACGGGCCGGCCACGTCGCCGGGTTGACCGGCCGTGACCCCGCGCCTCGTTGAAGCGCCTCACGCGCGCCCCCGTCGGCGGCCCGGCGCACCACCCCGGGACCGTGCGGGACGGCCCCCAGGGGAACGCGCGTACCTCCAGATTCGAATGCGGGCTCGGAAACCCCACTTTGGAGTGAACTCACCGCAGGTGTCTGTCGGTTCACTCGGTGTGCGTAAAAGATTCCGGTGTCTGGTCGCCGCCGTCGACGTGTCCCCGTCGGACGGCCGGCGACGCCATGTCTCCGTGGGGGTTCCACCACCTTGAACAGCAACACCTTCCGCATGCCCGCACGCAGGGCCGCCGCCGCGATCGCGGCCGTCGCGCTGGGCGCCGCACCCCTGGCGCTCGCCGCCCCGGCGCACGCCACCGGCGGCGGCGAGGGCCGCGCCACCGCGGTCGTGCTCCGCGCCGGCCTGGACGTCTCCCTGCTCGACAAGACCGTGCAGGTGCCCCTGAAGGCCACGCTCAACGAGGTCCAGGCGCCCGCGAGCGCCGAGAAGACCGCGCTGAGCGTCCAGTTGGACGGCGTCGAGGAGGGCAGGCCGATCCAGCTGCTGCGGGCCGACGTGGCCACCTCCAGGGCCACCGTGGAGAGTGGCGGGGCCGAGGCGCACAGCAACCTGGTGAACGCCCGCGTCCATGTCCCCGGCCTGCCGCTGCTGTCGCTGATCGAGGTCGAGAAGGTCACCTCCAAGGCCGTCTGCGCGGCCGGGGAGCAGCCCGTCGCCGAGTCGAACGTCCTCGGCAAGGTGAAGATCCTCGGCAAGAAGGTCACGCTCACCGCGGGCGGCCCGACCCGCGTCACGGTGCCGAACGTGGGCGAGGTCAGCATCGAGTTGTCGAAGACGCACACCACGTCCCGCACGGCCGCCGCGACGGCGCTGCGGCTCGACGTCGCCGTCGATCCGCTGAACCTGAACGTGGCGGAGGTCCAGGGCGAGGTCACCCTCGTCGAGGCCACCTGCGAGTCGCCCGACGCGCCGAAGACGCCCGAGAAGCCCGCCGAGCCCGGGACGCCCGCCGAGTCCGCGCCTCCGGCGGAGGGCGTCTCCGCCCAGTCCGGTGCCGAGCCCGCCCCGGAGAACCTCGCGGAGACCGGCGGCAGTTCCACGACCCCGTACCTCGCGGGCGCCGCGGCCCTCCTGCTCGCCGCCGGCGGCGCGGCGACGTACCTCGGCCGCCGCAGGTCCAGGGGCTGACGGCCCGCCGCACCGGCCGGGTCCCTCAGGAGGGGGAGGGGCCCGGCCGCGCGGTGGACGCGCGCGGCGTCAGTGGCCGACCATCGCCAGCGCCTGGTCGAGCGCCTGCAGGAACCGGTTGGTGGTGACCCGGTCCCGTACAGCGAGGCGCAGCCAGTCGTCGTCCAGTCCGGGGAAGGTGTCCCCGCGCCGGGCCGCGAAGCCGAGCAGCCGCAGCCGCTCCCGTACCTGCGCCGCGCGCCGCACCCGGACGAGGACGAACGAGCTCTCGGCCGGCTCCACCGCCCGCACCTCCTCGAACTCGGCCAGCCCCGCCAGCAGATGAGCCCGGTCGGCCGCGATCCGGCGCGCCGCCTCCTCCGCCTCAGCCAGCGCCGCCTGCCCCATGCACGCCTCGGCGGCGACCAGCGCCGGCGTGGACACCGGCCACAGCGGCTGCGCCCGCTCCAGCGCCGCCGTCGTCTCCGGTTCCGCGAGCACATAGCCGACCCGCAGTCCCGCGAGCCCCCACGTCTTGGTGAGGCTGCGCAGCACCACCACACCGGGCAGGTCGGTACGCCCGGCCAGTGACTCCCGTTCGCCCGGCACCGCGTCCATGAACGCCTCGTCCACGACCAGCACCCGTCCCGGCCGGGCCAGCAGGGCGATGTCCTCCGCCGCGTGCAGCACCGACGTCGGATTGGTCGGATTGCCGATCACAACCATGTCCGCCTCGTCCGGAACGGCCTTCGGATCGAGCCGGAAACCCTCGTCCTCGCGGAGCAGCAGCCGCCGCACGGTGTGCCCGGCGTCCCGCAGCGCCGCCTCCGGCTCCGTGAACTGCGGATGCACGACCAGCGGCCGCCGCACCGGAAGAGCGCGCGCCAGCAGGACGAACGCCTCCGCCGCGCCCGCCGTCAGCAGCACCCGCTGCTGTGGCAGCCCGTGGCGGCGGGCGACGGCGGCACGCGCCGCCCGGCCGTCCGGGTACGCGGCGAGCGAGCCGAGCGAGTCGGCTATCCGCTCGCGCAGCCAGTCCGGCGGCGTCCCGGCCCGGACGTTCACGGCCAGATCGGTCAGTCCCGCGGCCCCGTCCCGCACTTCCGCGTCGCCGTGGTGGCGCAGATCGTGCCCGCCGAAGCTCTGCCCCGGCTCCTCTGGGGGCTCCGGGTGCTCAGCGCGCGCGTACATGGCTGCCGTGCCGTGGTGGGGGAGAGCTGGTCACGGATGTCTCCTCGGTGTGGGGGAACGATGAGAGTTCGAACGGTGGGAGAGTTCGAACGGAGGGTGAACACACGTACGACGGACATCATGGCGCGTGAAGCCGGATCGCGGCAGTGGCCCGGGGGTTGCGGCCGTTCGCGCACGTCACCTCCGGCAGTCGGCCGCCCGCCTCACCGCCGGCGGGCGACCGCACACGTCGCCCCCGGCGGCCGGCCCACCGGGGCCGACCGCCGCTTCGGTACGAGCAGTTCGCCGCCCTCCGCCAGCGCCGCGGCCTCCGCGACCGACGGCGTCCCGACCGCACGCAGGGCGGCCGGTGACGGGTTCGCCACCGGCACCCGCGCCAGCCGTCCGGCGCCGTACGCCAGCAGCGGCACGCCCAGCCGCTCGGCGGCGCCCACCAGACCGGGCTCCGCCGCCTTCGCGTCGACGGTCGCCAGCGCCACCACGTCGGCCGGGGACAGCCCCGCGTCGCGCAGCGCCCCGACGACCAGCGAGTACACCTCGTCCACGGGCACACCCCGCGAGGCGCCGACGCCGACGACCAGGCTCACGGTCCGCGTCATGCGGTGCTCCTTCGGGGGACGGCCGGTGGCGGGTCAGACGGGTAAGGCGCCGGGTACCGGAAGGCTCCCCGGACCGCCGGGCAACGATCGGGCCACGCTCATTCCCGGCACGCCGCCACGAACCGGGCCGCCACATCCGGCCGCGACGCCCAGTGGGTGTGCAGATAGCTGGCGTGCACACCCCGCTGCACGAACCCCTCGACCCGGCGCTCCGGCCGCACCATGCCCCACGCCGGCGCCGGCCCGGCGCCCGGCTCGAGCACCGTGCGGTGGAACTCGTGCCCCCGTATCCGCGTTCCGGCGGCGGCGAGCGGACTGTCGCCCGCCGCGACGGCCTCGCGGTAGCCGAGCGTCAGCCGGCCCGACATCCGCGCGTCGGCGTCCAGCACCCCGCACATCGGCTTCCCGTCCAGCGACCGGGCCAGATACAGCAGCCCGGCGCACTCGGCGGCGATCGGCGCCCCGGAGCGCGCCAGTTCGGCGACCTCCTTGCGCAACGGCTCGTTCGCGGACAGCTCGGGCGCGTACACCTCCGGGAAGCCGCCGCCGATGACGACACCACGGGTGCCCTCCGGCAGCCGCTCGTCCCGCAGCGGATCGAACCCCACGACCTCCGCCCCGGCGGCCCGCAGCAACTCCACATGCTCCGCATACGAGAACGTGAACGCCGCCCCGCCGGCGACCGCGACCACCGGCGGCCGCGTGCCGCCCGCGGGCAGCGGCTCGTCCACGCCCGCCGCCCACGGCGTCTCGTGCAGTGCGGGCGCGCTGCGCGCCAGCGCCAGCAGCGCGTCCAGGTCGCACCCCAGCCGGACCTGCTCCGCCATCGACGCGACCGCGTCCACCGCGTCGGCGTGGCGTTCGGCCACCGGTACGAGCCCGAGATGCCGTGACGGCGTCGCCACCTCGGCCGCCCGCCGCAGCACGCCCAGCACCGGCACCCCCGACTCACCGAGCGCCTCCCGCAGCAGATGCTCGTGCCGGTCCGTGGCGACCTTGTTGAGGATCACCCCGCCGATCCGCACATCCGGGTCCCACGAGGCGAACCCGTGCACCAGCGCCGCCACCGATCGTGACTGCGACGACGCGTCCACGACCAGTACCACCGGTGCCCGCAGCAACTTCGCGACCTGCGCCGTCGACGCCAGTTCGCCCTGGTCGGCGGCGCCGTCGTACAGCCCCATCACACCCTCGACCACGGCGAGTTCGCAGCCGAGCGCCCCGTGCAGGAACAGCGGGGCGATCAGGTCCGTGCCGCACAGGTACGCGTCGAGGTTGCGGCCGGGCCGCCCGGTGGCCAGCGCGTGGTAGCCGGGGTCGATGTAGTCGGGGCCGACCTTGTGCGGCGACACGGCGAGACCCCGCCCGGCGAACGCGGCCATCAGGCCCGTCGCGACCGTGGTCTTGCCCGCCCCCGACGACGGCGCCGCGATGACGAGACGTGCTACCACTCGATGCCCCGCTGGCCCTTCTGACCCGCGTCCATCGGGTGCTTGACCTTCGACATGTCGGTGACCAGATCCGCGAAGTCGATCAGCTTCTGCGGCGCGTTGCGGCCGGTGATCACCACGTGCTGGGTGCCGGGCCGCTCGCGCAGCACCTCGATCACCTCGTCGGTGTCGATCCAGCCCCAGTGCAGCGGATACGCGAACTCGTCGAGCACGTACAGCTTGTGCGTCTCGGCGGCCAGGTCCCGCTTGACCTGCTCCCAGCCCTCACGGGCCTTGTCCTCGTTGGACTGCTCGCCCTCCGCGGGCTCGCGCTGGATCCACGACCAGCCCTCGCCCATCTTGTGCCAGGCGACCGTGCCGCCCTCGCCGCTGGCGCCCAGCACCTTCAGCGCGTTCTCCTCGCCGACCTTCCACTTCGCCGACTTCACGAACTGGAACACCCCGACCGGCCAGCCCTGGTTCCACGCCCGCAGCGCGAGCCCGAACGCGGCCGTCGACTTGCCCTTGCCGATGCCCGTGTGCACGAACACCAGCGGCCGGTTGCGGCGCTGACGGGTGGTGAGGCCGTCGTTCGGTACGACGGACGGTTGTCCCTGCGGCATTAAGCGGCCCTCCTGGTGGCGGATACGTCCCGGACGTCCTTGACGAGCCCGGCGATCGATTCGGCCCGCAGCTCGTCGAGCGTCACGGCGCTGCCGCCGAGCGACCCGGCGAGCCTGCCGGCCAGCCCGAGCCGTACCGGCCCGGTCTCACAGTCCACGACGACGGCCGCGGTCCTCTCCGCCGCGTGCAGCCGCGCCGCGCGCAGCGCGGACGCGAAGGCGTCCCCGGCGCCCGCGCCGGTGGCACGGCCGTCGGTCACCACCACCAGCAGAGGACGGCGCGACGGATCCCGCAGCCGCTCGATGCGCAGCACGTCCTGGGCCTTCAGCAGCCCCTCCGCGAGCGGCGTACGGCCGCCGGTCGGCAGCGACTCCAGCCGCGCCGCCGCCGCGTCCACCGACGAGGTGGGCGGCAGCGCCAGCTCCGCGCCCCTGCCGCGGAAGGTGATCAGCCCGACCTTGTCCCGCCGCTGGTAGGCGTCCAGCAACAGCGACAGCACCGCGCCCTTGACCGCGCCCATCCGCTTCCTGGCCGCCATCGACCCCGACGCGTCCACCACGAACAGCACGAGGTTCCCCTCACGCCCCTCGCGGGTCGCCTGCCGCAGATCGTCCCGGCGGACCACCAGCCCCCGCCCGCTGCGCCCACGGGCGCGCTGGTGCGGCGCGGCGGCCTGCACGGTGGCCGCCAGATGCAGCTTCGTGAGCGCGCCCCGCGGCCGCCGTGCGCCGGTGGTACGGCCCTGCTCGGTACGCGCCCGGGACCTGCGCCCCGCCGCGCCCTCGCCGAGACCGGGGACGCTCAGCATCTTCGTGCGGAACGGCTCCGCGGCCCGTACGGGCTGCTGCTCGGCGCCGCCCCCGGCACCCGGCGCGGGTGCCTGACCCGTGTCCGGCTCGGACCCGGCCGCGTCTCCCGCGTCCGGCTCACCGCCCTGCGGCGGCACCCCGCCACCACCGCCGCCGGGCCCGCCCTCCGGACCGGGGTCCGGGTTCGGGTCAGGGTCGGGCTCGGGGTCCGGCTCGTCGTCCCCGCCGAACTCGTCCAGCGTCTCGTCGAGCTTGTCCTCGTCCAAACCGGGAGCGTCGAACGGATTGCGCCGCCTGCGGTGCGGCAGCGCCAGCAGCGCGGCCTGGCGCACGTCCTCCTCCGTGACCTCGTCCCGGCCCGCCCACGCCGCCAGCGCGGTCGCCGTCCGGGCCATCACGATGTCGGCCCGCATACCGTCGACCTCGAACGCCGCACACGTGGCGGCGATCTGACGCAGCGCCACGTCACCGAGCACCACGCGCGGCAGCAGCTCCCGCGCCGCCAAGATCCGCTCGCGCAGCGCCTCCTCCTCGCCTGCCCAGCGCGCCGCGAAGCCGGCGGGGTCGTCGTCGTACGCGAGCCGGCGCCGTACGACCTCCACCCGCAGCTCGGGGTCGCGCGAGGCGGCGACCTCGACGGTGAGTCCGAACCGGTCCAGCAACTGGGGCCGCAGCTCGCCCTCCTCGGGGTTCATGGTCCCGACGAGCAGAAAGCGGGAGGCGTGCCGTACGGAGACGCCTTCACGCTCGACGTACGAGGCGCCCATCGCGGCGGCGTCCAACAGAACGTCCACGAGATGGTCGTGAAGCAGATTCACCTCGTCGACGTAGAGGATCCCGCGGTGCGCGTCCGCGAGAAGGCCGGGCTCGAACGCCTTCACGCCCTCCGAGAGCGCCCGCTCGATGTCCAGCGCACCCACGAGCCGGTCCTCGGAGGCGCCCACGGGCAACTCGACCATGCGCGCGGGCCGCGCGGTCGCCGCCCCGGCCTCGTGCGGGCCGTCCGGGCACGAGGGGTCCGGCGCGGCGGGCGCGCAGGAGAAACGGCAGCCGGCGACGACGTCGACATCGGGGATCAGCGAGGCGAGGGCACGTACCGCGGTGCTCTTGGCGGTGCCCTTCTCACCTCGCACGAGCACACCGCCGACCGCCGGACTGACCGCGTTGAGCAGCAGGGCCAGCCGCAGATCGTCCATCCCGACGACCGCGGTGAACGGATAGGGGGTGCTCATCCTTTGATCACTCCTTTGCGGGAGTCGCGCAGACGGCGCGACTCGCTTGGTTTCCGCCGAGCGCGGCGGGCGGTGAGAGAGCGGGGAGAGGGTCTGCCGCGGGAGCGGCCCGCGCCCGCCGCCCCGGGGGCCGTCACGGCGCCCCCGGCGGCACGAACGGCAGTCCCGCCGGCGCCCCGTCCTCGATCAGCCGCAGCAACGCCCCGGTGTCCGCGTGCTCTTCGATCAGATCGCCCAGCCGGTCGAGCTGCTCCTCCCGCAGCGCCCCGAAGCTGGTGTCCGGCGCGGGCACGAAGCGCCGCCCCGCCCGCGCCGCGACCTCCCGCAGGAAGGCCCGCCGGAAGCCGTCGCTCTCCAGCGACCCGTGCCAGTGCGTCCCCCACACCGCGCCCACCCGGCAGCCGTCCAGGAAGGGCTCGCCGCCCAGGACCTCGGCGACACCGTGATGGATCTCGTAGCCCTCGACCCGCTCCCCGAGCGCCTCGCCGACCGGTCTGGCCAGGCACTTTTCGCGCGCGAACCGCACCCGTACCGGCAGCAGCCCGAGCCCCGCGACCTCGCCGGCCCTCGACTCGACGTCGTCCTCGATGTGCTCGCCGAGCGCCTGGAAGCCGCCGCAGACGCCCAGCACCGGCCGGCCTTCCGCCGCCCGCCGTGCCAGGGCGTCCGCCAGCCCGCGTTCCCGCAGCCACGCCAGCGCCCTGACCGTCCCCCGGGTGCCGGGGACCACCACCAGGTCGGCGTCCACGAGCTCCTCCGCGCGGTCCACGAACCGCACCACGACGCCCGGTTCGGCCGCCAGCGCGTCCACATCGGTGAAGTTCGACATCAGCGGCACCGCGCACACCGCGACCCGCAGCACGTCCTGGCCGACGGGCGCGGCGACCACCGACTCCCGTACCGCGCCGCGCAGGGACACCCTCAGGCCGTCCTCCTCGTCGATGCCGAGTCCGTGCGCGTACGGCAGGACACCGTAGGTCGGCCGTCCGGTGAGGCTGCGCAGCATGTTGAGCCCCGGCTCCAGCAGCGACACGTCGCCGCGGAACTTGTTGACCAGATACCCCGCCACGAGCGACTGGTCCTCGGGGCTCAGCAGCGCCGTCGTACCGAAGAACTGCGCGAACACCCCTCCCCGGTCGATGTCGCCGACCACCAGCACCGGCAGCCGGGCCGCCCGCGCGATGCCCATGTTCACGATGTCCGTGCGCCGCAGATTGATCTCGGCCGGACTGCCCGCCCCTTCACAGATCACAGCGTCGTACGTGCCCCGCAGCTCATCCAGGCACGCCATGACCGGTTCGAAAAGCTCGCGTTGCCGGTTCCCGTGATAGCCCCTCGCGCTCATCTCGCCGACGGGCCTGCCCATCAGCACCACTTGGCTGGAGCGGTCGCCGCCGGGCTTGAGCAGTACGGGGTTCATCAGCGCGGTCGGCTCCACGCGGGCGGCCTGCGCCTGCATCGCCTGGGCCCGCCCGATCTCCGCGCCCTCACGCGTCACGAACGAATTGAGGGACATGTTCTGCCCCTTGAACGGCGCGACCTTCACCCCCTGCCGCACCAGCCACCGGCAGATCCCGGCCGTGACGACGCTCTTGCCCGCGTCCGAGGTGGTTCCCGCGACCAGCAGCCCACCGCTCATGCCCGTCTCCGTTTCAGTGCCCCAGCGCCGAGCCGTGCGCCCGCGCAGACCGCCAGGGCCAGCAGCCCCACTCGGCGCGAAAGCCGCACCGCCCGACCGATGTCGCCGAACTCCACCGCGCGGCCCTCCCCGCACAGCACCGGCCGGTGCTCGACCCGGCCGCCGTAGGAGAGGGTCCCACCCAGCCGTACGCCGAGGGCGCCCGCGAAGGACGCCTCCACGGGGCCCGCGTTGGGGCTCGGGTGCTTGGCGGCATCCGCCCGCCAGGCCCGCACGGCGCCTCGCGGGTCCGGCCCGCAGAGGGCCGCCAGCACGGCGGTCAGCCGGGCGCCGGGCCAGCCGGCGACGTCGTCGAGGCGGGCCGAGGCCCAGCCGTAGCGCCGGTAGCGCGGCGACCTGTGGCCGACCATCGCGTCCAGGGTGTTCACCGCCCGGAAGCCCACCAGCCCGGGCACGCCCGCCACGGCGCCCCACACGAGGGCGCCGACGACCGCGTCCGAGGTGTTCTCGGCGACGGACTCCACGACGGCGCGGGCGATCTGCTGCTCGTCCAGTGCCTGCGGGTCGCGGCCGCACAGATGGGGCAGCCGCTCGCGCGCGGCCTCGACGTCCCCGGCCGCCAGCGCCTCTCCGACGGCCGCGGCCTCGCGGCCGAGCGTCGTGCCCCCGACGACGGCCCAGGTCGCGGCGGCGGTCAGGGCCAGCGAGGCGGCGGGGGAGCGGCGTACGGCACGGGCGGCCAGGGCCGCCACGGCCACGGCTCCGCCGGCGCACACCGCGGTGTGCAGGGCGCCCCGGCCCCGGTGGTCACGCCACAGCGCACGCTCGACGGCGCCCGCGGCCCGCCCGAAGACGGCGACCGGGTGCCCCCGGCGGGGATCGCCCAGGAGCCGGTCGCCGACGAGGCCGGCCGCGGCGCCGTACAGGAAGATCCGGTCGGCGCGCACGTGATCAGCCGTCCGAGGGGAGATGTCCGCAGGGACGGGATCCGAGAGGCAAGGCAGGCAGTGCAGACAGGGCAGTACCGCGGCCGGGCATGGCAGGAGTCCTCACTCAGGGTCCGCGCCCTGGTTCGACGTGACCGGCGGCGAGAGTTCCTGGCTCCCCGGGGTGGTGTCCCCGGGTGACAGTGGCGGGACCGCGCCGGATTCGCACCGGACTTCCTCTTCTGCCGCCGTAGATGGCCCCGGCAGTCCACCATGTGCGCGAACGCCCGTCAACTCACCCTTGACCTGCGGCGGGACAGTGTGCGCAGTCCCACACGGGCGCACACGCGAAGGCCGGGCCGGACGCGCCCGCAGGTGCGTCCGGCCCGGCCTCCGTGCGGATACGGGACGTCAGGTGACGATCAGATAGATCCCGTAGGACACCGCCGCCGCGCAGAGCGCGAAGCACGCGTACGCGCCGGTGCGGGTCAGTACGGCGGAGCCGGCGGTCTGTGTGCCGGACCCCTGCTTGCTCAGGCCCACGATGCCCAGGGTGAACAGGCCCACCAGGGCGACGGTGGCGACGAGGCTCACGCCGAACACGGAGCCGAGGGCTACCCAGTCGATCTTCATGCTGCTGCTTCCTTACACCGCGGCCGGACGGACCGGCTCGGGGTCGGCGGGGGCCGGGACAGTGGTCTTCAGTTCGCCGGCGGGCGGCGGGGTGACGGCCGTGACGGCGTCCGTGACGACGTCCGCGGGCTCCTCGGTGTCGACGTCGTTGACGTTGGTGTGGTCGACGACCTGACGGCGCGAGATGAACCAGATCGCGATGCAGGAGCCGACGAGGAAGACGGCGACGGCCGCGACACCCCAGCCGCCCTGCTTGGTGACGTACTCCGACATCGCCGCGACGAGTCCGGCGGCCGGCAGGGTCAGACCCCAGGCCACGAACATCCGGGTGGCGGTCGACCAGCGGACCACGCCGCCCTTGCGGCCGAGGCCCGCGCCCATGACGGCGCCGGAGCAGGAGTGCGTGGTCGACAGCGAGAAGCCGAGGTTCGAGGAGGCGAGGATGACGCTGGCCGCGCTGGTCTGGGCGGCGAAGCCCTGCTGCGGCTGGAGGTCCGTGAGGCCCTTGCCCATGGTGCGGATGATGCGCCAGCCGCCGAGGTAGGTGCCGAGCGCGATCGCCACACCGGCCGAGACGATGACCCACATCGGGGGGTTGGACCCGGGGGCGAGGACATTGCCGGCGACCAGGGCGAGCGTGATGATGCCCATGGTCTTCTGGGCGTCGTTGGTGCCGTGCGCCAGGGAGACGAGACCGGCGGATGCGATCTGACCGGCGCGGTACCCCTTGGCGGTGGCCTTCGCGTCGGTGTTCCTGTCGACCCGGTACGTCAGCCGCGCCGCCAGCATGGCGGCGAGACCGGCCACGACGGGCGCGGCGATGGCCGGGATGAGCACCTTGGTGACGACGACGCCGCCGTTGACCCCGGCGAAGCCGACCGAGGCGACCGTGGCGCCGATCAGACCGCCCATGAGGGCGTGCGACGAACTGGACGGCAGGCCCACCAGCCAGGTGAGCAGGTTCCACAGGATGGCGCCGACGAGCGCCGCGAAGATGACTTCAGGTGTGATGCCTGATTCGTCGACCAGTCCGCTGGAGATGGTCTTGGCGACCTCCACGGAGAGGAAAGCGCCGACGAGGTTCAGAACGGCGGACATGGCCACCGCGGTCTTCGGCTTCATTGCGCCGGTCGAGATGGTCGTCGCCATCGCGTTGGCGGTGTCGTGGAAACCGTTCGTGAAATCGAACACGAGCGCTGTCACGATCACGATCGCGAGCAGCAGTGTGATGTGTTCCATTTACCCAGGCAATCGTTTGACGTCATTGACGCGAGGACCGTAGGCAACCTGAATGAACGGAAGGTGAACTGGGTCGGACTTCGCGGTGTCCCCAAGTGGGGTCGGCTGATTCCGCTTGTCCGATTTTCGGCCCCGGTGGCGCTCACAGCAGCCACTCGAACACCCTCCGTGTCGCCGAGGCCGCGCACCCGGCTGGCAGGATCGCCGCCATGACTGATGAGGCGACCGGTGCGGCGACCGGCCAGGCACGGCGGAACGGCATCGAGCAGACCTGGCGGGAGCTCGTGGACACCGCCCGCAGAACGGCGGCCGAAGGACTCGTCGTCGGCACCTCGGGCAACGTCTCGGTCCGGGTCGGCGAGGTGGTTCTTGTCACGCCGAGCGGAGTGCCCTACGACCGGCTCACGGACCGCGACACCGTCGCTGTCGACCTCGACGGCACGCAGGTCCTCGGAGTTCTGAAGCCCACCAGCGAACTGCCCCTGCACCTGGCGATCCACCGCGAGACCGGCGCGCGCGCCGTCGTGCACACCCACGCCGTCCACGCGACGGCGGTCTCCACGCTCGTCCCCGAACTCCCGCCCGTCCACTACATGACCGCCGCCCTCGGCGGCCCGGTCCGCGTCGCCCCCTACGCCCTCTACGGCACGGACGAACTGGCCCGGAACATGCTCCACGCCCTGCGCGACCGCACGGCCTGCCTCCTCCAGAACCACGGGACGGTGACCTACGGCGACACCCTGCCCCAGGCGTACGACCGCACGGCGCAACTGGAGTGGATGTGCCGCGTCTGGCTCACGGCCGCCTCCGTCCCGGGCCATACCCCGAACCTCCTGACCCCACCCCAACTGGCCGCGGCGGCCACCCGCCTCGCGGGCTACGGCCAGGGCTCTTCCTGACTGCTGCGCGGTGCCCGCCCGGCTCCCCCCACTGGCCCCCACCCGCGCCCGCCCCGACACTGGACCCGTGCGCCCCGCTACAGCGACGGCAGCGGCCGTCACCACACTGATCGGCGTCGGCGCGGCCGCAGTCGCGGCCGGCCGCTACGCGAGCCACGCCGCGCTCCGCGGGGCCCGAAGGCCACTGCCGGGCGATCCCCGGCTCACCGTCCACGCCACCGCCCCCGGCCGCGTCGTGCTGACCCGCAGCCTGGCCTCGATGCGCCCCGGCACGTACGGACTGGAGGCGCCGGGCGTTCACGCGGTCGTGGGCCCCGTCCTCGACGGCGTCGCGCACGACGCGGACACGGTCGTGCGCCGGCTCGTGCGCGTCACGGAGGGCGGGCTGGAGCCCGGCACCCGGGTCCGGCTCACCCCGCAGGTGCACAAGGGCGACCCGTCCGCCGCGCTCGGCATCGAGCACTCCGACATCCTCGTCCCCGGCGAACTCGGCGCACTCCCCGCCTGGTTCGTGCCAGGCGCCCGGGCCACCTGGATCATCGCCGTTCATGGTCTCGGCACCACCCGGGAGCACACCCTGAACGTGCTGGACTTCCTCCTCGGCCAGCAGTTCCCGGTGCTGTCCCTCGCCTACCGGGGCGACGAGGGCGCCCCCCGGTCCCCGGACGGTCTGGGCCACCTCGGCGACTCCGAGTGGCGCGACCTCGACGCGGCCGTCCGGCACGCCGTTCGCCACGGCGCCGAGCGCGTCATCGTCCACGGCTGGTCGGTCGGCGCCTCGATGGCCCTGCACGCCGCCGCCAACTCCGGCCTGCGGGACCGGATCAGCGGTGTGGTGCTGGACTCGCCCGTGCTCGACTGGGAGGCGACCGTACGCGGCCTCGCCGCCGCCCGCAGGACCCCCGCCGCGCTGCTGCCGCTGGCGGTGCGGGCCGCGCAGGGCCGCACCGGGGCGGGGTACGGCGACCGGCTCGCCGAAGCCGTCGACCCGCGGTCGCTGGGCGTGCCGACACTGATCTTCCACGGCCCCGACGACTCCCTGGCCCCCTGGCACCGCTCGCGGGAACTCGCCGACCGGCGTCCCGATCTGGTCACCCTCCACACGGTCCCGCAGGCTCCGCACGCCGCCATGTGGAACGCGGACCCCAAGGCGTACCACGAAGTCCTTCGCCGCTTCCTCACTCCCCTGATGTAAGTGCAGGCCGGGAGGGTGCGCGGACCGGCCCGCAGGGTTCCGTTTGGGCTTTCGGCCTGTCAACGGGAAGACTGCACCCTGTGACGTCCCGAAAGCCTGATGAGCAATTGGCGCGCAACTCCAGACTTAGTCTTGTCCGCCCGCGGTCCCTGGCCACCGCACGAAGGGCCGTGACGACCCGGCGCACGCGTCCGTCGCCCCGGCCGCCGGAGGGCACGCCCGCCCCCGCCGAGCTCGCGCGCCAGGCGCGGGCGGTGCTCGCCGACGCCGTGCGGGTCGCCCGCTGGGCGGCCGTGGAGCGCGGTCCCGGCGCTGCCAGCTCGATCGCGGAGGCACGGGAGCGGGCCGCGGCCGCGCTGGACATGTCCGCGGACCAGGTACGGGCCGGCTGGGACCGCGCCCGCCTTGCCGGTCTGATCGAACTGCACGGCGAGACGGCCCGCCCCGGCTGGCGGCTGCGCGCCTGGGACCGGGACGACATGGCCGTGCTGCGCGGCTGGGTCGCCCTCTTCGACGCCTGGTCACTGGTCCACCCGGTGCCCGGGTACGTCGCTCCCGCCACGGTCGCCGAGGTGGTCGAAGCCGTACCCCAGGTGCTCTCCCTCCTCCAGCTGTCGGCCGGACCCGTGCTCAAGCCGGCCCTCGCCGACCTGCTCCAGCAGCGCGTCGCCGAGCTGCGCGAGGAACGCTGCGAGGTTCCCGACGGCACCCGGCCGGAACCGGCCACCGGACCGGCCCCCGACGAGGCGCCCGTTGCCGCGCTCCTCGACTGGGCACTCGAAGGACTGTCGGCCGTCGGCGCCCTGACCCTCGAGCGCGGCCAGGCCACCCTCACCCCGCTCGGCAACTGGGCGGTCTGGGTCAAGCTGGAGCAGATCTGCGTCGCCGCGCAGAGCCCCGCGGGCAACATCGAGCAGTCCGCGGAGGACATGCTCCGCGGTTGCGCCCGCCTCACCCCCGGCCCGGCCCGCGCCGAGTACCGCGCCTGGCTCGCGGCACGCACCGTCTCCAGCGCCGTCGCCGAACTGCTGGCCGTCGCCCGGGGCGAGGACGCCCTGCTGCGCGGTCTGGCCTTCGAGGCGCTGCGCGTGGTCGGCGCGCCCGCGGAGAGCGAGGTCCGCGCGGCCGCCGCTGAACCGTCCCTGCGCCCGTACGCCCTGCTGTGGCTGGCCGAGTACGAAGGAGCGGACCCGGACGACGCGGCCGACGTCCTCACCCGCGAGGAGGCGACCTGGCTGTGGGTGGACACCGCGGCCGCCGTCGCCGACCACGGTGAGCCGCAACTGCTGCTGCGGCACCTCGACTCGGCGGTCCAGGGCACGGTCCCGGCCCTGCTCGACGAGGTCCGCGCCGGCGGTCACCCCCGTACGGTCCAGGTCCTGGTCGCCCTCGCGGCCGCCCACCCGGACCCGGCGCTGGCCAAGGCGGTGCGCAGGGCCGCCTTCCAGGTGCACACCGGCGGCGTCTGACCCCGTCGCCCCGGCGCGGGACGCGGCGGGGCAACGGCGAGGTCTACGCGGCCCCCGCCGACCCCGGCGCGTACGTACCGAAGCTCCAGACGTTGCCCTCGAGGTCGCGGGCCATGTAGTCCCGCGATCCGTAGTCCTGGTCGGTCGGCGGCATCACGATCTCCGCGCCGTGCTCCACCGCTCTGCCGTGGTGCGCGTCGACGTCGTCGACATGCACGAACACACCGGTCGGCCCCGCGCCCTCCATCAGCTTGTCGAACGAGCTGCCGGTGCCCTTGCTGCCCAGCATCACCATGCCGTTCCCGTACGTCAGCTCGGCGTGGGCCACGCCGCCGTCCTCGCTCTCGTACACCGCGTGCTCGGAGAAACCGAAGGCCTCGGTGAGCTGTCTGATCGCGGCCTTGGCGTCCGCGTACACCAGCGTCGGACAGATGCTCGGCGACCGGTCCATGGCGACCACTCCTCAACTTCCTCGACGACAGGGATGTGATCTGCGTCTCAGTCTGGCATCCGCCACTGACAACGCGGCTGTGCCGCACGTGCAGGCGGCCCGCGTCGTCGCCGGGCTGAGAGGCGCCCGTCGCCCCGTCCGGCCGGGAAAAACACTTGCACCGTCCCGTTAGACTGGGCCGTATGGCAATTCTCCTTGTGCATTAGACGGCGTAGAAGCGTCTGCCGCCCGTCCCTTCCGCCGTCCATACCGCCCTGGAGTTTTCCCCTTGATCACCGCATCCGGTATCGAGCTGCGCGCCGGCGCGCGCGTCCTCATCGAATCCGCTTCCTTCCGCATCGCCAAGGGCGACCGCATCGGCCTCGTCGGCCGCAACGGAGCGGGCAAGACCACGCTCACCAAGTGCCTCGCGGGCGAGGGCGTCCCCGCCGGCGGCGCCATCACCCGGTCCGGCGAGGTCGGCTACCTCCCGCAGGACCCGCGCACCGGCGACCTCGACGTCCTCGCCCGCGACCGCATCCTCTCCGCCCGCGGTCTCGACACCCTGATCCGCAAGATGCGGCAGAACGAGGAGCGCATCGCCGGCGGCCAGGGCGCCACCCGCGAGAAGGCGCTGCGCCAGTACGAGCGCCAGGAGACCGAGTTCCTCACCAAGGGCGGGTACTCCGCGGAGGCGGAGGCGGCCACCATCGCCGCCGCGCTCGGCCTGCCCGACCGGGTGCTCGGCCAGCCGCTCCATACGCTCTCCGGCGGCCAGCGCCGCCGTGTCGAGCTCGCCCGCATCCTCTTCTCGGACGCCGACACCCTGCTGCTCGACGAGCCCACCAACCACCTCGACGCCGACTCCATCGTCTGGCTGCGCGACTATCTGAAGACCTACCGCGGTGGCTTCATCGTGATCTCCCACGACGTCGACCTCGTGGAGACCGTCGTCAACAAGGTTTTCTATCTCGACGCCAACCGCGCCCAGATCGACGTCTACAACATGGGCTGGAAGCTCTACCAGGCGCAGCGCGAGGCCGACGAGAAGCGCCGCAAGCGCGAGCGGCAGAACGCCGAGAAGAAGGCCGCCGCCCTCAACTCGCAGGCCGACAAGATGCGCGCCAAGGCCACCAAGACCGTTGCCGCGCAGAACATGGCCCGTCGCGCCGAGCGCCTGCTGGCCGGCCTCGAGGACGTCCGCATGGCCGACAAGGTTGCCAAGCTCCGCTTCCCGGAGCCCGCGCCCTGCGGCAAGACGCCGCTCAGCGCGGAGGGCCTGTCCAAGTCGTACGGCTCGCTCGAGATCTTCACCGACGTGGACCTCGCGATCGACAAGGGCTCCCGCGTCGTCATCCTCGGCCTCAACGGTGCCGGAAAGACGACGCTGCTGCGCCTGCTCGCGGGCGTGGAGACGCCGGACACCGGCCAGGTCACCCCGGGCCACGGCCTCAAACTCGGCTACTACGCCCAGGAGCACGAGACCCTGGACCCCGACCGTACGGTCCTGGAGAACATGCGCTCCTCCGCGCCGGACCTCGATCTCGTCGAGGTCCGCAAGACGCTGGGCTCGTTCCTCTTCTCCGGCGACGACGTCGACAAGCCCGCAGGGGTGCTCTCCGGCGGCGAGAAGACGCGGCTCGCCCTGGCCACCCTCGTGGTCTCCTCCGCCAACGTCCTGCTGCTCGACGAGCCCACCAACAACCTCGACCCGGCCAGCCGCGAGGAGATCCTCGGCGCGTTGCGCACCTACAAGGGCGCGGTCATCCTCGTCACGCACGACGAGGGCGCGGTCGAGGCACTCGAGCCGGAGCGGATCATCCTGCTCCCGGACGGCGTCGAGGACCTGTGGGGCGCCGACTACGCGGACCTGGTCGCCCTGGCCTGACGGCCCTCCGGACGGGTCCCGCACCGGCGCGGGACCCTGCCGGGGCCCTCTGCGCGGCCTCCGTATGGATCTCCGTATGGATCATTCGGCCTACGAGTGATCCATCATCTGTGTGAGGGCGTCTCGTATCGCGGCGTGGCGGCTGGTGCACCGCGGCCGCCGGGGCCGCTGCGGAGGTGCCTCTCTCGCAGCACCTCTGACCTGGCCTTTCCGTCGCGGTCCGATTCTGAGACCGGCCTGCGCCCGACCGGAATGAGGCATTCCGTTCGTGGTGGCCTCCTACCGCAGGGCAAAGCGTTCCGTACTGACCTTGTCGAATGGGTGGCCAGGACGCCCGGGAGGGGTGATCATGGGAATTCCAGAGCGCACTTCCCATGAGGAGGCACGGGTGGCCGAGACTCTGAAGAAGGGCAGCCGGGTAACCGGCGCCGCGCGCGACAAGCTCGCGGCAGACCTGAAGAAGAAATACGACTCCGGTGCGAGCATCCGGGCGCTGGCCGAAGAGACCGGCCGCTCCTACGGATTCGTCCACCGGATGCTCAGTGAATCCGGAGTCGTCCTGCGAGGGCGCGGCGGAGCGACGCGAGGCAAGAAGGCCGCATCGGCCTGACGGTCCCCGTCGTACGAGGCTGTTTCTCCGGTCCGTCGGTTCCACGGCGAGCGCCTGGTCGGTCCCAGGACCGATCAGGCGGTTACCGTGCAGTAGCTTACCCTTCGTGACACGAAGGGTAAGCCAGACTGCACCGAACCGGAGGCGCCTCATGACTTCGCTCGACCCCGTACTCGACAAGGACGGCGTACGGCTCACCGTCGAAGACACGGTCGCCACGGTGACCCTGACGAACCCGGACAAGCGCAACGCCCAGAACTTCGCGCTGTGGCGGGCGTTGGCGCAGGCCGGGCAGTCGCTGCCGGGCAGCGTGCGGGTCGTCGTGCTGCGCGGCGAGGGCAAGTCCTTCTCCGCCGGCCTCGATCGGCAGGCCTTCACGCCCGAAGGCTTCGACGGCGAGCCGTCCTTCATCGACCTGGCACGCGGCACCGACGCGGAGATCGACGCGTCCATCGCCGAGTTCCAGGAGGCGTTCACCTGGTGGCGCCGCAACGACATCATCACGATCGCGGCGGTCCAAGGACACGCGATCGGAGCCGGCTTCCAGCTCGCCCTCGCCTGCGACCTGCGGGTCGTCGCGCAGGACGTGCAGTTCGCCATGCGCGAGACCGCGCTGGGCCTCGTCCCCGACCTCACCGGCACGCACCCGCTGGTGTCCCTCGTCGGCTACGCCCGCGCGCTCGAAATCTGCGCGACCGGCCGCTTCGTCCACGCGGAGGAGGCCGAACGCACCGGCCTGGCCAACCTCGTCGTCCCCGGCGACGAACTCGACGCCGCCGTACGGGACCTGGCGTCGGCGCTCCTCGCCGCGCCGCGGGACGCGGTGATCGAGACGAAGGCGCTGCTGCGGGGGGCGGCGGACCGCTCGTACGACGACCAGCGCGCGGCGGAACGGGCGGCGCAGGGGCGCCGGCTGCGCGACCTGGCGGGGCTCGCGGACTGACGTTTTCCCCTCCCGGGGCAGAGCCCGGTTACGAGAAGGCGGAGTGGTCACGGCAGGGCCGTGACCACCACCGTCACGGCCCGGTCGTCGCCCAGCGCCGCTCCCACCGCGCCCCGCACCGCCCGTGCCACGTCCAGCGCCCGGTGTCCCTCCGCCGCCGCCAGTTCGACGCGGACATGGTCCGGCGCCGAATGCACCGCCGTGCCCAGCGTCGCCGTCAGGTACGCCACCCCCGGGGTCGAGGCTGCGGCCGTGCCCGCCGGGTCGGACGGGGCCTCGGCCGCAGGCGGCTTGGGCGGCGGGCGCTCCTCCGGGGCCGCGTCCAGCAGCCGGGTCACCCGCAGATCGACGACCGTGACCGCAAGGCCCAGATCCTCCACCGCCGCGTCGAACAGCGCGCTCCGCAGCGCAGCCGTGAGCGCCGGCAGCGGCTCGTCGAGGTCCCACACCGCCACGTCCGCCCCGATCCGGAGCGGCCCCGGAGGCAGCGCCGCCGGCGGGGCCGGCGCCGTCGGGTCCTCGGCCGCCGAGGGGTCGGCCAGGGAGAGCCGTACGTCGTCCAGCGCGGCCCCCGGCACCGAGGCCGCCGCACCGCGCAGCACCGCGACGGCCGCCGACTCGGCCAGCCAGGCGCCGTCCGCCGGACCGCCCAGCGCGAGGAGTCCGCCGAGCCCCAGCACCCTGCGCACCCGCCGCCGCACCGCATCGGGAGTGGTCATTGCACCAGCCTGCCGCATCCCCGGAGCGGATGGGGGCAAGCGCGCCTAATGTGGGCAACGGGGTAACCAACCGCCCGGAAAGGACCACAGCGATGACCGAAACACCTGGGCGCAGTCAGCCCACGACGTCCGGAGACGAGCTGTCGGGTTCCAGCGACGCGAACCGGCGGCCCGGCGGCAAACGCCTTCCCGAGCCGGGAGCCCGCGGCCGTACCACCATCGCCGACGGCGTGGTGGAGAAGATCGCCGGACTCGCCGCCAGGGATGTGCTCGGCGTTCACGCGATGGGCGGCGGGCTGTCCCGTACGTTCGGCGCGGTGCGCGACCGGGTGGGCTCCAGCAGCAGCAAATCGAGTGCCACGCGTGGCGTGAAGGCCGAGGTCGGCGAGGTTCAGACCGCGCTCGACCTCGAGATCGTCATCGACTACGGCGTCTCCATCGCCGATGTCGCCCGCGACGTCCGGGAGAACGTCGTCTCCGCCGTCGAGCGGATGACCGGGCTCGAGGTCGTCGAGGTCAACATCGCCGTCGGCGACGTGAAACTGCCCGAAGAGGAAGAGGAAGAGCCGGAGCCGCGACTCCAGTAGAGGAGCCCAACATGAGCATGGCGGTGGTCGGACTGTTGGCCGGCATGGCCCTCGGATTCGCCGGATACTTCGGCGGGTTCGGTGCGTTTCTGCTGGTGGCGGCCCTGGGAGCGGTCGGATTCGTGGTCGGCCGGTTCCTCGAGGGCGACCTCGAGGTCGGCGACTTCTTCCGGGGCCGCGAGCGTGGCGACGGGCGGCGGTGACGGACCGTGGCCGTGGATCCGGTGGGGGTGTCGGGCACGCCCGGAGACATGCCCGTGGGGCGGCCGGCACCGGCCGCCCGGGGCGCGACCACCATCGCCGATCGCGTCGTCGCGAAGATCGCCGCGCAGGCGGCACGTGAAGCGCTGCCCAGGACGCCGGAGGGCGGCACACCGCCGCACGCCATGGTCGTCGTGCACCACGACACCGCCCGGGTACGGGTCAGCCTCGAACTGGACTACCCCTCCGACATCGGCGCCCAGTGCGGCGCGGTGCGTCGGCAAGTCGTCCAGCGGGTAAAGGCGTTGGCGGGGATGGAGGTCCCCGAGGTGGCGGTGCACGTCGAGCGGCTGCACTCCGCCCACTCGCGCGGTGCGGCGCAGGGGAGGATTCGATGACCGAACCGGAGAAGCCCACCGGCGCGGGGCCGGGCCCCGACAGACCGACGGAGGCCGGACCGGCCGCGGGGGCCACGGGTTCCGGACCTCCGGTCCTCGAACTGGACCAGTCCGCCTCCGCGTCCGCGTACGACCCGGTGCCCGGGGAGGACGGGGACGGCGGCAGGGCCGGGCGCTTCTGGTCGGTGCGCCGCGTGCCCGCCACGCTGCTGGCACTGCTGATCCTCGGCGGCGCCGGACTGCTGCTGTACGACGTCGCGGCGGTACGGGCCGACCGGCCCGCGATGCGCTGGCGGCGTGCCGTGGCCGACCACCTCGCCGAATGGCGCCTCGACGAGATGGCGATCCTCGCCGCGGCGGGCGCCGTGATGCTCGTCGGCATCTGGCTCGTCGTCCTCGCGGTGACACCGGGCCTGCGGCCGCTGCTGCCGATGCGGCGGGACCGGGCGCATCTGCGGGCCGGTCTCCACCGTGACGCCGCGGCCCTCGTGCTGCGCGACCGGGCCATGGAGGTCTCCGGGGTGCAGAGCGTCCGGGTGCGGATGGGGCGTTCCCGGGCGTCGGTGCAGGCGCGGGCCCACTTCCGCGACCTCGACGACGTACGCGCCGACCTGGACACGGCGCTCGGTGTGGGACTGAAGGAACTCGGCCTCGCCCGGCCTCCGGCCCTGGCCGTGCATGTGGGCAGACCGCCGGCGAAGAAGGGGCGATGACCCGTGCACGAGAAGCTTCGAGCCGTCAACCGTGTGCTCCTCGGTCTCGCCGGGCTGGTGATGATCTGCGCCGGAGGCGCCGTCCTCGCGGCGGGCGCCGGTCTCTCCGTCCCCTCGTGGTGGCCCTACGACGGACCGCACGACGTCCTGCTGAGCGAAGCCGACCGGGCGCGCTGGCAGGACGAGGGCTGGTGGTGGCCGGTCGTCATCGCGGTGCTCGCCCTGCTGGTCGTCCTCGCCCTTTGGTGGCTCCTCGCCCAATTCCGGCGCGCACGGCTGGCGGAGGTCCTGGTGGAGAGCGGCGACGGTGAGGGCGCGCTGCTGCGGGGGCGGGCTCTGGAGGGCGTACTGGAGGATGAGGCGGCGTCCCTGGAGGGCGTCTCCCGCGCCTCCGTCGCACTGGTCGGCCGGCGTAACGCGCCGCGGGCGCGGGTGGTGCTCCAGCTGGAACCCGACGCGGCGCCGCGGGCGACACTGGAGCGTCTCGCCGACGAGGCGGTGGCGCACGCGCGGGACTCGGCGGGGCTGGAGGCGTTGCCGACGGAGGTGCGGATGGGGGT
Organism: Streptomyces sp. NPDC002835; assembly: GCF_053591995.1. Classification (NCBI taxonomy): domain Bacteria; kingdom Bacillati; phylum Actinomycetota; class Actinomycetes; order Kitasatosporales; family Streptomycetaceae; genus Streptomyces; species Streptomyces sp. NPDC002835. The sequence goes on along the minus strand of NZ_JBSFUW010000062.1, from coordinate 139 downwards.
GGCGAGGCATCGGGCGCGGCGGGTGTCGTGACAGGGCGCCGCTGCGCGGGCCGTTTCCCCACCCCGCCCCTTCCCGAACCGGGGGCGCTGCCCCCGGACCCCCGCGCCTCAAACGCCGGCGGGGCTGGAGAATCCAGCC
>NZ_JBSFUW010000061.1:0-27746 GCF_053591995.1 Streptomyces sp. NPDC002835 | reverse complement strand
TCATGGGTGCCCACCGACGGAACTGCCGAAGGCCGCCATCCGGGTACGAGCGCCGGGTGTCGCGGGTCCGGCATGATCGGCCGGACACGCGCTAGGCGACTTCGGCCTGTCCGGCTAGCCGGCGGCGAGGGGGCTGGTCTCGATCTGGGCGAGCAGATCCGCCGGGTTGTCGAAGACCGCCGCCGCGCCCGCGGCCTCCAGGGCGGTGCGCGGGATGCCGCCGCAGAGCAGCCCGACGGCCGGCACCCCGGCCCGGGAGGCGGCCTGCATGTCCCACACGGTGTCGCCGACGAACACGGCGTCCGACGCCGTGACCCCGGCCAGCTCCAGCGCCTGCTCGACCGGGTCGGGCGCGGGCTTGCCCTCCTCCACGTCGTCGGCGCTCGCGGTCGCGGTGATGGCGTCGTCCGCGTCGACGGCCCGCCGGAGCGCCGCCAGTTCGGAGCCGCCCGCCGAAGTGACGAGCACGACCTGCCAGCCGTCGCCGGCGAGGGCGCGCAGCAGGTCCCCGGCCTGGTCGAAGGCCGGCAGCCGGTCGAAGTACGTCCCGTAGAGGGCCTTGTGGGCGGCCTTGAGGGTGCCGTCCTGGCCGGTGTCCCGGTCGTCGCCGAGCAGGTGCTCGACCAGATCCTGGCCGGGCAGCCCGACGGAGCGGTGGATGTCGTGCATGGGCACCCGGTGGCCCGCCTGGCGGAAGGCCTCCCACCAGGCGACGACGTGGAGGTGGTTGGTGTCGGCCAGTGTCCCGTCGACGTCGAACACAGCGGCGCGTGCCATGTCTGCAGGTCCTTCCGATGGCTTCCGACGGCTGAGCGGCTACGGCGTCTACTCGGGTACGGCGTTGTCCGTGGCGGTCACGGTGAAGATGGCGCCGTCCGGATCGCGCAGGGTGGCCTCGGCGCCGTGCGAGGTGGCCCGCTCGCCGAGGACGCTGCCGCCGTGGCGGCCGGCGGCCCGTACCGTCTCCGCGAGGTCCTTCACCGCGAAGTGGACGTGCCAGCGCGGATGGAGCAGCGGGCTGGTCGCCGTGCCGTCCGCGCCCGAGGTGAGCCGGGCGAGCACCCGTCCTTCGCGGTGCAGTACGACCGCGTCCTCCAGATAGCTGACGTCGCAGCAGCCCTCCCGGCCGGAAGCCCAGTCGAACACCTCGCCGTAGAAGATCGCCGACTCGAAGGCGTCCTTGGCCAGCAGCCGGATCCAGGCGGGCGCCTTGTCGCGCCAGGCCGGCCAGTCCCGCATCAGCTCGCCCTCCCACAGCCCGAAGACGGCGCCGTCCCGGTCGGCCGCGAGCACACCGCGGCCCAGCGACAGGGCGAGCGGCCCGACCGCCACGGTGCCGCTGCGCTCCCGGATGCGGGAGGCGGTCCGGTCGGCGTCCTCGACGGCGAAGTACGGGGTCCAGGCGACCGCCACCGTCAGCGCCGGGGCCAGCGCACCGATCCCGGCGACCGGCATGCCGTCGACGACGGCGACCCTGAACTGGTCGCCCAGCCGCCCCCTGCGGAACTTCCAGCCCAGCACCGCCCCGTAGAAGTCCTGGGCCGCCTGCAGGTCGCGGGCCATCAGGCTGACCCAGCAAGGGGCGCCGAACACGGCGGCGGACGCCGTCGTGCGGGTCGCTGTCGGGGTCGATTTCTCGTTCATCACCATGTCCGGCCGTCGGGGGCGGTTCGTACGGGGCCGGTTCCATGTTGCTCCTCGGGGAGCCGACCGGCGAACGCGACGGTCACTGTCCGTGTTCGGGCGAGGCCGATCGCGTACGCTCCGAGGTTGCCTTCCTGGGTGGCGGGTGCCCGCGCGGCGGCGTCCGTAACGCCCGGGCGCCCTGCCACGTCCGCACGCCGCCGGCAGGCGGACCCGCAGAGCACTCCGTATGCCGGGCGTGGCAGCGGGTAGCCGCAGTGCATGACCGTAGAGAAGACCAGCGTCCTTGTCCTCGACGCCGCGGAGCCGATGGAATTGGCGGAGTTCTACGCGGGGCTGTTCGGCGCGGAGATACGCGTCGGCAGCGACCCCGACTTCATCGAGATCGTCGGTCACGGCGGCGTGCATCTCGCGATGCGCCGTGACCACGGCTACGCGCCGCCCAGCTGGCCGCGGCCCGAGGACTCCCAGCAGTCGCATCTGCGCATCCTCGTCCGCCGCGGCGACCTGGACGCGGCGGAGCGGGAGGCGGTCGGCCTGGGGGCCCGGCCGATGGACACCAACCACCGGCGCGGGCCCCACGAGGAACGCATCTATTCGGACCCGGCGGGCCACTCCTTCTCCCTGGCGGTGTCCCCGCTCCCGGCCGGCTAGCGGCGGCCCGCCAGCGCCTCCACCACCCGCTGGGCGGTGTCCGCGCTCGACTGCGGGTTCTGGCCGGTGATCAGGTTGCCGTCGACGACGACCCGGCTCGACCACGCGTCACCGGGCCGGACCACCGCGCCGAGCTCGCGCAGCCGCGACTCGACCAGGTAGGGCGACTTGTCGCCGAGGCCGCCCTGCTGCTCCTCCTCGTCGCTGAACACCGTCAGTTCACGGCCCGCGAAGGCGAAGGAGCCGTCCTCCCGTACGGCGCTGAGCAGCGCCGCCGGGCCGTGGCAGAGCGCCGCGACGATCTTCCCGCTGCCGTCGGCGTCGTTGAGCAGCCGGCCGAGGTCCGTGCTGACGGCGAGGTCCGCCATCGGCGCGTGCCCGCCCGGGATGTACACGGCGTCGTAGTCGGCCACCGACACGTCGGAGAGATCGGTGGGCCGGGCCAGCTCGGCGTCGATCGACTCCAGGTACGCGCGGAAACGCCGGGCGTCCGCTTCCTCGACGCCGCCGCGCTCGTCGAGGCTGATGGCGTCCACGGTCGGGCGGACGCCGCCGGGGGTCGCGATGTCCACTTCGTGGCCCGCGGCCCGGAGCACCTCGTGCGACGCGGCCAGCTCCTCCGCCCAATAGCCGGTGGGGTGACTGCTGCCGTCGGACAGCTTCAGGCTGTCGGCGCCGGATACGACCATGAGGATCTTCGACATGGAGAGTCCTTACTTCCTTCACTCCGGGCTGTGCTTCGACCGGCTGCTGATCGCAGCTTCGAGGGGGACAACACCAGCTTTGCTTCCGCTCCATCCGCGGGCATCATGAGCCTCATAAGGTTTCTTATGGAACGGGTGTTGCGTGCCGGGTCTGGATCTGCTGTCGACCTTCGTGGAGATCTACCGCTGCGGGTCGCTGTCGGCGGCCGCCGAACGGCTGGGCCTCACCCAGCCGGCGGTCACCGGCCAGCTCGCCAGGCTGGAGGAGCAGCTCGGCGAGCAGTTGTTCGTACGCTCCCGCAGGGGCGTCACCCCCACCGCCCACGCTGCCGATCTCGCCGCCCGCATCGGCACGCGCCTCGACGAGCTGCGCGCGGCACTGGAGCCGACGTCGGCGGGGGCGGCGCACGTCGGGACGGTACGGATCGCGGGGCCGGGCGAGCTGATCGCCCTGCGCGTGCTGCCCACGCTCGCGCCGCTGACCACCCGGGGGATGCGCATCCACGTCACGCTGGGCCTCGCCAAGGACCTGCTGGCCGCGCTCGCGGCCGGCGAGGTGGACCTGGTGGTGTCCTCCGTCCGGCCGGCCCAGCAGAACATCGCGGCCACGCCGCTCGTCGACGAGGAGTTCGTCCTGGTCGGTCCGCCGTCGCTGGCCCGCACCGTCGACAGCGCGCGGCTGGCCGGCGACCCGGTGGACGCCCTGTCGCATCTCCCGCTGGTCGGTTACGCGGACGACCTGCCGATCGTGCGCCGCTACTGGCTGAGCGAGTTCAACCGCCGGCCGCCGAACCGCGTCGCCGTGATCGTCCCGGATCTGCGCGCCGTTCTGGCCGCGGTCGTCGCGGGCGCGGGGGTGAGCGCGCTCCCCCGCTACCTCGCCGAACCGGCGCTGTCCGCGGGCTCCGTGGAACTGCTCCACGAGCCCGTCGCCCCACCGCTCAACACGCTCTACCTGGCGACACGGACGGGCGCCCTCGTCCATCCGCCGCTGGCCCTCGTCCACGACCACCTGCGCAGCCGCGCCCATTCCTGGGGCGCGCTGTGAGACCCCGTAACGCCTGGCGAAAAAGGGACAGTTGGCACGGCCGTGCCGTGGCCGAAAGCCGATGTGCGGGGCCGGCCGCGCCGGACATCCACCTGTACCGCCGTCCCGGTGCTCCCTAGCATGTGGACCCCACACGACCGGATCTCCATCGACGCGGGTGAGGACTGGATGCAGAGCTCGTGGCGCCCCGACGCCATCGACACCAAAGTGCCGAGCGTGGCGCGCATGTACGACTACTTCCTGGGGGGCGACGACAACTACCAGTCGGACCGGGACGCGTGCGAGGAGCTGCTGAAGCAGGTTCCCAGCACCAAGGCGCTCGCCGTCAACAACCGCAGGTTCCTGCGGCGTGTCGTACGGCTGCTGGCGAGCGAGTACGGCATCCGCCAGTTCATCGACCACGGATCCGGTCTGCCGACGCAGGACAACGTCCACCAGGTCGCGCAGGCGGTCGATCCCGAGTCGAGGGTCGTCTACGTCGACAACGACCCGATCGTCCTCGCGCACGGGCGGGCCCTGCTCGACGAGAACGACCGCACCACGGTCATCCAGGCCGACATGCGGGACACCGACGGCATCTTCGACCACGAGGAGACCCGCCGGCTGATCGACTTCAGCAAGCCCGTCGCGGCCCTGTTCGTGTCGGTCATGCACTGCATCCCGGACGAGGACGACCCGGCCGCGCTGGTACGGCGGGTCGCGGCCCGGCTGGCGCCCGGCAGCTTCCTGGTCGTCTGCCAGCTGGTGAGCGACCGGCCGGAGATCCGCAAGTTCGTCACCGACTTCATGGCGGAGGCCACCGGCAACCACTGGGGCCGGGTGCGCGAGGAGCACGAGGTCACCGCGTTCCTGGACGGCCTGGAGATCCTGGAGCCCGGGCTCGTGGAGGTCTCCACCTGGCGTCCCGACAACGAGCTGGCGCCGGTGCAGCAGACCGACGAGTGGATCGAGTGGGGTGGCGTCGCGCGCCTGCCGTGAGGGCGGGGCACGTACGGAACGACGCGTAAGCAACGACGGCTGCGGCCCGGTGGGATGCCCGCAGGGGCGCCGCACCGGGCCGGGGTGGTTCAGAGGTTCTTGAGGCGCTGCTCGATCCGTTCCAGTGACTGCTTGGGCGTGAGGGCGCAGGCGCCGAGCCGGTCCAGCATGTCGCGGTACTGCTCGACGGCCTGGGGCTTCTGACTGAAGGTGCTGTCCGTCAGATGCTCGATGTAGACCGCGTCCCTCAGGTCGCTCAGGGCGAAGCGCAGATAGGTGACGCCCGTGCCCACGCCCACGGAGGCCGTCACCTCCAGCGGTGCGATCTGCAGCGTCACCCGGGGCCGCTCCATCATCGAGAGCAGATGCAGCAGTTGCTCACGCATCACCTCGGTCCCGCCGACGGAGCGCATCAGCACGGACTCGTCGATCACGGCCCACAGCCGTGGGGCGTCCGGCTGGTCGAGCTGCCGCTGGCGCTGCTGGCGGAGTTCGACCCGGCGCTCCACCTCGTGCATGAGAAGGTGCCCGGGGCCCGACCGGACGACCGCGTCGGTGTACGCGGGGGTCTGGAGCAGCCCCGGTACGTAGAACGGCTCGTAGGTGCGGACGGTCGCCGCCGCGCCCTCGAGGGCGACCAGCGGCGCGAAGAAGTCGGAGAGGACGTCACTGAAGGAGCGCCACCAGTCCGACTGGCGGGACTGGGAGACCAGTCGCATGAACTCGGCGATCTGTTCGGGCGCCTGGACACCGTAGAGGTCCAGCAGTGCCATGGCGTCGGCCGGCTTGCAGCCGTGGCGGCCCAGCTCGATCCGGCTGGTCTTGGAACGGGAGAAGCCCAGCCGGGAGTCGACGTCCGCCGGGTCGAGTCCGGCCCGCACCCGCAGTTCGCGCAGTTTGCCGCCGAGGATGAGCCTCAGGGCGGTCGGGTTGTTCTCGACCGCTCCGAGCGGCCGGACGAACAACGACGGACTCGGTTCGGCTGCAGCCATCGGGCGCTCCTGCGGAGGGATAGGGACGACGACAGTATCCAGGACTCCCCCGTCGAAGCCATGGGCGAGTTGCCGGCCCGACGGCTGCTTTCAGCCGATTACCGAGTCGAAGCCTCCTGCGCGGGCTCCGGCCACGAACCCCGCGAACTCGTCGCGGGTGCAGACGAGCGCCGGACCCTCCGGACCGCGGGAGTCGCGGATCGCGATCCGGTCGTCCGGGAGCTCCGCCATCTCCACGCAGTTACCGGTGGCGTTGCTGTGGCTGCTCTTGATCCAGGTCACCGGCCCCAGGGCGCCGGCCTGCATTCCGTTGACGAACTCCACTCCGCTCAACTCCTCTTTGTTCGCAAACTTGTTCACCGGGATTCCGCCACTGCAATCCCAGATGCAATTGCATCATCGGTCGGGCCCGACAATACTCGCCCTGGCTCTCCTGTCGAACTGCACGGCGCGCAGGGGGGCATGACCAGTGACAACGCACCTGCCGGCCTGCTCAGACACCAGCGCCGCGCAGCTGGGGCGGGGGCGGCCGTGCCGATCTGGCGTGAAATCTCCGCCCGTCGCGGTCGTTCCCCGTGCGGCATCCGGGTGCGTGCAGCGACCCCTCAACATGCTTCGCGGGCAAGGAAGTTCGGCGCACGCACGATGCGTGAGCGGGCACCGCGATCGCTCCCGGAAGGACGTCGAACCGCGTGTCACTCAGTGCCGCAGGCCCTGCCCCGGTGCTCCGCGTACGAGGATCCGGCGTCCCGTCAGCCGCTCGGGGGTCAGCACGATCCACAGATCGCGCTCCCCGCCCGCCCACGGTGCGCTGTACGCCTGGCTCTCCAGCTTGGAGACGCCCTCGTCGTCGGTGACCGCACGGGCGGTGCCGACCGCCAGCACGCTCCAGCCCTGGCTGAACGCGTCGTCGATGTGGTCCACCTCGAAGGCGGTCTCGGTGCCCGCCGCCTCTGCCGGGACGGCGGCCGGTGACGTACGGAAGGCGATCCGCCCCTCGGACACCAGGTAGTTGACCGGGAGGATGGCGGGGCCCTCCCCGGTGACGACGGCGACCCGGCCCACGCCGTGCGTGCCCAGCAGGGCCCAGCACTGGTCCTGGCCGAGCTCCGCCAGTTCCGGGCGCTCGCCGGCCATGCCGATGCCGGGGGCCAGCTCCGCGCCGCCGCCGGTCAGGGCGGTGACGGTCGTCTCCAGGGCGTCCGCCAGCCGCAGCAGGAAGCCCATGCCGGGCGTGGCGGTCTTCTCCTCGAGGTACTCGATGTATCCGGGTGCGGAGCCGGCGCGCAGGGCGACGTCCTCCCGGGAGAGCCCGAGCTGCTGGCGGCGGGTGGCCACCCGTCGGCCGATGTCCCCCTTGGGGTGCCCGGGACCGAGCGAGCCGTGTCCGGTCTGCGGTTCTTCGGGCATGGCGGGCACCTTTCCCGTGTCGGTCCGCCGGCTGCGGCGAGGCGCGGTCTCGCCGCGCACGTTCACGGTAGCCAGCGGGGTCCGGGACCGCACGGCGGCCGCCCGGACCCCAGTGCCCGCGCGGGACGTACCGGCGGGTGCTACGCCAGGGACAGGAAGAGCTTCTCGAGCCGGGCCCGCATCTCCTCGCGGTCGCCGCTCGCGACCGTGTCCGGGTCGGTGAGGCAGTGCTGCAGACCCGTGGCGATGATGGCGAAACCGGCCCGGTCCAGGGCGCGCGACGCCGCCGCCAGCTGGGTCACCACGTCCTCGCAGTCCCGCCCCTCCTCGATCATCCTGACGACTCCCGCGATCTGCCCCTGCGCCCTGCGCAGCCGGTTCACCACGGCCGTCAGTTCCTCCGCCGCCATCGCCAGTTCCACGGGACCACTCCTTATGCCGTCATACCCCGCCGGGTATCCTACGGAAGGGATGTCGCCCAAGCACCGAAACCGGCGTACAACGGCCGGAAACAGCCCCGACGGACCCGACAGGAATTGGAGCGTCCCGCGTGAGCACTCCCACCGCCCTCGCCCCCGCCCAGGCACACGCCCGGCTGCACGAGCTGACCGTCATCGACGTGCGCACCCCGGGTGAGTACGCCTCCGGTCATCTGCCCGGCGCCCACAACGTCCCGCTGGACCACCTCGCCGCGGCGCTGCCCGCGCTGAGGGCAGCGGCCGGCCGGGGCGGCCTGCTCGTGGTCTGCGCGTCCGGGGCCCGCTCGGCCACGGCCTGCGCCACGCTCGCCGCGCACGGCATCGCCGCCGCCACGCTGACCGGCGGCACGTCCGCCTGGGCACGGCTGGGCCACGACGTGCACCGCCCGGCCGGCGGCCGGGCCGTGTGGGCGATGGAGCGGCAGGTCCGCTTCGCGGCCGGGTCACTGGTGCTGGCCGGGCTCGCCCTCGGACGGCGCCGGTCCGCTGCCCGTCTGCTCTCCGCCGGCGTCGCCGGCGGTCTGGTGTTCTCCGCGCTCACGGACACCTGCGGCATGGCCAAGGTGCTCGCGAAGCTTCCGCACAACCGGCCCCGGCCCGCGGACCTCGACGCCACCCTCGCCGCACTGTCCGGATGACCCGGCGTCCTCGGGCGCCGGCCGGCCGCGGTGCGGCGTCCTGTGCCGGGGCGCGCCAGACTTGTCGCAGCAGCAGACCACCGGCGGCGCCCTGCCGGGAAGGGACCCGATCCGCGATGAGACACCGCAGCGTGGCCGACCTCATGACTCCGCAGGCCGTCGCCGTCCAGCCCGGCACCACCTTCAAGGAGATCGCCCGGCTGCTGGACGAGTACGGCATCACCGCCGTGCCCGTCGTCGACGACGCCCGGCACCCGATCGGCGTCGTCTCCGAGGCCGACCTGCTGCGCAGGCACACTTCCGGTGACGAGGGCGAGACGGCCGGTGAGCTGATGACGAGCCCGGCCGTGGTCGCGGGGCCCGAGTGGAGCGCCGTCCGGGCGGCCAGGGTGATGGAGGAGCGGCGCGTCAAGCGGCTGCCCGTGGTCGACGGCGGCGGGGTCCTCATCGGCGTGGTCAGCCGCAGCGATCTGCTGCAGCTGTTCCTGCGGCGGGACCGGTCCATCCAGGAGGAGATCGTGGAGGACGTCCTCGCCGGCACGCTCGGCGTCTCCCCGGCCGCGGTCACGGTCGAGGTGGCGGACGGCAGGGTCACGCTCAGCGGGATGCTGCCCCGGCGCAGCCTGGTGCCGGTCGTCGTGCGGCTCTGCGAGAGCGTGGACGGCACGGTGACGGTGGTGGACCGGCTGTCCTTCGAGCACGACGACACCTGAGGGTCCAGGGCGGTCCGGCGCCCCGTCAGGGCAGCGGCTGATGCCCGTGGTCGGGCAGCATCAGCAGCCGCGAACCGCCGGGCTCCACCGACACCGTCCGGTCGCCGAGACGCACCTCGATGGGCGCCTCGTCGGACGCGGGCACGCCGATGTGCAGCTCCCCGGGCCGCATCCGCACCCGTACGCCCCAGTGGCCGTGGTAGCGGATCGAGAAGCCGTACTCGGCCAGCTGCGGGGAGTGCACCGGGTCGAACCAGAGCGCCCCGCCCCGGGTCTCCATCCCGGTCAGGCCACGCTGGATCAGGTCGAGGGTGCCCGCCATCGCGCCGAGGTGCACCCCCTCCGCCGTGGTGCCGCCCTGGAGGTCGGCGATGTCGCCCTCCAAGGCTTCGCGGACGTACGTCCACGCGTCCTCGCGCCGCACCCGCGCCAGCACCCAGCCGTGGACCAGTCCGCTCAGCGTCGAGCCGTGGCTGGTGCGCTTCAGGTAGTAGTCCACGGTCCGGTGCCACATCTCGTCGTCGAACGCGTAGCCCAGCCGCCGGAAAAGACCGCCCAGTTCGGCCGACGAGAAGAGATAGCCGAGCATCAGCACGTCGGCCTGTTTCGGCGCCTGATAGCGGTTGACGGTGTCGTCCTCCGCCTCCAGGACGCGGTCGAGGCGGCGGATGTCCCCGTGCCGGGCGCGCAGGCCGTCCCAGTCGAGCTCCTCCAGGTCCTCGTAGCCGTGGAACTGGCTGATGACTCCGTCGTGGAAGGGCACGTACAGCCGGCGTGACACGTCCTCCCAGCGGGCGAGTTCGCCGCGGTCCAGGCCGGTGCGCTCGGCGAGCTCGCGGCGGCGCGGCTCGGGCAGTTCGCGCACCACCTCCAGGGCGCGGGCCAGCACCCAGGCCGCGGTCACGTTGGTGTACGCGTTGTCGTCGAGGCCGGGCGCCCCGGAGTCCGGATACGCCTCGTGGTACTCGTCGGGGCCGACCACGCCCCGGATGCGGTAGCGCCCGAACTCCTCGTCGAACGACGCGAAGCCGGCCCAGAAGCGCGCGATCTGCGTCAGCATCTCCGCGCCCTTGGTGTGCAGGAACTCCGTGTCGCCGCTCGCCTCGCAGTACTGCCACACGTTGTAGGCGATCGCGGAGCCGACGTGGTGCTGGAGCCTCGAGTGGTCCGGCAGCCAGCGGCCCGACCGCGGGTTGAGGTGCAGCACCTGCGTCTCCTCGCGGCCGTCGCTGCCGCTCTGCCACGGATACATGGCGCCCTGGTGCCCGGCGTCGCGGGCCAGGCCGCGCGCCTGTTCCAGCCGGCGGTAGCGGTACATCAGCAGCGCGCGGGACACCTCGGGGAAGTGCAAATTCAGATACGGCAGGACGAAGAGCTCGTCCCAGAAGATGTGGCCCCGGTACGCCTCCCCGTGCAGCCCCCTGGCAGGGACGCCCACGTCGAGGTCGGCGGTGTGCGGCGAGAGCGTCTGCAGGACGTGGAAGAGGTGCAGCCGCAGGATGCTCCCCGCCTCCCCCGGCACGTCGAGCTCGCCCCTGCGCCACAGTTGGCGCCATGCCGTGCGGTGGCTCTCCAGCAGGGCCTCGAAGCCGGGCGCCCGGCCGACCCGGTCGAGGGCCGCGTGCAGCGGGTCGCTGATGGCGGGGTCCCGCGAGGTGTGCAGGGCGACGGTCTTGTCGACGGTACGGGCGGTGCCGGCGGTCAGCGCGAGCCGCATGACCTGCACGGCGCGCAGGGGCTCGTGGGCGGTGTGGGCCCGTTCCTCCTCCGCGGGATCGTCGGCGACCGTCCGGGCGGCCATGCCGATCCGGATGTCGGACGTCGTGGTACGGCAGCGCAGCCACATCGTGTCGGGCTCGCCGTCTCCGGCGTTGACGTGGACCAGATGGCTGCCGTTGAGGTCCCGGTAACGGGCCACGCCGCTGTTGGTGACCGAGCCGTCGAGCGCGGCCTCCACGTCGAGGTCCCCCGACCAGCCCTCCGCCGTGAACTGGGTGCGCAGCACGGCGAGATGAGGGTCGGCCATGTGGACCAGGCGGACCTGCCGGACGTGGAGGACGCGGCCGTCCTCCGCGGCGTAGCGCAGGGTGCGCTCGAGGGTGCCGGCGCGCAGGTCGAGGCTCTGGCGGTGTTCGGTCAGGGCCGTGCTGTCCGGGGTGAACCAGGGCGCGTCGCCGACGCCGGTGTGCATCCGGAAGCGCAGCGGGAGCCAGTTGGGGAGGTTGACCATGTCCTCGTTCTCGACCTGGCGGCCCGCGACGGTCGACGTGAGGCGGTTGTAGCAGCCCGCGGCGTACGTGCCGGGGTAGTGCGTGGCGTCGGCGGCGCACTCGGGGGCGGCCCCGCGGGTGGCGAAGTAGCCGTTGCCGAGCGTGCAGAGCGCCTCGCGCAGCCGCTCACGGGCGGGGTCGTATCCCTCGTACGTCCAGATCCACTCGTGCATCCTCAGTCCTCGGTGTCGCTTGCGGCGGGTGGGGAGCCGGGGCCGTCCGGCAGCAGTTCGGCGAGGTCCCGGACGACGAGGTCGGCGCCGTGTTCGAGCAGGGCGGTCCCCGTACCGGGGCCCGCCGTGCGGTCGACGCCGATCACCAGGGCGAAGCCGCCGCGTCTGCCCGCCTCGACGCCGGCCAGGGCGTCCTCGACGACCGCGGCGCGGTGCGCGGGGACGCCGAGCCGGCGGGCGGCCTCCAGGAACAGTGCGGGCTCCGGCTTGCCGGGAAGTCCCAGCCGGGCGGCCTCCGCGCCGTCGACCAGCGTGTCCAGCCAGGGCAGCACCCCGGCGACGGTGAGCAGCTCCCGCGCGTGGCGGGAGGCGGACACGGCCGCCAGCGGGACGGAACGCTCCCGCAGCAGCTTCAGCAGCCGCACGGTCCCCGGGTACGGCTCGATCCCGCGCTCGCGCAGCCGCGCAGTGAACAGCTCCTCCTTGTACGCCGCGACGGCCCCGACGGTGTCCGTGCCCGGCACGTCGTCGGGGCTGCCCGGCGGCAGCCGCAGACCGCGCGAGGCGAGGAACGCGGCGGCGCCGTCCTGGCGGGACCGGCCGTCGACATGGCGGAGGTAGTCGTCCTGGATGTCGAACGGACGGCGGGCGGCCGGGTCGTCGGGCGGATGGGCGCGCAGACAGGCGTCGAACGCCGTTTTCCACGCGGCGGCGTGGACCCGGGCGGAGTCGGTGATGACGCCGTCGGTGTCGAGGACGACGGCGTCGACACCGCGCCAGCCGGCCGGGGTCACCGGTGGAGGTCGGAGTCGCCGCCGTGGTCCGGCGGTGCGGGGCCAACGCTCGCGGTCATGTCGGTCCTCCCTCGTCGGCGGTCCTCCCCGGTCGGCGGTGCGCGCCGGCCGGGGCTGCGTCGTGCGACCGGCGCGGCACGGCGGGCGGTGGCGCGCGACCGCCGGCGGCCGGTCCGTGGTCGTGCGATCCGCGGTCGGCGCCGGGCGATCGGGCGATCGGGCCACGCGATCAGGATGGCCGCGTACCCCGCCCTCTGCGCGTCGAAGCGCCGGGAGGGCCGCGGGCCGGTGTCAGGGGGTCCTGTACGGCATGACCGACCCGGGGGCGGGCGGCTCGGCCGGGCCCGCGCCCATCGCTTCGAGTTCGCGGTCGGCGGTCCGCATCAGCTTCTGGGCGAGACTGCGCATCGCCCGCCCGGCGGCAAGGTCGTCACCGATCTCGGGGACGTCCACGTCCTCGGGGCTGCAGTGCGCGGTCCCGTGCCCGGTGAGGGTCGTGGTGCCGGTGTCCAGCACCGCCTTGGCCTGCGTCGTACCGTCCTCCTCCGAGAGGAACAGTCCGACCTTCCACTCCTGCGTTCTCTTCATGGCGTGCTCCCGCCGTGTCGGAGGTCCTGATTCCAGGATCCGCCCCGCCCGGTGTGTCCGGCACCATGAAGATGGCAGCGCCGGTGACCGGCTCGTCCCGACCCGGCCCGGCGGCATCAGGCGGCGCAGCACCAGGGAGGCGTTCCGATGGATCGCGCGATCGTGGCAGGGGTGGACGGTTCGGCGGAGAGCCTGGCCGCGGCGGACTGGGCCGGCGCCGAGGCGGAGCGGCGCGGGCTGCCGCTGCGTCTGGTGCACGCCTGGCTCTGGCAGCCGATCGATGTGCCCCTGGTGCAGGACCGGGAGACGCAGGCGCGCTCGGCAGATGCCGTGCTGCGGGACGCGGCGACGAGGGTCAGCGGGCGCCGTCCCGACCTGGCCGTGACGTCGCAGATCGTGGCGGACACGCCGGTGCCCGCGCTCCTCGGCGCCGCTGCCGAGGCCGAGATGCTGGTGCTCGGCTCGCGCGGCCACGGCGCCCTCGTCGGATTCCTGCTCGGCTCCTACGGGCAGCAGGTGATCGCCGCCGCGACCCGTCCGGTGGTCGCGGTCCGGGCGCCCGCACAGGACGAGCCGGACGACGGCACCGGGCAGGTGGTGGTGGGCCAGCAGGGCAGCGCGGACGAGAGCCGGGAGGTCCTCGGCTTCGCCTTCACGGCGGCGGCCGCCAGGGGCGCGACCGTCCGCGCCGTACGGGCCTGGAGCCTGCCGCCGGCGTACGCCTACGGCTCGGGCGCGCTGCGGCTCGCCGACGAGGCCGGCGGGCTGGAGCCGTACGAGAAGCAGGTCCTGGCCGAGGCTCTGGAGCCGTGGCGGCGGCGGTTCCCGGACGTGCCGGTGGTCGAGCACGTGGAGATCGGGAGCGCCGGGCAGGTGCTGCTGTCGGCGTCGCCCGCCGCCGAACTGCTGGTGGTGGGGCGGCGGGTGCGCCGCTCCCCCGTCGGCACGCGGATCGGCTCCGTCGCGCACGCGGCGCTCCACCACGCGCCGTGCCCGGTCGCGGTCGTCCCGCACGACTGACGGGCGGACGGGGCCCGGTCTCAGGGCGGGCCGCACGGCGCGTCGCCGTGCGGGGGCGGTGGCCCCGAAGGACAGGTGGCGGCGGGCGGCGGGGCGACGGTCGGCGCCGGGGTGTCGGGCGTTGCGGAGGCGGTGGGCGTTCCCGGGTCGGTGGGTGCCGCGGAACGGGAGGGCGCCGGCTCGGTGGCGGTGGGGCCGGGGGTGGAGGCAACCGTGGGCTCACCGGTGCCGGACGGCCCGGCGGGCGGGGCCGTGGCGGAGGGGGCCGGGAGCGGGGCTGCCGTGCCGCCCGGCGTAGTGGGGGCCGCCCGGTGCGCGGCAGGCGCCGGGGACGCGGCCGGCGGAGGCGCCACCGGTCGTGGGACCGGCCGGCTCGCCGGGCGAGGCGCGCTTTTCCGGTTACTCGCCGTCGACCGACGTGTCCCGTACCGGGCTGTCCTCCACCTGCGATCCGGGGGCGGCACGGTCGGCGGCGGCCGGGTTGTGCACCCGCAGCGGCGGGGGCGGGTCGCCGTCCTTGCCCTCGCCCCACGCCGGGATGCGCAGGGCGAGCATGGCGACGTCGTCGCCGCTGGGTCTGATACGGGCGAGCAGTTCGTCGCAGAAGTCCTCCACCCCCCGGCCGGCGAGGGCGGCCGCGTGGCGCCGCAGTTGGGCGAGGCCCACATCGATCGAACGGTGGCGGCTCTCGACGAGGCCGTCGGTGTAGAGCAGCAGCGTGGAGCGTGCGGGCAGCGCCTCGCGGGCGTCCGGCCAGCGAAGGCCCAGATGCAGGGCCGATTCCATGCCGAGCAGGGGGCCGTGCCCCTGATCGAGGAAGCGGGCGTGCCCGTCGGACGTCACCAGCAGCGGCGGCGGGTGGCCGGCGTTGACCCAGTGCAGCTCCCACGGGCCGCCTTCCGGCCCCTCGATCCGGGCGAAGACGGCGGTGGCCATGGGCGCGTCACTGGTGTGGGTCATGGCATCGTCCAGGCGGCGCATGATGAGGCTCGGCGGCTCCTGGCGGTCCCAGGCCAGGGCCCGGAGCATGTTGCGCACCTCGGCCATGTGGGCCGCGGCCTGCAGGTCGTGGCCCACGACGTCGCCGATGACCATCGTGGTGACGCCGTCGGCCAGGAGGAACGAGTCGTACCAGTCGCCGCCTACCTCCGCGGCGCTCTGGGCGGGCTGGTAGCGGGCGGCCATCTGCAGATGGTCGACCTGGGGCAGCGGGGTGAGCAGTTGGCGCTGCATGGTCTCCGCCACATGCCGTTGCCGGTCGAACAGCCGGGCGTTGTCCAGCACCAGCCCGGCGCGGCGGCCGATGTCGGCCAGTACGAGGATCTCGGCCTCCGTCCACGGCCGGCGTTCCCCGGTGCGGCCGACGGTGAGCGCGCCGAAGACCTGGCGGCGGGTGCTCAGCGGCACGACGACGGCCGAGTGCCCGCCGAGCCGGTCGAAGAGTTCCCGGTGCGCGGGCGCGAGCGGCGGCTCCCCGGCCCGGGGCGGGTCGGCGTCCAGCCGCAGCGGCCGGCTCCCCCGCATCACCCGCACCAGTGCCGACGACGACGGGGTCCGGGCCAGCGGCGGCAGCGGGCCGAGGAGGTCGTCCGCCCCGCCCGCCCCGCCCGTGGTCCGTACGGCGATCCGCTCCATGTCCTGCGCCTGGTCCTGGTGGCGCAGGTCGACGGCCGCCCAGTCGGCCAGGTCCGGCACCAGCAGGCGGACCATCCGGTGCAGCATCTTGGGGACGTCCATGGTGGAGCTGAGCACCGCGGAGATCTCGGCGACCATGGTCAGCCGCTCCGTGAGCTCCTCCAGTGCCGCGAGGTGCGTCGCCCGCTGCTCGGCGGCCTCCCGGTGCAGGCTGAAGTCGTGGAAGACGATCACCGCGCCGTCCACCCGCCCGTGCCGCGTCAAGGGAGTCGCGGCCCAGATGATCGGGACGGTGGTGCCGTCGGCCCGGAGGTAGAACTCGTCGCTGCCCTCGGCCGGACGCCCGGTGCTGATCACCGGGAGGACACGGCACTCCTCCCGGGGGATCCGTCTGCCGTCGGCCTGGCGGTGCAGCAGATCGTGCGCGTCCTGGCCGAGGATCTGTTCCTCGGCCCGTCCGACGAGTCGCCGGGCCCACGGGTTGGAGGCCGTCACCCGTCCGGTGGTGTCGGTGACGAAGAGCCCGGCGCCCATGCTTTCGAACACGGCGCACAGGAAGTCCGGCTCCCGCTGCCGGTCAGCGGCGTTCAACGGCTCCACCATCCCTGTGGCCGCCCTCTGGTCCTGGTCCGCGACGGCGACGGCCCGTGCTCCACGGTCCTCTCGTCATGCTCGCACCGTTGGCCGCGGTGTGCTGCTCCGGACTCAGCGGTGGGCGGCGGGGGCCCGTGCGGGGCGCGCCCCGGGCCGGGTCAGGCAGCCGCCGTCTCCCGTACGGCTTCCCGCACGGCCTCGTGGGCCGTCGCCGCGTCGGGGGCGGCGAGTGCGAGCCCGGCGAGCCTGCGGCAGTCGTCCAGGGTGTACGCCGCCAGCGACGCCCGGACGTCGGCGAGGCAGCCCGGCGCGGCCGACAGGCTGGTGACGCCCAGGCCGACGAGGATCAGGGCGAGCAGCGGGTCCGCGGCGGCCTCGCCGCACACCCCGACGGGCCTGTCCCGGTCGGCTCCCGCCTCGGCGGTCGTCCGTACGAGTTCGAGCAGGGCCGGCTGCCAGGGGTCGAGGAGTCCGGCCAGAGCGCCCAGGGTGCGGTCGGCGGCGAACGCGTACTGGGCCAGGTCGTTGGTCCCGATGCTGAGGAAGTCGCACTGTCGCGCGAGGTCCCCGGCGCGCAGTGCCGCGGCGGGCACCTCGACCATGGCGCCGGCGGTCCGCAGCCCGTGGGCCTTCGCCCGTTCGGCGAAGTCGGCGGCCTCGGCGGGCACCGAGACCATCGGCGCCATCACCCATACGTCGGCGTCGGCGCCCCGCGCCGCTGCGGCGATCGCGGCGAGCTGCGTCTCGAGGAGCTGCGGGTCCCGGCGCGCAGTGCGCAGGCCGCGCACACCGAGCGCCGGGTTCTGCTCGTCGGCCGCGGTGGCGAACGGCAGCGGCTTGTCGGCCCCGGCGTCCAGGGTCCGTACGACGACCCGGCGGCCGGCGAAGGCGGCGAACACCTCGCGGTAGGCGGCCGTCTGCTCCTCACCGGTGGGGGCCTGTTCGCGGTCGAGGTAGAGGAATTCCGTACGGAACAGCCCGACGCCCTCGCTGTCGGCCGCCGCGGCGGCGGGCAGTTCCTGCGGCGCGCCCAGGTTGACCAGCAGTTTGACCGGGTGGCCGTCGGCCGTGCGCCCGGGGCCGGCGGCCCGGGCCGAGAGGCGGCGCCGGTGCTCGTCGCGTGCGGCGGCCGCCGCGACGGTGTCCGGGTCCGGGTCGGGGACGACCGTACCCGTGACGCCGTCGACGAGGACCGGTGTCCCGTCCGTGAGCGCGGCGGCGTCGGCGCAGCCGACGACCGCGGGCAGGCCGAGGATCTTCGCCAGGATCGCGGTGTGGCTGGTGGGTCCGCCGCGCTCGGTGACCAGGGCGAGGACCTTGGCCGGGTCGAGGAGGGCGGTGTCGGCGGGCGCGAGGTCGTCGGCGACGAGGACGTACGGCCGGCCGGGGTCGGGCAGACCGGGCATCGGGAGTCCGAGGACGTGGGCCACGGCGCGGTCGCGCAGGTCGTCGAGGTCGGCGACGCGTTCGGCGAAGTAGCCGCCCGCCGCTTCGAGGGACGAGCGGAAGGTGCGGAACGCCCCGTCCAGCGCGTGGGCGGCGTCGACCCCGCCGAGGACGAGGTCCGCGACCTGGTCCGCGAGGGTCGGGTCGGCGGCCATCATGGCCTGCGCGGACAGGACGGCGCCCGCTTCGCCGCCGGCGGCGGCCGCCCGCTCCTCCATGTCGGCGGCGACCCAGGCCAGCGCCCCGCGCGCCGCCGCGGCCTCCGCGGGTGCGTCGGCCGGCGCCACGGTGCGCGCCGGCGGCAGGGCGGACGGGGGCGCCATGCGGGCGACGGGCCCGGCGGCGCTGCCGCCCCCGGTGCCGATGCCGTGCAGCACGGGGGTGCTCGTGGTGGTGGTGCCGGTCGTCACCGCTGCTCCTGGGCGTCGAGGTCGGCCGCGGCCAGCGTGGCCAGTTCGTCGAGGGCGGCCTCGGCGCCGTCGCCCTCGGCGGACAGCACCAGCGGGTCGCCGTGCTTGGCGCCGAGGGCGAGCACGGACAGCAGGCTGCGGGCGTCGACCGGGGTCCCTCCGTCGCGGGCGACGGTCACCCGGACCGGCTGGCGGGCGGCGGCCTGGACGAAGACGGAGGCGGGCCGGGCGTGCAGTCCGGAACGGGAGCCGATGACGACGGTGCGCTGTGGCATGGGGATGACACTCCTACGGGGAGGGGGAGGACGAGGCTGCCGGTGGGTGGGGGTCCGCGGTGGCCGGCACGGCACCGGGCCGGCGGGCGGCAGGTGGCCGGGTCCGGCCCGGGGTCGCGCCCCGGGCCGGACCGGCCGGTCAGGCGGCGGCGGGGACCTTGACGTCCGCGGCCGCGTCGGTGGTGGCGGGGGTGGTCACGGCCGCGGTCTCCGGCTTGCGGTGGCTCTTGAGCAGGACCACCAGGGCGGCGGTGACCGCCGTGCCGGCCGCGACGGCGAGCAGGAAGAGCAGCGGCTGTCCGATCAGGGGGACGACGAAGACGCCGCCGTGCGGAGCGCGCAGCGTGGCGCCGAACGCCATGGACAGGGCGCCGGTGACGGCTCCGCCGGCCATCGCGGACGGGATCACGCGCAGCGGGTCGGCCGCGGCGAACGGGATGGCGCCCTCGCTGATGAAGGAGGCGCCGAGGACCCAGGCGGCCTTGCCGTTGTCCCGCTCGGTCTTGGTGAACAGCTTCCCGCGGACGGTCGTCGCCAGGGCCATGCCCAGCGGCGGGACCATGCCCGCCGCCATGACGGCGGCCATGACCTTGAGGCTGCCCTCGGTGGGGGCCGCGAGGCCGCCGACGGCGAAGGCGTAGGCCACCTTGTTGACCGGGCCGCCGAGGTCGAAGCACATCATGAGGCCGAGCAGGACGCCCAGCAGGACGGCGTTGCCGCCGGACAGGCCGCTCAGCCAGTCGGTCATGGCCTTCTGGAGGGAGGCGATGGGCTTGCCGACGACGACGAACATCAGGAATCCGACGACGGCGGAGGAGATCAGCGGGATCACCACCACCGGCATCACACCGCGCAGCACGGCGGGGACGCGTACGCGCTGGATGGCCTTCACCACCGCGCCCGCGATGAGGCCGGCGGCGAGTCCGCCGAGGAAGCCCGCCTCGATGGTGACCGCGAGCGCGCCGCCGACGAAGCCCGGCACGAGGCCCGGCCGGTCGGCCATGCCGTAGGCGATGTATCCGGCGAGTACAGGGACCAGGAAGCCGAACGCGGCTCCGCCGATCTGGAACATCAGCGCCGCCCAGCTCGCGGCCTCCCCCCATACGAAGTGCTCGGCGACGGACGGGGCGCTGTTGATCTCGTAGCCGCCGATGGCGAAGGCGAGGGCGATGAGCAGCCCGCCCGCGGCGACGAACGGCACCATGTAACTGACGCCGGTCATGAGCCACTTGCGCAGCCGCGTGCCGAAGTGGTCGCCCGGGGCGCCGGTGTCCATGGGCGCCGGGCCGGCCGCCGCGACGGTCGTCTCGCCGCGTTCCGCCCTGCCGCGTACGTCGGCGATGAGTGCGGCGGGCCGGTTGATCGCGGCCTTGACCCCGACGTCGACGGTGGGCTTGCCGGCGAACCGGTCCTTCTCCCTGACCTCGACGTCGTGGGCGAGGACCACACCGTCCGCGGCGGCGATGACAGCGGGGTCGAGGCGGGTGAATCCGGCGGAGCCCTGTGTCTCGACGACGAGTTCGACGCCCGCCGCCTCGCCGGCCTTCTGCAGGGCCTCGGCGGCCATGTAGGTGTGGGCGATCCCGGTGGGGCAGGAGGTGACGGCCACGATCCGGAAGGGCGCGGCGGGGGCCGGCGAGGTGTCCCCCGGGGCCTCGGCGGCCTCGGGTCCGCCCGCGTCCTCGGCGGGGGCCTCGTCCCCGCGGACGAGGGCCGCGACGGCCGCCGGGTCGCGCTCGGCGCGGAGCGCTGCGGTGAACTCCGGGTCCATGAGCCGCCGGGCCAGCGACGACAGGATCGTCAGATGGTCGTCGTCGGCGCCGGCCGGCGCGGCTATCAGGAAGATCAGGTCGGCCGGCCCGTCGGGGGCGCCGAAGTCGATGCCCGAGGGACTGCGGCCGAAGGCGAGCGTCGGGGCGGTGACGTGCTCGCTGCGGCAGTGCGGAATGCCGATGCCGCCGTCGAGCCCGGTGGGCATCTGGGCCTCGCGTGCCGCCACGTCGGCGAGGAAGCCGTCGATGTCGGTGACACGTCCGGCGGCGACCATCCGTTCGGCGAGGGACCGCGCGGCGGCTTGCTTGGTCTCGGCGGACAGGTCGACGTCGACCAGTCCTGCGGTGATCAACTCACTCATCACGCGGCTCCTTGCTCGCGAACCGCCGCGGGGGCGGTGGTGGGACATGGTGGTGCGGCACCCGTCGGGCCCTGGTCCGTCCGGGCCGGGCCGGGCCCGGGGAGGGCGGTCATGACGCCGGCTCCCCGAGGACGTGGTCGAGGGGGACGGACTCGGTGACCGTCACCGCCGCCGGGTCCAGGTCGGCCGGTGACGGCATGACGCTGCCCGGCAGCTGGACGGCGGCGGTGCCGTGGGCGACGGCGGCGGCGAGGGCGGCGGGGCCGCTGCCGCCGGCGGCGAGGAAGCCGGCGAGGGAGGCGTCTCCGGCACCGACGTTGCTGCGGACCGCCGCGGCAGGCGCGTGTCCGAACCAGGTGCCGGTGTCGTCGACGAGCAACTGGCCGTCGGCTCCCAGACTGGCCAGGACCGCCCGGGCTCCCCGCTCGCGCAGCTCCTCCGCCGCCTTGACGGCGTCGCCGACGGTGGCGAGGGGGCGGCCGACGGCTTCCGCGAGCTCCTCCGCGTTGGGCTTGACCACGTCGGGCCGCTCCTGCAGCGCGGCGGTCAGGGCGGCGCCCGAGGTGTCCAGGGCGACCCGGGCGCCGGCCCGGTGGAGGCGCGCCACCAGCTCGGCGTACCACTCGGGGCGCAGCCCGCGCGGCAGGCTGCCGCAGCAGGCGATCCAGTCCGCGTCGGCGGAGCGGGTCCGTACGGCCTCCAGCAGCGCCTCGGCCTCCGCGGCGGCGAGGTCGGGGCCGGCCGCGTTGACCTTGGTGAGGGTGCCGTCGGGTTCGACGAGCGTGATGTTGACGCGGGTGGAGCCGGCGACGGGTACGCCGGCGGCCTCGATGCCGTGCTCCCCGAGCAGCCGGTCGAGCAGCGCGCCCTCGGGGCCGCCGAGCGGCACGACGGCCACGGTGCGGTGGCCGGCGGCGGCGACCGCGCGGGACACGTTGACGCCCTTGCCGCCGGGATCGACGCGGTCCCGGGCGGCGCGCAGCACGGCTCCGCGGTCCAGGGACGGCAGCTCGTAGGTGCGGTCCAGGCTCGGGTTCGGGGTGATGGTGAGGATCATGCGCGGACGACCTCCGTGCCCTGCGCCTCGATGGCGCGGGCGTCGTCGGGCGCGAGGCCCGTGTCGGTGATCAGCAGGTCCACGTCCGCGAGCTCGCCGAAGCGGGCGAAGTGCTGCTGCCCGAACTTGGCGGAGTCGGCCAGCAGCACGACCCTGCGGGCGGCGCCGACGACGGCCCGCTTGACCGCGGCCTCCGCCAGGTCGGGCGTGGTCAGGCCGCCGTCGAGGGAGAACCCGTTGGTGGCGAGGAAGACGACATCGGCCTTGATCTCCGCGTACGCGCGCAGCGCCCAGGCGTCGACGGCGGCCCGGGTGCGGTGCCGCACCCGGCCTCCCACGAGGTGGAGGGCGATGCCCGGGTGGTCGGCGAGGCGGGCGGCGACGGGCAGCGCGTGGGTGACGACGGTCAGCGCCGAGTCCACCGGGAGGCCCGCGGCCAGCCGGGCGGCCGTCGTGCCTGCGTCCAGGATGACGCTGCCGTCGACGGGGAGCTCGGCGAGTGCGGCGCGCGCGATGCGCTCCTTCTCATCGGCCGCGACGGCGTCGCGCTCGGCGAGGTCGGGCTCGAAGTCGAGGTGTCCGACCGGGATGGCGCCGCCGTGCACCCGCCGCACCAGCCCCGCGCGGTCGAGGGCCTTGAGGTCGCGCCGCACGGTTTCCGCGGTGACCTGGAACTCCTCGGCGAGTGACAGCACATCCACCCGACCGCTGTCGCGGGCCAGGCGCATGATCTCCTGCTGACGCTCCGCTGCGAACATGTGGTTTTACATCCGTTTCCATGACCGAGTCTGTGGTTTTCTTGGATGCTACGCCCGCGTCGCGGAGAAGTAAACAGATCCAGGCATGCAAACGGACAGAAACAGGCCGGCCCGCTCCGGCGCACTCGTCACCACTTCTCCTCGCCGCCCGGGTCCTTCACCAGCAGCGGCGACCGCGACAGCCCGACGCAACCGGCGACCAGCAGGCCGAGCGCCACCACTTCGAACGGGGTACGCCAGCCCAGCTGCAACCGCTCGTCGAAGAGCACCACCCCCAGCACCACGCTCAGCAGCGCGTCTCCCAGGGTGAGCGCCGGCTGCGACGCGGCCAGCGAGCCCGCCCGCAGCGTCACCTGGAGAAGCACGAAGCTCCCGAGGCCGACGCCCACGGCCGCGTACGGCTGCCAGGTCGCCAGTACCCCGCCGAGGCCGTCCGGCAGCCGGCCGAACGCGTCCTTCAGCAGCGCCGCGGTGCAGGCGAACCCGATCGAGGTCGCGGTGCCCAGCACCGCGGCGCGCGCCGGCGACGGCAGCCGACGCCCAGCCTGTCGATTCACCGACCCGGTGCCCGCCGACAGCGGCACCGGGCCCACCGATTCACCCGATCGGCCCCTGAGGTCCGGGCAGGCCCCGGGCCCGGTACCGCGCTTCGCGCGGTGGCCTCAATCTCCCCCCACGGCCTGGCGGCCGTGGGTGGTACCCCCAGGCCGGGCTTCATGTGCCTGGCCACCCCAGCCTCGCCGGCGCCCCAGGCCCCAGGTCCGGCACGGAACCGGGCACATCCAGCCCCGCCGGCGATTGAGGCGCGGGGTTCGGGGCAGCGCCCCGACAAGACCGGCCACACCCAGCCCCGCCGGCGATTGAGTCACAGGGCTCGGGGCAGCGCCCCGACAAGACCGGCCACACCCAGCCCCGCCGGCGATTGAGGCGCGGGGGGTTCGGGGCGGAGCCCCCGAGACGCCGCGCGGAGCGGGGTGCCGGGCCCGCGCCGCGCACCCGCTCAGCCGAAGCGTTCCGCGAGGCGTCGGAACACCACCGGCACCGCCCCGTGAATACGGGCCGGCAGCCACAGCCACCGCGGGATGAAGATCTCCTCCGTGGGACGCCCCACCACCGCCCGCCAGACCGCGTCCGCCACCCGCCCGGCCGGGACCGGCCTCGGGCGGGTACGGCGGTAGGGAGCGCCGCGGCGCTCGAAGAAGGGCGTGTCGACGACGCCCGGCAGCACCAGGCAGATCTCCACGCCGGTGCCCCGCAGCTCGTAGCGCAGGCTCTCGGCGAAGACGCCCAGCGCCGCCTTGACCGCCGAGTACACCGCTTCGTCCGCGACGCCCACGGCTCCGGCGAGGGAGCCCATCAGCGCGATCCGCCCTCTGCCCCGGGCGATCATCCGCGGCAGCAGCCCGCGCACCAGGTACACCACGGACGCCAGGTCGACGGCGAGCACCTCGTCGATCGCCGCGGGCGGTATGGCGGTGAAGGGGCCGGCCCAGCCGACGCCCGCCGCCGCGACCAGGACGTCCACCTGTCCGGCGGAGTCGAGGGCCGTACGGGCGAGGTGCGCGGCCCCGCCGGGGTCGGCCAGGTCGGCCGGGAGCGCGGCGCCGCCGGTGCGGCTCGCCACTTCGTCGAGGCGCGCCTTGTCGCGTCCGTGGAGCAGCAGGCGCCAGCCCGGCGCGGCGGCGAAGCGGTCGGCGACGGCCGCGCCGATCCCCGAGGAGGCGCCGGTGATCAGTACCACCGGGGCTTCCGGTCTTCTCGTCGGTTCCTCGGGCGCGGCGGGCGCGGCGAACACCCCGGGCGTCACAGGCATCGCGGGCCCCTCGAATCACAGGCCGGTCAGAAGCTGCGGCGAAATGTTCTTGATCATGGTGTTGGTCCACCGCATCTGCCGGAGCGTCTGCGGATGGCACGCGGAGGCGAGCTCCAGCAGCCGGGTTTCCTTGGAGGCCTGTGCGGCCTGGGCGAGCATCTCCCAGTACAGGGAGTTCTCGGACGCGTCCAGATGCAGGTCGCGCAGGTCGCGCAGGAGCAGCAGGCCCGGCTCGGGACGGTGCCCGACGGCCCGCGCCGCCTTCTGCCGCACCATCGCCAGCAGCGCCTGCGGCGGCTTCGACCGGGGCTCGTCGAGTTCGAGACCGTATGCGCGGCCGGTGTCGGCCAGCCGCTCCACATGGTCCCGTGACCAGCCGGCGATGTCCTTGGCGACGTGGTGGACCTCGTGCTCGGTGCGGTGGCGGTCGGCGACCGCGAGGAGTTCCCCGGCGAGGTGCCGCTCACCGTGGTGGAGGACCCGCAGGGCGAGGGTGATGCCGTTCATCGTGAGCCGCCTTCCCGCGAGGCCCGGTCCTCGTCCGTCGTCTGGTGTACGCGGGCGTCCGGCCCGCCTTCCGTCGCGGGTACGCCGGAGCCGGGTCCGGGCTCGGAGGCGGTGGTGGTGGGGGCCGGTGAGGGTTTCCCGTCGGACTTCTCGACGAGGGTGAGCGCGGCGGCGGAGGTCTTGAACAGCGGCTGCTTGGAGGCCGGGTCCCAGTCGGTGACGGTCGTCTCGTTGGCGGCGCGCCCGGGTGTCCCGGCGTCGGGCCCTGAGCCGCCGGGCGTGTCCCAGTAGCCGTAGTGGAAGGGCACGAACAGCGTGCCCTTCCGCAGACCGGTGACGCGCAGCCGGCCCCGCAGGGAGCCGCGCGGCGAGGAGACCTCGACGAGGTCGCCCTCCGCGAGGTCCCGCGCGGCGGCGTCGGCCTCGGAGATCTCCACCCACACGTCGGGGGCCGCGGCGTTCAGCTGTGGTACGCGGCCGGTCTTGGTGCGGGTGTGGAAGTGGTAGACGGTGCGCCCGGTCGTCAGCTGGAAGGGGTGGTCCGTGCTCGGGGCCTCGTGCAGCGGCATGAATCCGGCCGCCTTGAGCATCGCCTTGCCGTCCGGATTGAGGGAGCGGTACTCGACGACGCTGCTGGACGCGCCGGTCACCAGGTCCTTGCCGTAGTTCTCGCAAGTGTCGGGGTGGGCCCAGCTGATGCCTTCGGTGTAGAGGCGCGGTGTGCCGTCCGGGGCTTCGTCGTTGCAGGGCCACTGGATGCCGCTCGCCCCGCGCAGCCGGCCGTAGGTGAGGCCCGTGTAGTCGCACGGCCGGCCGGCGCTGCAGCGCTTCCACGCCTCGAACGCCGACTCGGGGTCGGTCCAGTGGACCAGCGGTCCCCCGTCCTTGTCGCGGAAGTCCATGCGGGTGGCGTAGTCCAGGAAGATGTCCAGGTCCGGTCGTGCCTCGCCCGGCGGCTCCACGGCCTTGTCGGACAGGTGCACCGTGCGGTCCGCGTTGGTGAACGTGCCGGTCTTCTCGCCCCAGGTCGCCGCGGGCAGGACGACGTCCGCGAGCTGTGCCGTCTCGGTGAGGAACAGGTCCTGCACCACGGTGAACAGCCGTTTCTGGGACAGGATCGAGCGGATGCGGGACAGTTCGGGGAGGGAGACGGCCGGGTTGGTGCCGCTGATCCACAGCATGCGGATCGAGCCCTGTTCGGCGTAGCGGAACATCTGCATGGCGTGGGTGGGCGGGGCGTAGTGCGGGATCGTGGTGGGTTCGACGTTCCACACCTTCGCCAGGTCGGCCACGTGCTGGTCGTTCTCCCAGTTGCGGAAGCCCGGCAGGTCGCCGTTGGCGCCGCATTCGCGGGTGTTCTGGGCGGTGGGCTGACCGTTCATCTGGAGCAGGCCGGCGCCCGGCCGTCCGAGCATGCCGCGGATGAGATGCAGGTTGTTGATCTGGACGGCGGCGGCGGTGGCCTGGTGGGACTGGTAGACGCCCTGGAGCACCGTGGAGAGCAGCCGGTCGGCGGTGCCGACGACCTCGGCCGCCTCGACGATCTGCCGGGCGGGGACGTCGCAGATGGCGGACGCCCACTCCGCGGTGCAGTCCTTGACCCGGTCGGCGAGTTCCTCGAAGCCGACGGTGTGCGCCTCGATGTACGCGTGGTCGACCCGGTCGTGACGGATCGTCTCGTGCAGCAGGGCGTTCAGCAGCGCCACGTTCGTGCCGACGCGCGGGGCCAGGTGGACCGTCGCGCTGCGGGCCACCCGCGTGGGCCGGGGGTCGACGCACACCAGCCGCGGCGGGTCGGCGCCCTCCAGCCGGTCGAGGATGCGCATCCACTGCACGGGCTGCGTCTCCGCGAGGTTGTGGCCGAAGAGGGCGATGACGTCGGCGTGGTCGATGTCGTCGTAGGTGCCGGGCTGGCCGTCGCAGCCGAAGGACTCCTTGAGCGCCTCCGCGGCGGTGGAGGTGCACAGGCGAGTGTTGCCGTCCAGGTGGTTGGTGCCGATGCCGGCCCGGGCGAGCACCGCGAGCGTGTAGTACTCCTCCAGGAACAGCTGGCCCGAGGTGTAGAAACCGATGGAGCCGGGGCCCTGTTCGCCGAGGAGTTCGCGTGAGCGGGAGACGACGCGGCCCATCGCGGTGTCCCAGTCGGTCTCCACCAGCCGCCCGCCCTCACGGACCAGGGGCCTGGTCAGCCGGTCGGGCGAGGCGCCTGCCTGCCAGGCGAACAGGTCCTTGGGCCCGAGCCTGCCGCGGTTGACCCGGTCGATCGCCCGTCCGCGTACGCCGACCATGCGGCCGCCTCGTACGGCGACGTCCATGGCGTCCCCGTCCGAGTGAAGAATCGAGGCGGTCTGGACCCACCGTTCCACGTCGTCCGCCGACACCCCGTCACCCAGGTGGGTGTCCACCCGCGTCGGCCACTGCCCGTGCCGTGCGTAGGGGGTACGGCCTCCCCAGGGCTGGGCGATCCGGTCCACCGAAGGATCCACCTCGTACCTCCCGTGCCAGGTCGCCGGTACCGGGCGCACCGACCGCACAGAGGTACCCGGCATCCGGAACTCGTAACGCCGGACCCGGGGAAGTGCGTCACCCGGACGGCGGATGTCGTGGACCGCCCGTAAGGCCCCACCCATATACATTGCACCGGTATAGGTCATAGGGGTCGCCGCCTGTGGGTGCATCTGCGCCTGAAGCAGCGCAGAAGGCACCCGAACGTACGGGAGTTCGTGTGGCATCTGAGTCAGGTCCTCGCCTCGACGTGCAGTCGGAGGACGCATACGAGAACGAGCTGCCGGTGCAGCGCAGGCGGCCCGGCAATGTCGTGATCAAGTGGCTGACGACCACCGACCACAAGACGATCGGCACGCTGTATCTCACCACCTCGTTCGGCTTCTTCATCATCGGCGGTGTGATGGCGCTGTTCATGCGCGCCGAGCTGGCCCGGCCGGGCACGCAGATCATGTCGAACGAGCAGTTCAACCAGGCGTTCACGATGCACGGCACGATCATGCTGCT
>NZ_JBSFUW010000060.1:0-27909 GCF_053591995.1 Streptomyces sp. NPDC002835 | reverse complement strand
ATGCGCGCTCCCGGCATGACGATGTTCCGGATGCCGATCTTCACCTGGAACGTCCTGCTGACCGGTGTGCTGGTCCTGCTGGCCTTCCCGGTCCTCGCCGCGGCGCTGTTCGCCCTGGAGGCGGACCGCAAGTTCGGGTCGCACATCTTCGACGCGTCCAACGGCGGCGCGCTGCTGTGGCAGCACCTCTTCTGGTTCTTCGGCCACCCAGAGGTGTACATCATCGCCCTGCCGTTCTTCGGCATCGTCTCGGAGATCATCCCGGTCTTCTCCCGGAAGCCGATGTTCGGTTACATCGGTCTGATCGGTGCGACGATCGCGATCGCCGGTCTGTCCGTGACGGTGTGGGCACACCACATGTATGTCACCGGCGGCGTCCTACTGCCGTTCTTCTCCTTCATGACGTTCCTCATCGCCGTGCCGACGGGCGTGAAGTTCTTCAACTGGATCGGCACGATGTGGAAGGGCTCACTGTCCTTCGAGACACCGATGCTGTGGACGATCGGCTTCCTGGTCACCTTCACCTTCGGTGGCCTCACCGGCGTCATCCTGGCCTCGCCGCCGCTGGACTTCCACGTCTCGGACTCGTACTTCGTCGTCGCGCACTTCCACTACGTCGTCTTCGGCACGGTGGTGTTCGCGATGTTCGCCGGATTCCACTTCTGGTGGCCGAAGTTCACCGGCAAGATGCTGGACGAGCGGCTCGGCAAGATCACCTTCTGGACGCTGTTCATCGGCTTCCACGGCACGTTCCTGGTGCAGCACTGGCTCGGTGCGGAAGGCATGCCGCGGCGGTACGCGGACTACCTCGCCGCCGACGGCTTCACCGCGCTGAACACCATCTCGACCATCAGCTCCTTCGTGCTCGGTCTGTCGATGCTGCCGTTCGTCTACAACGTGTGGAAGACGGCGAAGTACGGCAAGAAGATCGAGGTCGACGACCCGTGGGGCTACGGCCGTTCGCTCGAGTGGGCGACGTCCTGCCCGCCGCCGCGGCACAACTTCCTCACGCTGCCGCGTATCCGCAGTGAATCGCCGGCGTTCGACCTGCACCACCCGGAGATCGCGGCTCTCGACCAGCTCGAGCACGGCGGCCACGGCGCCAGTGTGCTGGTCGGCGGCAAGGAGGAGAGCAAGTGAAGATCCAGGGCAAGATGTTCCTCTGGCTGAGCGTCTTCATCCTGGCCGTCGCCGTCCTGTACGGCGTCTGGTCGAAGGAGCCGGTCGGCACCACTGCTCTGTTCCTGTCCTTCGGCCTGACCGTCATGATCGGCTACTACCTGGCCTTCACGGCCCGGCGAGTGGACGCCATGGCGCAGGACAACAAGGAAGCCGACGTGGCCGACGAGGCCGGCGAGGTGGGGTTCTTCTCCCCGCACAGCTGGCAGCCGCTCTCGCTGGGCATCGGCGGCGCGCTCGCCTTCCTCGGCGTGGCGATCGGCTGGTGGCTGCTGTACTTCTCGCTGCCGCTGCTCCTGGTCGGCCTGTTCGGCTGGGTGTTCGAGTACTACCGCGGTGAGAGCCAGAACCAGTAGTACCGCCTGAGCGGAACGGCAGTACAACAGAACAGCAGAACAAGCGACGGGCCCGGATCACCTCACTCCAGTGAGGTGATCCGGGCCCACTCGTTCGGAGTCATCCCGCGCGCCGCGGCTGACGATTCTTCATACCGTGTGCTCATGAACCACACGCCTCGCATCCGTGCCGTCAGCTGCATCGCGCTGGTCGTCTCCCTCGGTGTGGTCGCGACCGCTTGCGGCGAACCGGACCGGCACCCGCTGTCGGCCGCGCCGTACGACGCGGCGCGGCAGGTCAGCCTCAACGCCGCGTCCGGAGCCACGAAGGTGGACCCCGACAAGCCTCTGGAGGTCACCTCCAAGGGTGACGGGGGACGGATCACCGATGTCACCGTCATGGACGACGCGGGACATCACCTCGCGGGCGAACTCGCCGCCGACGGCGTCCGCTGGCGCTCCACGGCCCCGCTGGCGGCCGGCGTGAAGTACACCGTCCGGGTCTCCACGGAGGACGACGAAGGCGCTCCGGGTGTGCGCACGCTCTTCTTCGAGACGGCACCCGCCAAGACCTTCCTCACCGCGGAGTTCGGCCCGGAGGCGGGCACCTACGGAGTCGGGCAGCCCATCACGGCCAAGCTCAGCCACGCGGTCGGCGAGGGCAGGGGCAGGGCGGTGGTCGAACGCGCGATGAAGGTCACCTCGAAGCCCGCGGTGGAGGGCGCCTGGCACTGGGTCGACGACAAGACCCTGCACTACCGGCCCAGGGAGTACTGGCCCGCCGGAGCCACGGTGGACGTCGCCAGCAACCTCAAGGGTGTCAAGGTCGCCGGCAAGCTCTACGGCGGCCCCTCCAAGCCGTTGAAGATCACCATCGGGGACCGCATCGAGGCCGTCGCCGACGCCGAGGCGCTCACCATGACGGTGAAGCGCAACGGAGAAGTGATCAAAACCTTGCCGGTGACCACCGGCAAGCCCGGCTTCGAGACCCGCAACGGCATCAAGGTCGTGCTGGCCAAGCAGCAGTTCGTACAGATGCGCAGCACCAGCATCGGCATCGCCGAAGGCAGCTCCGAGTCGTACGACCTGCCCGTCTACTGGGCGACGCGCATCACCTGGAGCGGCGAGTACGTCCACGCCGCGCCCTGGTCCGTCGGCTCGCAGGGCTCCGCGAACGTCAGCCACGGCTGCGTCGGGATGTCCATGGGCAACGCCGAGTGGTTCTTCAAGACCGTCCGCGAGGGCGACATCGTCGAGGTCGTCAACAGCTACGGCGACATGATGGACACGTTCGGGAACGGCTTCGGAGACTGGAACCTCTCCTGGGACAAGTGGCGCAAGGGCAGCGCCCTGGTCCCCGGCTCCGAGGCCTCGAACGGCAACGCCACCCCCGTGACCGCCCGGCTGCGGCCCGTGGTTTGAGGGCTCGGTTCACCTCCAGGGCGCTTTGTGCGTCTGCCGACGGTCGATCGTGCTCGATCTCCCACAGACTCCGTCCGGGAGGTGCCCCCACGTACCTCGCGATCTCCGAGCGTTCTCCCTTTCAGCAGCCGCGCGCCCTTTCGGCTCACTCGCCGAAGACGGGGGCGCGGCCCCAGGCTCAGCCCCGGCCGCGCCCGTCAGGCGCCGATGGAGAGGCGACCGCGCAGCAGGGCTGCGAGGGACGCCGCGAACTCCACCGGGTCGACCGGAAGCGTCACCGCCGCCTCCGCGCGGCTCCAGGTGGCCAGCCAGGCGTCCTGCGGGCGGCCGATCAGCAGCAGCACGGGCGGGCAGTCGAAGACCTCGTCCTTGATCTGCCGGCACACGCCCATCCCGCCCGCCGGAACCGTCTCGCCGTCCAGCACGCAGACGTCGATGCCGCCCTCCTCGAGGGTCTTCAGGACCGCGGGCAGGGTCGCGCACTCCACGAACCGCACCGGCGGCACGTCGGCCGCGGGCCTGCGCCCCGCTGCCAGCCTGACCTGCTCGCGGGTGTTCGAGTCGTCGCTGTAGACCAGGACCGTGGCGCTCGACTGCATGGTTCCTCCGCACTCGTTCGATCAGGCTTGTTGCGCCGGATGCTACTCCGTCCCACTGCCTGTCAGCACCGGTTCGGACACGGCTTCGATGGGCCGTCCGGCCCCGCCGGAAGGTCCCGTTGAGGGCCGGAACACTCCGAAGAGCACCCCCCGGAGTGAGGGCGGGATAAGCGACCGACATAATGTCGGTCGTGGCGACAGCAACGACAGTAGAAACCGGGCACGCGCACCCGTCGGTCAATCGGCCGAACCTCACCAGCGTCGGAACCATCATCTGGCTGAGTTCCGAGCTGATGTTCTTCGCGGCCCTCTTCGCGATGTACTTCACCCTGCGATCGGTGACGGGTGCCGACTTCTGGGCAGAGAAAGCCGAAGCTCTGAACTTCCCGTTCTCGGCGACGAACACCACGATCCTGGTGCTCTCCTCCCTCACATGTCAGCTCGGCGTCTTCGCCGCCGAGCGGGGCGATGTGAAGAAGCTGCGCACCTGGTTCATCATCACGTTCGTGATGGGTGCGATCTTCATCGGCGGTCAGGTCTTCGAGTACACCGAGCTGGTCAAGCACGAGGGGCTCTCCCTCTCGTCCGACCCGTACGGCTCGGTGTTCTACCTGACGACCGGTTTCCACGGCCTGCACGTGACGGGCGGACTCATCGCCTTCCTGCTGGTCCTGGCGAGGACCTACGCGGCCCGGAGATTCACCCACGAGCAGGCAACCGCCGCCATCGTCGTGTCCTATTACTGGCACTTCGTCGATGTCGTCTGGATCGGCCTCTTCGCCACGATCTACATGATCAAGTAATCGGCGCGGGCGGCTCGTCCCGAGCGGGCGCCGCCTGAAGCAGACATAGTCCAGAAGCACCGACGCAGAAGATCCTGACACCGGGGTAATCCGTGAAAAAGCTCTCCGCACGACGACGCCATCCGCTGGCGGCGGTCGTCGTCCTACTCCTCGCGCTGGCGGCCACTGGGGGGCTGTACGCCGCGTTCGCACCCGCGGACAAGGCGCAGGCCGACACGACCGCCCAGTCCCTCGCCATCAAGGAGGGGCAGAAGCTCTACACCGTGGGCTGCGCAAGCTGCCACGGAACCGGCGGTCAGGGCACCTCAGACGGCCCGTCCCTGGTCGGTGTCGGCTCCGCCGCCGTCGACTTCCAGGTCGGCACGGGGCGTATGCCCGCCCAGCAGCCCGGCGCTCAGGTGCCCAAGAAGCCGGTCGTGTACTCGCAGGCCGAGATCGACCAGCTCGCGGCGTACGTCGCCTCCCTGGGCGCCGGTCCGATCACACCGACCGAGAAGCAGTACAGCCCCGAGGGCGCGGACATCGCCAAGGGTGGCGAACTGTTCCGCAACAACTGCGCCCAGTGCCACAACTTCACCGGCAAGGGCGGCGCGCTGACCGAGGGCAAGTACGCCCCGGACCTGGAGGGCGTCAGCCCGAAGCACCTCTACGAGGCCATGCAGACCGGCCCGCAGAACATGCCCTCCTTCCCCGACACCACACTGCCCGAGCAGCAGAAGCGGGACGTCATCGCGTACGTCACGACCGTGAACAGCGACGACACGCCGAGCCCCGGCGGTTTCGCGCTGGGCGGCCTGGGCCCCGTCAGTGAGGGTCTGTTCGGCTGGATCTTCGGTCTCGGTTCGCTGATCGCTGTTGCCGTCTGGGTCGCGGCCCACACCGCTAAGGCCAAGAAGTCATGAGTAGCCAAGACATTCCAGAAGAGAACCTGCCCGCAGAGCAGGGCGCCGCGCACGACGCGGCACACGGTGGCAGCACAGCCGTCGCCCAGCGCCCGGACGATCCGTTCGCCGACCCGGGACTGCCGGCCCACAAGCCGCGCATCCAGGACCTCGACGAACGGGCCGCCAAGCGCTCCGAGCGCACCGTGGCCTTCCTGTTCACCCTGTCGATGCTCTCGACGGTCGGCTTCATCGCCGCCTTCGTGATCTTCCCGGTGGACAAGATCGTCTACATCTGGCCGTTCGGGCACATCAGCGCGCTGAACTTCTCGCTGGGCCTGACGCTGGGCCTCGCGCTGTTCTGCATCGGCGCCGGCGCCGTCCACTGGGCGCGCACCCTGATGTCCGACGTTGAGGTCGCCGACGACCGGCACGCGATCGAGGCCCCGCCCGAGGTCAAGGCCAAGGTCATGGCCGACTTCGCGGACGGCGCCAGGGAGTCCGCGATCGGTCGGCGCAAGCTGATCCGCAACACCATGTTCGGCGCGCTGGCCATGGTGCCGCTCTCCGGTGTGGTGCTGCTGCGCGAGCTCGGCCCGATGCCGGAGAACAAGCTCCGCACCACCCTGTGGGCCAGGGGCAAGCAGCTCATCAACATGAACACCAATGAGCCGCTGCGTCCCGAGGACGTCGCTGTGGGTTCGCTGACCTTCGTCATGCCCGAGGGCCTGAGGGAGGACGACCACAACTTCAACACGGAGATCGCCAAGGCGGCCGTGATGATCGTCCGGCTCCAGCCGGAGGACATCAAGGACCAGCGCGAGCTCGAGTGGTCCCACGAGGGCATCGTGGCCTACTCGAAGATCTGTACCCACGTCGGCTGCCCGATCAGCCTGTACGAGCAGCAGACGCACCACGTCCTCTGCCCGTGCCACCAGTCCACCTTCGACCTCTCCGACGGCGCCCGCGTCATCTTCGGTCCGGCCGGTCACGCGCTTCCGCAGCTGCGGATCGGTGTGAACGCGGAGGGCAATCTCGAGGCGCTCGGCGACTTCGAAGAGCCCGTCGGTCCGTCCTTCTGGGAGCGCGGATGAGCACCATCGACGAAAACAAGCGGAAGGCGCCCGCCGGTGAGCGGGTCGCCGACTGGGCGGACGGCCGGCTCGGGATCTACTCGTTGGCCAAGGCCAACATGCGGAAGATCTTCCCGGACCACTGGTCCTTCATGCTGGGTGAGATCGCGCTCTACAGCTTCATCATCATCATCCTCACGGGTGTGTATCTGACGCTGTTCTTCCACCCGAGCATGAACGAGATCGAGTACCACGGCTCGTACGTGCCGATGCAGGGCATCCGCATGACCGAGGCATACGCCTCGACGCTGGACATCAGTTTCGACGTCCGCGGTGGTCTGCTCATCCGGCAGATCCACCACTGGGCCGCGCTGATCTTCCTCGCGGCGATGTTCGTGCACATGATGCGCGTGTTCTTCACCGGCGCGTTCCGCAAGCCGCGTGAGCTCAACTGGCTGTTCGGCTTCCTGCTCTTCGTCCTGGGCATGTTCACCGGCTTCACCGGTTACTCGCTCCCGGACGACCTGCTCTCCGGCACCGGCGTCCGCTTCACGCAGGGCGCGATCCTGGCGACTCCGGTCGTCGGCACGTACATCTCGATGTTCCTGTTCGGCGGCGAGTTCCCCGGCCACGACATGGTGGCGCGGTTCTACTCGATCCACATCCTGCTGCTGCCGGGCATCATGCTCGGCCTCGTGGTGGCGCACCTGATCCTGGTCTTCTACCACAAGCACACGCAGTTCGCGGGCCCCGGCCGGACGAACAAGAACGTCGTCGGCATGCCGCTGCTGCCGGTGTACATGGCCAAGGCCGGAGGCTTCTTCTTCCTGGTCTTCGGCGTCATCGCGATGATCTCGGCGATGTTCACGATCAACCCGGTGTGGGCGCTCGGCCCGTACCGGCCGGACATGGTCTCGACCGGCGCGCAGCCCGACTGGTACATGGGCTTCGCGGAGGGGCTGGTCCGGGTGATGCCAGGCTGGGAGATCAACCTGTGGGGCCACACCCTGGCCCTGGGTGTCTTCGTCCCGCTGGTCCTCTTCGGGCTGATGCTCGGGGTGCTCGCGGTGTATCCGTTCATCGAGTCGTGGATCACCGGCGACAAGCGCGAGCACCACATCCTGGACCGTCCGCGCAACGCTCCGACGCGCACCGCGCTGGGCGTCGCCTGGGTGACCGCGTACGTGATCATGCTGCTGGGTGGCGGAAACGACATCTTCGCCACGCACTTCAACATGTCGATCAACGCGATCACCTGGTTCGTGCGCATCACGTTCTTCGTCGGGCCGGTCCTCGCGTTCGTCATCACCAAGCGGATCTGTCTGGGTCTGCAGCGGCGGGACAAGGACAAGGTGCTGCACGGACGCGAGTCCGGCATCATCAAGCGTCTGCCGCACGGTGAGTTCGTCGAGGTCCACGAGCCGCTGGCGCAGGGCGACCGGTACAAGCTGACCGCGCACGAGCAGTACAAGCCCGCCGAGATCGGCCCGGAGGTCGACGAGAACGGTGTGCGCCGCAAGGTCAAGCGCACCGAGAAGCTGCGCGCCAAGCTCAGCAAGGGTTACTACGGCGAGGCGAACCAGATTCCCAAGCCGACGACCGAGGAGTACCAGGAGATCACCAGCGGCCACGGCCACCACTGATCCCCGACCGACACGTCGCCACAGCGCGGGGCCCCGTCCACTCGATGGACGGGGCCCTTCGCCGTGTCCGGCGCCTGGATAGGGTGGAGCCATCCCCTATCGGCTTGTGGACCCCAGGAGCGGACCATGAACGTTGTGACCCCGGGCGGCGGCGACAGCGTGGCGGCACACTCCTGGCCCAGCGTGCTGAACGCCCTCCTCGAGAACCGTGACCAGAGCGCGGACGCCACCGCGTGGGCCATGGACCGGATCCTCAGCGGAGAGGCCACCGACGCCCAGATCGCCGGCTTCGCGGTGGCCCTGCGCGCCAAGGGCGAGACCGTCGAGGAGATCTCCGGCCTGGTGCGGACGATGTACGAGCACGCCAATCTGATCGAGGTGCCCGGCGGATGCGTCGACATCGTCGGCACCGGCGGCGACGGGGCGAAGACCGTCAACATCTCCACCATGTCCGCGATCGTGGTCGCCGGTACGGGCGCCAAGGTCGTCAAGCACGGCAACCGCGCCGCGTCCTCGGCGAGCGGCGCCTCCGACGTCCTGGAGAAGCTCGGCGTCAATCTGGAGCTGACCCCGCAGCGGGTCGCGGAGGTGGCCGAGCAGGCGGGCATCACCTTCTGCTTCGCGGTGAAGTTCCATCCGGCGCTGCGGCACGTCGCCGCCGCCCGCAAGGAGCTGGGCATCCGCACGACGTTCAACTTCCTCGGCCCGCTCACCAATCCGGCCCGGGTGGGGGCCCAGGCCACCGGCGTGGCCGACGCCAGGATGGCCCCGATCATGGCCGGCGTGCTGGCGGAGCGCGGCTCGTCAGCCCTGGTCTTCCGCGGTGACGACGGCCTCGACGAGCTCACCACGACGGCCACCTCCCGGGTGTGGGTCGTGCGGGACGGAGCCGTGCGCGAGGAGGCCTTCGACCCGCGGGACATCGGCATCGACCTCGTCCCCGTCGAGGCGCTGCGCGGCGCGGACGCCTCGTACAACGCCGACGTGGCGCGCCGGCTGCTGGCCGGCGAGACCGGGCCCGTACGGGACGCGGTGCTGCTCAACTCGGCGGCGGCGCTGGCCGCGCTGGAGCCGACGGACGGCACGCTGAACGAGCAGCTGGCCGCCGGGATGGCGCGGGCCGCCCGGTCGATCGACTCCGGGGACGCCAGGGCGGCGCTGGAGCGCTGGGTGGCGGCCAGCAACGCGTAACGGCTCCGGAAGGGAGCGGTCCGTATCGCGGACCGCTCCCTTGCGCTGTGCGCGACGTGTGGCAGGATGCCTCCCAAGGTCATGAGTGACAGCGATTACGGCCCCGGCCCGCTGTCCGGCAACCCTCCGTCCGTGGCGGGGTGCCCCGGGTGAAGACCAGGCCGCAGGCAGCGAGGTCTGTGGCAAGCGCGGACCCCCGCGGCGTCGTCGAACGCCGTGTCCCTGGGGTCCTGGTCCTCAAGGGAGCAGTCTCGTGAGCAAGCGAATGCGATAGGGCGTCTCAGCCCCTTCTTCATCACCCTCCGCACGGCGCCGCCGTGTGCCGGGGAACACCCGTATCCGGGTCCCTGAAGCCGATTCGCCGCATCCTGCTGGGAGATACCGCCATGTCCGCGTACCCGAACACCGCCGAGACCGCTGTCGCCGACGCCGCCGCCGACACCGACCTGTCCCGCCGCGCCCCGCTGCCGGTCCTCGGCCGGGACGTCACCGTCCCGCTCGTCACCGGCGGCGAAGTCACCTACGCGGCCCTCGACTACGCGGCCAGCGCCCCGGCGCTCCAGCGCGTCTGGGACGACGTCGCCGCGTACGCCCCCTACTACGGCAGCGTGCACCGCGGCGCCGGGTACCTCTCGCAGCTCTCCACCGACCTGTTCGAGAACAGCCGGGTCCAGGTGCACGAGTTCCTCGGCTGCCGGGAGGACGACCAGGTCGTCTTCACCCGCTCCACGACCGACTCGCTGAGTCTGCTCGCCGCCGCGCTCCCGGCCGGGTGCGAGGTGTTCGTCTTCGAGACCGAGCACCACGCCTCCCTGCTGCCGTGGCGGCACGCCCGGGTGACGTACCTCGACGCGCCACGTACACACGGCGAGGCCGTCCGCACGCTGGAGCACGCACTCGCCGGACGCGACCCGCACGGGCCCGCGCTGGTCTGCGTCACCGGCGCGTCGAACGTCACCGGTGAGCTGTGGCCGGTGCGGGAACTGGCGGCCGCGGCCCACGCCCACGGCGCCCGCATCGTCCTCGACGCCGCCCAACTGGCGCCCCACCACCCGGTGTCGCTCCGGGAGCTGGACGTCGACTGGGTCGCCTTTTCCGGGCACAAGCTGTACGCGCCGTTCGGTTCCGGTGTGCTCGCCGGGCGCTGGGACTGGCTGCGGGAGGCGGAGCCGTACCTCGCGGGCGGTGGCGCCTCGCGCGCGGTGGCGCGGCGGGCCGACGGCGGGGTGGACGTCGAGTGGCACACGAGCGCCGCACGGCACGAGGCCGGCTCCCCGAACGTGATCGGTGTCTACTCGATCGCCGCCGCCTGCAAGGCGCTCACCGAGGCCGGGTTCGACGCCCTGGTCGCCCGCGAGCAGCGCCTGCTCGCCGAGGTCCGGGCAGGACTCGCCGAGGTGCCCGAGGTCAGGGTGCTGTCGCTGTTCGGCGACGACGCCCCGAGGGTCGGCGTCCTCTCCTTCGTGGTGGACGGCTGGAACAGCTCGCACTTCGCCGCCGCGCTGTCCGCCGAGTACGGCATCGGCGTACGGGACGGGCTGTTCTGCGCCCACCCGCTGGTGCGCACCCTGCTGGGCGGCGACCCGCAGGACGTCGGCGAGTGCGGCGCGCCGGAGGCGGAGCCGGGGGAGAGGTCACGGGGCGCCATCCGCGTCAGCTTCGGCGCGGGCACGCCCGACGAGCACGTGGAGCGCTTCGTACGCGCCGTGAAGGAACTGGTCCGCGACGGCGCTCAGTGGAAGTACCGCACCGAGGACGGGCGCTGCGTGCCCGACCGCGGCTGACCGGGGCCGCGGATCGGGGGGTGGTCATCTCCGGGCCGCCGCCCGGGGCACTCTTCGAACCTGTGTCCGTCGCGCACCCCGTGCGCGGCGGGCGCAGGGCTCCGGGCTACGCGTCCAGGCCGATGGCGAACGCGGCCTCGAGATCGTGCTGGGAGTAGGTGCGGAAGGCGACATGGGTGTCGGTGCCCTCGACGCCGGGGATCTTGCTGATCCGGCCGGGGATCACGTCCGCCAGGTCGTCGTGGCGGGCGACGCGCACCATGGCGATCAGGTCGTAGGTGCCGGTGACGGAGAAGACCTCGCTGACGCTGTCCAGCGCCGCGATGGACTCGGCGATCTCGGGGATACGGTCCACGCTGGTCTTGATGAGCACGATCGCGGTGATCATGGCTGGCTTTCTCCCTCGGTCGCTGAAGATGCGTTCACTCTAGTCCCACGCCCGTAGCGGCCCCACGCGTAGACGAAGCCCACCCCGAACCCCACCAGATGCGCCAGGTAGGCCACGCCCGGCCCGCTGCCCGCACCCCTGGCCGCCAGCCACTGCAGCACGAACCAGAAGATCAGCACCGCCCAGGCGGGGAAGCGCAGCGGCAGGAAGAAGAGGAAGGGGAAGAGACTGGTGACCCGGGCCCTCGGGAAGAGGAAGAGGAACGCCCCCAGCACGGCGGAGATCGCCCCGGACGCGCCCACCAGGGTCTGCGCGGAGTCGGCGTTGACCGCTGCGTAGACCAGCAGCGCGAGATAGCCGGCGCAGAGGTAGAACAGCAGGAAATGCATCTGTCCCATCCGTTCCTCCGCCATCGCGCCGAAGACGAAGAGGAAGAGCATGTTCCCCAGCAGGTGCAGCCAACTCCCGTGCACGAACAGCGCGGTGAGCGGGGTGAGCAGGGCGCCCGGGGAACCGGTCATCAGCTCCGCGGGGATCACGCCCCAGCGCTCGAAGTACGCCGCCTGGGCCGCGAGCAGCCGGTCGCCCGTGCCGTACGAGGGGTTCAGGCCCGAGATCGGGCTGATGACGAAGATCGCGCAGCACACCGCGATCAGGCCGTACGTGACCGCGGGTCCCGCCGCCGCGTTCCTTACCGCATCCCGGGCCGTGCCCCACCGACTGATCATGGACAGAGCATGGCGTAGCAGGACTGAACGGTACAGAGCGCCTCGCCGCGACATCGGGGACCGGCGAGGCCGTAGGGTTACAGGCAGTACATCCGCAGTTCGACGGCGCACCGCGGTACCCG
Organism: Streptomyces sp. NPDC002835; assembly: GCF_053591995.1. Taxonomy (NCBI): domain Bacteria; kingdom Bacillati; phylum Actinomycetota; class Actinomycetes; order Kitasatosporales; family Streptomycetaceae; genus Streptomyces; species Streptomyces sp. NPDC002835. Next base: position 15,761 of record NZ_JBSFUW010000060.1, on the reverse strand, counting down.
CACTCGGCACGAGACATGAGGACGGCACGATGACGACGGTTCCCTCGCCGACCGCTGACACCAGGTGGCGCTGCACGCTCTGCGGCAATCTGACCCGCTTCGACGTCACCCGCTCCTCCAAGGTCGTCGAGTACGTCCATCTGGACCTGGCGGGAGAGCCGAAGGTGGAGGAGCGCGAGGTGGTCAGTGAGACCATCGAGTCGGTCCGCTGCCGGTGGTGCAACGCGGTGGACCAGATCGAGCTGGTGGACAGGCCGGGCGCCGGTTCCTGAAGGAACGGCCCGTACGGGTGGTAGGGGTGAACGGATCGTGGAGCAGCCTGACAACGGCGCCGAGCCGGCCGGTGCGGCCGGTGACGCCGCCGAGGCGCTCGACCGCCCGCTGCCGGAAGGGGTACGGCGACGGGTCGTCGCCCTCGTCTCCGACGCGTTCGGCGGCCTGACGGTAGCCGAACTCCCCGCCCAGCTGCGCCAGTACGCCCGGTTCACCCCGACCCGGCGCGCCAAGTTCGCCGGGAACGCGATGGCCGCCGCGCTGGAGGGCGACGCCCTCTTCCGCCAGCGCATCGGCGAACGGCTCGGCAAGGCGCAGCCCGAGCTGGCCAGGGCCCTCGAGTCCGGATCGCCGCCCGCCGCCGCGGACCCCGTGGACGTCGCGGCGGCCGCCTATGTGCTGCGCCCCCCGGGCTGGGTCAAGATGGTCGCCGCCGCGGGCGAGGAGGTCCAGCGCGCCGACGCCGAGCGGGCCGACGAGGCCGGCCGGCGCGAGCTGGACCGGCTCCGCGAGGAACTCGTCGAGGCCCGTGGCCAGATCAGGTCGGAGACCGAGCGGCTGCGGTCCGAGCTGGACGGCGCCCGCCGGGAGGGCGAGGCGCTCCACCGCAAGCTGCGCAGCGCCCAGGCCGACGTGAAGCGCGGCGAGGCGGCCCTGCGCCGCAAGGAAGCGGAACTCGACGCCGTCCGCGCGCAGGCCGCGGCCCAGGTGTCGGCCGCGGAGAGCGAGACACGGCGGCTCAAGGCCCGGCTGGCGGAGGCGGAGGCGGCGGTGGAGGCGGGCCGCCGGGCCGCCCGCGAGGGCCGTTCCGTCGAGGACATGCGGCTGCGCCTTCTGCTGGACACGGTGCTCGACGCGGCCCAGGGGCTGCGCCGCGAGCTGGCCCTGCCGCCCGCGGGCCTGCACCCGGCCGACATGGTGGACGCCGTGGAGCCGGGGCGCATGTCGCCGAAGGACATCGCGGCGCGGGCGCTCTCCGAGACGGACCCGGCGCTGCTCGACCAGTTGCTGGCGCTGCCGCAGGCGCATCTGGTCGTCGACGGCTACAACGTCACCAAGACCGGCTATCCGACGATGCCGCTGGAGAAGCAGCGGCTGCGGCTGCTGGGCGGCCTGTCGATGCTCGCGGCCCGTACCGGGGCCGAGGTCACCTGTGTGTTCGACGGGGCCGAACTGGCCGCGCCGGTGCTGCTGGCGCCGCCGCGCGGGGTGCGGGTGCTGTTCTCCAAGCCGGGCGTGACCGCGGACGAACTGATCCGCCAGCTGGTGCGGGCCGAGCCGCCCGGCCGGCCCGTGGTGGTCGTCTCCACCGACCGGGAGGTCGCCGACGGCGTCGCCAAGGCGGGCGCCAGGCCGGTCGCGTCCGCTTTGCTGCTGAAGCGGCTTTCGCGCGCCTCATGACCCCGTCGTAACCCCCGCGGCATATGCCCGATTTGGCAACACCCCAGATAGGACGTTGTGTCAAGTGTCCATTACTACGGGTGTGATGAGAGTAAAGAATGGTGTTCGGGGGTAAGAATTTTCCGATGGGGATTTGAACTGATCACAAGAAGGTCACTAAGGTCAGGCCTCGAACCTTCGCGCGGTTGATCGCCCATCCGGGGTGACAGCGAAGGAACCGCCGAGTTCGTACAGTTCGACCCTATTTCCCCCGGGGATCCGACGTACGGACGCCGGGGACACACCCTCCCCCCACTGCCCGGTAGGCGGCTCGAGGAAGAAGGAGCTCGCCTTCGTGGCGTCCCACCGTCGTCCCAAGCAGCCGAGCCGCACCCGTGTGACCGTGCTCACCGCGACCGCCGCAGCGGCCGTAGCCCTGACCTCCCAGACCGCCCAGGCCGACCCGAAGCCGAGCAAGAGCGAGGTCAAGGAGAAGGTCGACAAGCTCTACGAAGAGGCGGAGAAGGCCACCGAGAAGTACAACGGGGCCAAGGAGCAGCAGGAGAAGCTCGACGACCAGATCGACGCGCTTCAGGACAAGGTCGCCCGTGGACAGGACGAGCTCAACACCCTGCGGGACAGCCTGGGTTCGGTCGCGAGCGCGCAGTACCGCACCGGAGGCATAGACCCCTCCGTCCAGCTCTTCCTCTCCGGTGACCCGGACACCTACCTCGACAAGGCCTCCGCGCTGGACCAGCTCGGCGCCAAGCAGACCGAGGCCATCCAGGAGATCCAGTCCAAGCAGCGCACCCTCGCGCAGCAGCGCCAGGAGGCCCAGAGCAAGCTCGGCGACCTCGCGGAGACGCGCAAGACGCTCGGCGAGAAGAAGAAGGAGGTCCAGGGCAAGCTCGCGGAGGCGCGCCAGCTCCTGAACTCCCTCACCGCCGCGGAGCGCGCCGCGCTCGCCGCCGAGGAGAGCCGCGCCAACCGCGCCAGCGCCCGTGCGGACCTCGGCCCGGCCGTGCCCGCCTCGCAGCGCGCGTCCGCCGCGTTCGCCGCCGCGCAGTCGCAGATCGGCAAGCCGTACGTCTACGGCGCCTCCGGCCCGAACTCCTACGACTGCTCCGGCCTCACCTCCTGGGCGTTCGCCCAGGCCGGCGTCTCCATCCCGCGCACCTCGCAGGCGCAGGCCAGCGCCGGCACCCGCATCTACTCGCAGAGCGACCTCAAGCAGGGCGACCTGGTCATCTTCTACGGCGACCTGCACCACGTCGGCTTCTACGCCGGCAACGGCCAGGTGCTGCACGCCCCGCGCAGCGGCACCGTCGTGCGCTACGAGTCGATCAACAACATGCCGTTCCAGTTCGGCGTGCGTATCTGACGCACGGTCGGGCCGGGAGGCCGGGCGAATCGTTCGGCGGGGTTCCACACCCGCCCGAACGGGGGAATTCGCTCCTTCCGTACTGACGCGACGCCCCGCCGGTGACCTGGTCTCCGGCGGGGCGTCAGTTTGTATGCCCGGTGAGGTCTTTGGTCACCGGGTGTTCACCCGGCTACTCTCTGCCGCGCACCGAACCCCGGTTTCCCGGAAGTCCTGCGGAAGGGAGCGCGGCACGTGGTTTCCCACCGCCGAACCTCACAACCCGGTCTCACCCGAAGTGCCCGCGGCACCGTCCTGACCGCCGCCGCGGCCACGGCGGCCGCCGCCCTCGGCGCCGGCGCCGCACCGGCCGGAGCCGAGCCGGGCACCGGCCCGGAGGCGACCCGGGCCAAGGTCGACCGGCTCTACGAGGAGGCCGAGCGGGCCACGGAGCGGTTCAACGAGGCCGGTGAACGCGTCGAGCACCTCGAGGACGAGGTGGCCCACGCGCAGGACCGGGTCGCCCGCAGCCAGGAACGCATCAACCGGATGCGCGGAGTGCTCGGTTCGGTGGCCGGGGCCCAGTACCGCTCAGGCGGCGTGGACCCGGCGCTCGCCCTGCTGCTCTCCCAGGACCCCGACGGCTACCTCGAGGCCGCGGCCACGCTCGACCGCGTCGGCGAGCGCCACTCCGCCGCGCTGAACGACCTGCACCGCGAGCGGCGCCGGCTCGGCCAGGAACGCGCGGAGGCCTCACGCGACCTCGCCGAACTGGAACGCAGCCGGCAGGCCGTGGCCGGCCACAAGCGGACCGTCGAGCGCAAGCTCGGCGAGGCCCGCCGGCTGCTGAACGCCCTGCCGGCCGGGGAGCGCGACCCGTACGCCCGCTCCTCGCGCTCCGGCCGCGACGCCCTCCCCGACCTGTCCGCCCTTGCGGCCGCCTCCCCGCACGCGGCGGCCGCGACGGCGGCGGCGCGCGGCGTCGTCGGCCGCCCCTACGTCTGGGGCGCCAGCGGTCCCTCCGGCTTCGACTGCTCCGGCCTCGTCCAGTGGTCCTACGCCCAGGCGGGGGTCGCCCTCCCGCGCACCTCCCAGGCCCAGGCGAACGCGGGCCGCCGCGTGCCGCTGTCCCAGGCCCGGCCGGGGGACATCGTGACGTACCGCGGCGACGCGAGCCATGTGGGCATGTACGTGGGCGGTGGGCAGGTCGTGCACGCGCCGTATCCGGGGGCGTCGGTGCGGTACGACCCGGTGGGGATGATGCCGGTGCATGCGGTGACGCGGGTGTAGGGGGGGCGGTGGGTTGAGGGGTGGGCTGCGGGTACGGGGGCGGGGGCGCCTGCGGCGGGCTTGTTCCCCTACCCGCCCCTTCCCGCTGTACCGGATGTGCGGCTCCGCCGCGTGGGGGCTCCGCCCGGACCCGTACCGCGCTTCGCGCGGTGGCCATTGAGGTGCAGGGCCCGGGGGCAGCGTCCCGACGGGACCGGCATGCTTCTGGTCCCCGTTACGTACCATCGCAGGATGGCCCGGCACCCGTACAAGCAGCGCGTCGCCGTCGGTGTTGCCGCGCTGGTGCTCGTGGGGTGCGCCGGCGGGGAGTCGCGCGTCGATCCTGCCGTGGAGGAGATCCGGCAGACGCTGGACGCCCGGGCCGACGCGCTGCTCGGGCACGACCGTGCCGGGTACCTCGCATCGCTGGAGCCCGGTGACGAGGGGCTGCGGGCGGCGCAGGGCGAGGAGTTCGACAACCTCGCCGACGTGCCGCTGCGTTCCTGGGAGTACCGGATCAAGGGCGTGCGCCGGCAGGGTGCGACGGCCGTCGCGGACGCCGATGTGCGCTATCGCATCGCCGGCTACGACGCCGCCCCCGTGACCGCCTCGCGCACGCTGGAGCTCGCCGAGCGCGGCGGCCGCTGGTACGTGACCGCCGACCGGGCGGGCGCCGGTACGCCGCAGCAGTTGTGGCAGCAGGGCGACGTGGGCGTCGTACGCGGCAGTCGCAGCATCGTCCTCGGCGTCGGCCAGGACGCGGCGCGGCTGCGTGAGCTCGCGGCCGCCGCCGACCGCGCCGTGCCCGCCGTGTCGGACGCCTGGCCGTCCGAGTGGCCCGGCCGGGTCGTCGTGCTCGTACCGGCTTCGATGGAGGAGATGGGCAGGCTGCTGGGCACGCCGGGCGCCGGCTACCGGGGCACAGCCGCCGTGACCACCGGCGAGACGAGCCGTGGGGCCGCGGCGCCGGCGGACCGGGTGGTCGTGAACCCGGAGGCGTACGGGCTGCTCGGCACCTTCGGGCAGGGCGTGGTGCTCACCCACGAGGCCACCCATGTGGCGACCCGCGCGCACACCTCCGCGGCGACCCCGATGTGGCTGTCGGAGGGCTTCGCGGACTGGGTCGCGTACCGCGGCACGGGCCGTACCGCCGCCGAGGCCGGCCCCGAGATGCAGGAGGCGGTACGGGCGGGGGACGTGCCCGCGGGACTGCCCGGTGACCGGGACTTCACCTTCGGCGGGGACCCGGACACCGTCGCACGGGCCTACGAGGGCGGCCGGCTGGCCTGCGAGATGATCGCGGAGCGCTGGGGCGAGGAGAAGCTCACGGCGTTCTACCGGACCGTCGGCGAGGGTCGGCACCGGGACGGCGCGGTGGAGCGCGCGCTGAGCGAGGAACTCGGCGTCACGTCCGCCGGGTTCACCGCGATGTGGCGGGACTATCTGACCGAGGTCCTGGGCTGACGGCTGTCCGCGTCGCCGCGCCGCCCCGGCTGTGCGGCGTCGCCGTGACCGTCTGCCGCCACAGCCGCCGGCACGCGTCGACCGCCGCGGCCACCAGCAGCCCGTTGCGCACCACGAGCAGCGCGATGCCCAGCGGGTCGCTCGCCACGACGTGCGAGAACCACACCGGGAACTCGAAGAACGTCACCCCGGTCGCGGCCAGGACCAGCACGGCGGGCCGCAGCATCCGGCTCGACCGGTGCACCAGGCACACGGCGGCCAGGCCGACCAGCCACACCATGTACTGGGGGCTGATCACCCGGCTCGTCGTGGTGAACAGCAGCACGGCGGCGAAGGCCGCGTCGCACGGTGTGGCGGCCGTGAACTCCCGGGCCCGCGCCCGCCACACCGCCAGCCAGCCGAGCGCGGCGACGGACAGGGCCAGGGCCAGGCCGCTGACCAGCGGGACGTACGGGCCGAGGAACTCCACAGAGCCGTAGTTGAGCAGCACCTGGCCCTGCCACCCGAAGTGGCGCCAGACATGGAAGACGAGCGAACCCAGCGACTCGATCTCGGTGCCCCGGTCGCGCTGGAAGGCGAGAAAGGCCAGGGCGCCCGGCACTGCGGCGGCCAGCGCCAGGGCCACGGCCGTCACCGTGACCGCCGCGGCCGACCAGGACCGGCGGGTCGCCCGGCCGCGCGGCGTGCCGAGGAGCACCAGCAGCGGCCACACCTTCAGCAGCGCGCCCAGGCCGGCGAGCGCGCCCATCACCCGCGGCCGACCCACTCCCGCGAGGAGCGAGCCGACGGCCACGGCGGTCACCATCAGGTCGTACCGTGCGTAGACGGTGGGGCCGAGCAGCGGCACTCCCGCGACCCACACCCAGGCGCCGCGCCGTGCGGCGCGTCCCGTACGCAGCAGGAGGACCAGGACCAGCAGGTCGCACAGGAGCGTCAGGAGGACGAACGCGGAGTCGTAGCCGAGGCCGGGCAGCAGACCGGGGGCGAGGATCGCGAGCGCGGCGCCCGGCGGGTACTGCCAGGTGACGTCGTCCAGCGGATAGGTGCCGGTCCGCAGGACCTTGTGCCAGCCCTGGTAGATCACCGAGACATCGGTCGTGACGTCGGGGCCGGGGAAGGCGGCGAACCCCAGGACGAAGAGCAGCAGCACCGCCCTCGTCACGACCCACACCGCGACGGGATGCCGGGCGACGCTCGCCACCGCCATGCCGTTGTGCCCCTTTCGTGCGGGAACGGGCGTCCTCATGATGCCGGGCGGGCCGCGGCCCGGAGGTGAGGCGGGGCCGTTCGGTACGGGGGTCGGGGCCGTTCGGTACTGTCGGCGGCGATGCACAAGACCTTGATCGTGACCAACGACTTCCCGCCCAGGCCCGGCGGCATCCAGGCGTTCCTGCACAACATGGCGCTACGGCTGGAACCCGGGCAGCTCGTCGTCTACGCGTCCACGTGGAAGCGGAGCCGCGAGGGTGTGGAGGCGACCGCGGCCTTCGACGCCGAACAGCCCTTCACCGTCGTACGCGACCGTACGACGATGCTGCTGCCGACCCCGCGCGTCACGCGCAGAGCGGTGGAGCTGCTGCGCGAACACGGCTGCGAGTCCGTGTGGTTCGGTGCGGCCGCCCCGCTCGGGCTGATGGCCCCCGCCCTCCGCAGGGCGGGCGCGCGGCGGCTGGTGGCCACGACGCACGGCCACGAGGCGGGGTGGGCGCAGCTGCCCGGGTCCCGGCAGCTGCTGCGCCGGATCGGCGAGGGTACGGACACGATCACCTATCTCGGCGAGTACACGCGCTCGCGCATCGCCACGGCGCTGAGCCATGAGGCGGCGGCGCGGATGGTGCAACTGCCGCCGGGCGTGGACGAGAAGACCTTCCACCCCGACTCCGGCGGAGACGCGGTCCGCCGGCGCCTCGGCCTGAGCGACCGGCCGGTCGTGGTGTGCGTCTCCCGTCTCGTGCCGCGCAAGGGGCAGGACACGTTGATCCGGGCCATGCCCGCGATCCTCGCGCGGGTGCCGGACGCGGTGCTGCTGATCGTCGGCGGCGGGCCGTACGAGAACGAACTGCGGGGCCTCGCCGCGCAGACCGGGGTCGAGGGGTCGGTGCGTTTCACGGGCTCGGTGCCGTGGTCCGAACTCCCCGCGCACTATGGCGCCGGTGACGTCTTCGCCATGCCGTGCCGCACCCGCCGGGGCGGCCTGGACGTCGAGGGCCTCGGCATCGTCTACCTCGAGGCGTCGGCGACCGGCCTCCCGGTCGTGGCCGGCGACTCGGGCGGCGCGCCGGACGCGGTCCTCGACGGCGAGACGGGATGGGTCGTGCGCGGCGGCTCCCCGGAGGAGTCGGCCGACCGCATCGTCACGCTCCTCCAGGACCCTGAGCTGCGCCGGCGGATGGGGGAGCGGGGGCGGGCGTGGGTCGAGGAACGCTGGCGGTGGGACCTGCTGGCGGAGCGGTTGGTGGCGCTGCTGTAGGGGTCCGCTGCGCGGGCGTGTTCCCTACCCGCCCCTCCCCGCTGTACCGGATTTACGGCTCCGCCGCGTGAGGGGCAGGCCCCGGACCCCGTGCCGCCCTTCGCGCGGCGGGCCGGGCTTCGCCCTGGGCCCAGTGCGCTGGGTGGGCGGGCCGGGCTTCGCCCAGGCCCGGTACCGCGCTCCGCGCGGTGGCCTCAAACTCCCCCTACGGCCTGGCGGCCGTGGGAGGGACCCCCGGGCCGGGCTTGAGTTGCCCGGCCACCCCACCCTTGCTGGAGGCACCCACCACGCCGACCAGGCTTGAGTCGCCGGGCACATCCAGCCTCGCCGGCGATTGAGGCGCGGGGCTTGGGGCAGCGCCCCGACGAGAGCGCCGCACTCCCGGCCTCGCCGGCTTGGGCAACTTCAGCCCCGTCGGCGTTTGAGGCGCAGGGGCCCCGGGGGCGGCGCCCCCAAGCCCCGTACGTCCGCCCCCTCAGGCCCGGTAGATCGCTTCGATTTCGTCCGCGAAGTCCTTCGCCACCACGTTCCGCTTCAGCTTCAGGGACGGCGTGATGTGCCCCGCCTCCTCCGTGAACTGGGACGGCAGGATGCGGAACTTGCGGACCGACTCCGCCTTGGAGACCGCCGCGTTGCCGTCGTCGATCGCCTTCTGGAGCTCGGCCTGGAGGTCCGTGTCGTCGCGCAGGGAGGCCGCCGTCGAGCCGGCCGGTTTGCCGTGGTCGGACGCCCAGCGGGCGAGGAACTCCTCGTCGAGGGTGACGAGCGCGCCGACGAACGGGCGGCCGTCGCCGACGACCATGCACTCGGCGACGAGGGCGTGGCCGCGGATGCGGTCCTCGATCACCGCGGGGGCGACGTTCTTGCCGCCGGCGGTGACGAGGATCTCCTTCTTGCGGCCGGTGATCGAGAGGTAGCCGTCCTCGTCGAGGGTGCCGATGTCGCCGGTGTGGAACCAGCCGTCGGCCAGCGCCTCCGCCGTCGCGGACTCGTTGTTCCAGTAGCCGGTGAAGACGTGCTCGCCGTGCAGCAGGACCTCGCCGTCGTCGGCGATGCGGACCACCGAGCCGGGCAGCGGCTGGCCGACCGTGCCGATCTTCTGCCGGTCCCACGGGTTGAACGCGGTCGCCGCGCACGACTCGGTGAGGCCGTAGCCCTCGAGGACGGTGAAGCCGATGCCGCGGAAGAAGTGGCCGAGCCGCTCGCCGAGCGGCGCGCCGCCGGAGACCGCGTACTCGCCGCGGCCGCCCAGCACCCCGCGGAGCTTGCTGTAGACCAGCTTGTCGAAGACCTTGTGCTTGAGCTTCAGGCCGAGCGGCGCGCCCTGCGGGCTGCCGATGGCGCGGCTGTAGGCGATGGCCGTGTTCGCGGCCTGGTCGAAGATCTTGCCCTTGCCGTCCGCCTGGGCCTTGGCGCGCGCCGCGTTGTAGACCTTCTCGAAGACCCGCGGCACACCGAGGATCAGTGTCGGCCGGAAGGACGCGAGTTCGTCGGTGAGGTTCTTGATGTCCGGTACGCAGCCGAGCTTGATCGGTGCCATCACGGCCGCGATCTCGACCATGCGGCCGAAGACGTGTGCGGCGGGCAGGAAGAGCAGCACCGAGCTCTCGCCCGTACGGAACAGCGGCTTGAGGCGCTCGACGAGGTTTCCGCACTCCGCGAAGAAGGCGCGGTGGGTGAGGACACAGCCCTTGGGGCGCCCAGTGGTGCCGGAGGTGTAGACGATCGTCGCCGGGTCGTCGGCCTTGGCGCTCGCACTGTGCTCGTCGACGGTGGCGTCGGAGACCTCCGCGCCGGCGGCGGTCAGTTCGTCGATCGCGCCCTTCTCGAGCTGCCAGACGTTGCGCAGGGCAGGCAGCGCATCGCGTACGGACTCGACCGCGGCGGCGTGCGTGTCGTTCTCGACGATCACGGCGGCGGCGCCGGAGTCGCCGAGGATCCACTGCACCTGCTCGGCGGAACTGGTCTCGTAGACCGGCACGGTCACCGCGCCGGCGGTCCAGATCGCGAAGTCGAGCTGGACCCACTCGTAGCGGGTGCGGGACATGACGGCGACCCGGTCGCCGGGGCGGATGCCGGACGCGATGAGGCCCTTGGCGGCGGCCCGCACCTCGGCCAGGAACCGGGTGGCCGTGACATCGGCCCACGCACCGGCGATCTTGCGGCCCATCACCGCCACATCCGGATGCTGCGCGGCATTGCGGCGGATGAGATCCGTCAGGTTGCCGTCCGTGGGGACCTCGTACAGGGCCGGAAGGCTGAACTCGCGCAAGACTGCTGCTCCTCATCGGGCGCCGGCGCCACGGCTCTGTGTGATGCACCGGATGCGGTCCAAGATCGGGCAGGTGCTCGGTGGGGGTGAGCACGACTGGACCGCCCGGACGTTACCCACCAGTACACAGTTCCCGATAGGGGTTCCCGGCCAACTGTTCTATGCGTCACACGTTGATGGCTGTACTTCGCGCAGCGTATTCCACTCCCGCCGCTGAGCCCAAGTAACCGCAGGTAGACCCCTCTACCCTGCACGGATGGGGCCCTCTAGGGTGATCGCCATGCGAGGCATGCGAGTCAATGTGGTCAGCGACGTGCACGGGAATGCGAAAGATCTCGCCATCGCCGGTGATGGCGCGGACGCCCTCATCTGCCTCGGTGACCTGGTGCTTTTCCTCGATTACGCCGACCACTCGCGCGGGATCTTCCCCGAGCTGTTCGGCACCGCGAACGCCGATCTGATCGTGGAGCTGCGCACCGCCCGGCGCTTCGAGGAGGCCCGCGAGCTCGGCCGCCGGCTCTGGGCGGAGCTCGGCATGGACCGGGAGGACGCCATCGAGGCGGCGGTGCGCCGCCAGTACGCCGAGCTGTTCGCGGCCTTTCCCACCCCGACGTACGCCACCTACGGCAATGTCGACATTCCATCCCTGTGGCACGAGTACGCCCGCCCCGGCACCACCGTCCTCGACGGCGAGCGCGTCGAGATCGGCGGCCGGGTCTTCGGCTTCGTCGGCGGCGGACTGCGTACCCCGATGCGCACGCCGTACGAGATCTCCGACGAGGAGTACGCCGCCAAGGTCGAGGCGATCGGCGAGGTCGACGTCCTGTGCTCGCACATCCCGCCGGACGTCCCCGAGCTGACGTACGACACCGTGGCCCGCCGCTTCGAACGCGGCAGCCGCGCCCTGCTGGACGCGATCCGCCGCACCAGGCCCCGGTACGCGCTCTTCGGCCATGTCCACCAGCCGCTGGTCAGCCGGATGCGGATCGGCGTGACCGAGTGCGTGAACGTCGGGCACTTCGCGGCCGGCGGCCGCCCCTTCTCGCTCGCCTGGTGACCTCACGGCGTCGCCCCCGGGGTACGCACCGGAGCGCGCCGCGGTCGCGATAGCCTGCACCCCGTACATCGGACCGGTCCGTACGCACTGTGAGGGAGCCGCAGAGATGGCGGAACACACCAGCTCGAGCATCACGATCGATGCGGCGCCGGGCGAGGTCATGGGCGTCATCTCCGACTTCGACCGCTACCCCGAGTGGACCGGCGAGGTGAAGCAGGCCGAGGTGCTGGCCACCGACGCCGAAGGCCGGGCCGAGCAGGTCCGCCTGGTGCTGGACGCCGGCGCCATCAAGGACGACCACACGCTCGCCTACACCTGGCACGGCGCCGACGAGGTCAGCTGGACCCTGGTGAAGTCCCAGATGCTGCGCGCCCTCGACGGCTCGTACCGCCTCGCGCCCGTCGGCGGCGGCGACCGCACCGAGGTGACGTACCGGCTCACCGTCGACGTCAAGATCCCGATGCTCGGCATGATCAAGCGCAAGGCCGAGAAGGTCATCATCGACCGTGCGCTCGCCGGTCTGAAGAAGCGCGTCGAGAGCGGCGCCGGCGCCTGATGCGCAAGGTCCTCGTCACCGGCCTCGGCGGCGCGGGCCGCACCACCGTCGCCGCCGCCACGGCGCTCGCCTGCGCCTGCGCCGGTGGCCGCACCCTCTTCCTGTCGGCCGACCCGGGCGACGTCCTCGGCGCCCCGGTCACCGCCGGCCACGAGGAACCCGTCCGCATCCACGACGGCCTGTGGGCCGCCCGCATCGACGCCGGGGCGGACTTCCGCGCCGAGTTCCTCGACCTCCAGCAGCGTGCCTCGGCGGCGCTCGACCTGCTGGGCGCCGCCCGGCTCGAGGACGCCGAACTGACGCCGCTGCCCGGCAGCGACCAGTTCGCCCTGCTGCGCGCGCTCGCCGTCGCCTCGCGCGGCGACTGGGCCACGGTCGTCGTCGACCTGCCACCGCTGCGCGAGACGATCGCGCTGCTCGCCCTGCCGGAGGAACTGCGCCGCTATCTGCGCCGCCTGCTGCCGGCCGAACGCCAGGCCGCCCGCGCCCTGCGCCCCGTGCTCGCCCAGCTCGCGGGCGTACCGATGCCCGCGCAGTGGCTGTACGAGACCGCCGGCCGCTGGGACGCGGAACTCGCCGCGGTGCAGTCGGTCGTGGAGTCCCCGGACACCACCCTGCGGATCGTCGCCGAGCCGGGACCCAGGGCCGCCGCGGCGCTCCGCGAGGCCCGCACGGGGATCGCCCTGCACGGGCTGCGCGTCGACATGCTCGCGGCGAACCGCGTCCTGCCCGAGGAGTCCGCGGACCCCTGGATCGCCGGGCTCACCGCGCAGCAGGAGAAGTGCCTGCACGAGTGGCACGGCGCCCGGCCGCCGGGCTCCTCCATACGGGAGGTGCCCCACCTCGGCCGCGACCCCCAGGGCCTCGACGACCTCGCGCTCCTCCACACCGCCGCGACCGGCGAGGGCGGCGGGCTCGCCGCCACGCCGCAGTGGGACGGTGCGGAGACGTCCGGCGACCTCGGCCGGATCACCGCACCGCCGTCGACCGGTCAACCGGCCGGGAGCGGGGACGCCCGCTACGTGTGGGAACTCGACCTCCCCGGCGCCGTCAAGGAGACGCTCTCCCTCGTCCGCCGCGGGGATGAACTCCTGATCGGCGCGGGCCCGTTCCGCAGGAACCTGCCACTGCCCTCGGCCCTGCGCCGCTGCACCGTCGCCGGCGCGGGCCTCACGGACGGCGTGCTCAAGATCCGTTTCACGCCCGACCCCGGGCTGTGGCCACGGACACCCTGAACGCCCTCAACGTCGTGGCGCCGTTCGGGTAACGTCGAAAGCACACGAACCCCCGACGCGGCACACCCAGGAGTACGTCATGAGCGAAGCGACCGAGCGCCCCGACGCCGACGCCTGGTCCGCCGCCTGCGAGGAGGACCTCCAGGAGGAGCAGGCCCGGCGCCGTGCCCAGTACGGCCCGCCGCCCGGCTCCGCCGCGGAGGAACTGCGCAAACTCTTCGACGCCGTCGCCGAGAAGGTCACCACCTTCCAGTCCTCCCTGCCGGGCATCGCCGCGCAGAGCGCCGTCCAGCAGTTCGTCGGCCAGGCGAAGGCCGTCGTCGAGCCGGTGATCGAACGGAACCCGCAGGTCTTCGACCATCTCGCCGCCGCGGGCGGTGAACTGCTCGCCGCCTACCGGTCCGCGGTCGAGGGCCAGGAACGGCGCTGGACCCGTGGACCGGACCCCGCAGAGCCCGCCCGGAAGAGCGACGATCCGCGCGACGAGGGCCCCGAAGGCAGCGAGCACATCGACCTGGACTGACCAGGGCATGCCCGCCCTCGGGTACGGTTGAGCCCAGCGGGGCTCGACCGAATACTGAGGGACACATGGGACTCACCATCGGCGTCGACATCGGCGGCACGAAGATCGCGGCGGGAGTGGTCGACGAAGAGGGCGCCATTCTCGAGACGCACACCGTGCCGACCCCGTCGACTCCCGAAGGCATCGTCGACGCGATCTGCTCGGCCGTCGCGGGCGCCGGCTCCGGGCACGACATCGAGGCCGTCGGTATCGGAGCCGCCGGTTACGTCGACGACAAGCGCGCCACGGTCCTCTTCGCGCCGAACATCGACTGGCGCCACGAGCCGCTCAAGGACAAGGTCGAGCAGCGCGTCGGCTTGCCCGTCGTCGTCGAGAACGACGCCAACGCCGCCGCGTGGGGCGAGTACCGCTTCGGCGCCGGCCAGGGCCACGAGGACGTCATCTGCATCACGCTCGGCACCGGCCTCGGCGGCGGCATCATCATCGGCAACAAGCTGCGCCGCGGACGGTTCGGCGTCGCCGCCGAGTTCGGCCACATCCGGGTGGTGCCCGACGGCCTCCTCTGCGGCTGCGGCAGCCAGGGCTGCTGGGAGCAGTACGCCTCCGGCCGCGCCCTCGTCCGGTACGCGAAGCAGCGCGCCAACGCCACGCCGGAGAACGCGACGGTCCTGCTCGGCCTCGGCGACGGCACCGTCGAGGGCATCCAGGGCAAGCACATCAGCCAGGCCGCCCGGCAGGGCTGCCCGGTCGCCGTCGACTCCTTCCGTGAGCTGGCGCGCTGGGCGGGGGCCGGTCTCGCCGACCTGGCCTCGCTGTTCGACCCGTCCGCGTTCATCGTCGGCGGCGGCGTCTCCGACGAGGGCGACCTCGTCCTCGACCCGATCCGCAAGTCCTTCCGGCGCTGGCTGATCGGCGGCCAGTGGCGTCCGCACGCCCAGGTGCTCGCCGCGCAACTCGGCGGCAAGGCCGGGCTGGTGGGCGCGGCGGACCTGGCACGCCAGGGCTGACGGCCGTACCGCACGGGTGACGGTGCCCGCCACGCCTCCCGGAGGACTCAGCCTTCGAGAAGCGCGGCGGGCACCGTCGTATCTTGCTCCCATGCCGATCAACCCGATCACGCCGCTGCCCAAGTCGCGCACCGACCCGGACGGTTCGGCCGTGGTCCGGGTCCTGAGCTACAACGTCCGCTCCCTGCGCGACGACGAGGCGGCACTCACCCGGGTGATCCGGGCCTGCGAGCCCGACCTGGTGTTCGTCCAGGAGGCCCCGCGCTTCTTCCGCTGGCGCAAGCACGCGGCCCGCCTCGCGGCCAACACCGGCCTCGTGATGCTCGCCGGCGGCGCGACGGCGGCCGGGCCGTTGCTGCTGTGCTCCCTGCGGGCCACGGTCGAACGCACCGAGGACCTGCTGCTGCCCCTGCGCTCCGGCCTCCACCGGCGCGGCTTCGCCACGGCGGTCGTCCGGTTCGCGGGCGCGCGGGTCGGGGTCGTGAGCTGCCACCTGAGCCTGCAGAGTGACGAACGCGAGGCGCAGGCCGGGATGCTGCTGGACCGCGTCAAGGCGATGGACGTGCCGCACGCGGTCGTCGCCGGCGACATCAACGAACGGCCGGGCGGCCGGAGCTTCTCCCGCCTGGCGGCGGAGCTCCAGGACTGCTGGGCGGTCGCGCCGTGGGGCGACGAGCACACGTCGACGGCGCGGGATCCGCATCAGCGGATCGACGCGGTGTTCGCGACGGAGGGGGTGGAGGTGCTGGGGTGCGGGGTCCCGCGGGGCCTGCCGGGCGTCTCGGCGGCGGACCTGCGGGTGTACGAGCCATGGGCGCGCGGCTACCCGGGCGTTCGTGGGGTATGCGTAGCAGATGGCCGACCGATACCTGACCGTTGCCTTGAGCAAGCGCGG